>NZ_LZKK01000085.1 GCF_001672815.1 Mycobacterium sp. E796 | reverse complement strand
TCTCCGGTGAAGTGACGGCGGTGGAGGACGGGCTGATCACGGTGAAGGTGGTCGGCCGCAACAGCCTTGGCGATCATTTCACGCATCACTTCGTTGACGCCTCCACCGAAGGTGATTACCAGGTTTCGCTTGGTTTGCGAGTCCAGCCAACGCAATAGCTCGGCGGTGTCCGGTTCCGCCGGGTTCCCGTACTTGCCGACGACTTCCTCGGCGAGTCGGCCGATGTATTGAATGCGCTCGGTGCCAAAGACTTTCGTCGACGCGGCGTCGGCCACGTTGATGTCCTCGCCCGCCGCGGCGACCTGCCAGTTCAGCAGCTCGTTGATCCGCCACATCGCATAGATCTCCCCGAGCGCCCGCTTGACGTCCTCGTGGTCGATCGGCGTGACACCGTTGCCGCCGGGTTTGGACGCCCAGGCGTGCAGCCGGTCGTAAATGCCGGCGGTGCGGCCAGCGGGGCCCAACATGACCCGCTCGTTGTTGAGCTGTGTGGTGA
The DNA here is from genome assembly GCF_001672815.1 of Mycobacterium sp. E796. GTDB lineage: Bacteria > Actinomycetota > Actinomycetes > Mycobacteriales > Mycobacteriaceae > Mycobacterium. The sequence goes on along the minus strand of NZ_LZKK01000085.1, from coordinate 5,307 downwards.
TCAGCCGCCATCCGCCGTTCTCCTCGCCGACCAGCATGTCGGCCGGCACCCGAACGTCGTTGTAATACGTCGCGTTGGTGTGGTGCGCGCCGTCGGACAGGATGATCGGAGTCCAGGAGTATCCGGGGTCCTTCGTGTCGACGATCAGGATCGAGATGCCCTTGTGCTTCACGGCTTCCGGATCGGTGCGGCAGGCCAGCCAGATGTAGTCGGCGTCATGGGCTCCGGTGGTGAAGATCTTCTGGCCGTTGACGATGTACTCGTCGCCCTGGCGCACCGCGGTGGTCCGCAGGGACGCCAGGTCGGTGCCCGCCTCGGGCTCGGTGTAGCCGATCGCGAAATGGACCTCACCGGCGAGGATCGCCGGCAGGAACTTCTTCTTCTGCGCCTCGCTGCCGAATTGCTGCAGAACCGGACCCACGGTCTGCAGCGTCACCGCCGGCAACGGCACGTCGGCCCGGTGCGCCTCGTTGACGAAGATCGACTGCTCGATCGGGCCGAAGCCCAAGCCGCCGAACTCCTTTGGCCACCCCACCCCCAGCTTTCCGTCCTTGCCCATCCGCCGGATCACCGCGCGATAGGCCTCGTTGTGCCGGTCCTGCTCCATCGCCTTCATCTCGTCGGACGAGATCAGGTTCGAAAAGTATTCCCGCAGTTCGGCTTGCAGCTGTCGCTGCTCGGGGGTCAGGTCTATGAACATTGCGCTCCCACCAGGTCAAGGCGAAGAGAGGGCCCGCCCAGCAGGCGGGTCAGGTCTTTGATCGTGGAGTAGTACCGGTGCATGGGATACGTGATGTCCATGCCCATGCCGCCGTGCAGGTGATGGCACGTCTGCATCACCGGCGGCGCCTGCGACGTTATCCAGTAACCCAGGACGTCCAGGTCGCTATCGGCGTCACGCCCTTCGGACAGCCGCCACACCACCGACTTCGACGCCAAATCGATGGTGCGCGAGGCGATATAGACCTCCGCGAGCTGCGCCGCCACCGTCTGGAACGTCGACAGCGGCTTGCCGAACTGCTTGCGGTTGGCGACGTAGTCGGCGGTCAGGCGCAGCGCCCCGGCCACCAACCCGTCGGCGAACGCGCCCACCGCGGCCAGCGCCAGCTGGTTGACCCGGCGCGGCCCGTTAATCTCGGCACCCGCCAACACGTCCGAGTCGTCAACCGCCACACCGTCAAACGTGACCGTGTACTCGTCCGAACCGTTCGACGTCGGCGTGCCCACCAGCCGCACTCCATCGGCCTCGGGCGACACCACCACCACCGCGCTGTCGGTGGTGACGATCATCCAATCCGCTTGCGCGGCATAGGGCACGCCGATCTTGGTGCCCGATAACCGCCCGCCCGTGAACGTGACGCCGGGCCGGTCGGGCAGCGCCGCGCCGGGCTCGTTGAGCGCCGCGGTCAATACCGAGCCCTTTGCGACCCCAGCCAGGTAGCGGTCCTGCTGCTCGTCGGATGCCAGCTCGAGCAGGGGCACCACGCCGAAGCCCAGCGTGGCCAGCGCCGGCGTAATGGCGCCGTGGCGGCCCACTTCGGTCAGCACCGTGGCCACCTCGGGCAGACGCACGCCGTCGCCCCCGAGGCGTTCGGGCACCGGGAGCGCCGTCACGCCCCCGTTGACCAGTGCCTCCCACGAAAGATCCCGGTCCAGCACCGACGTCACGACGTCGGCGACGGCCTGCTGCTCGGCGGTGAGATCGAAGTCCATTGTCAGTGCGCCACCGGGCATTTACCGGTGTAGTCCACCTGCCAGCGCTTGATGCCGTTGAGCCAGCCCGAGCGCAGCCGCTCCGGCTCCGAGATCGGCTTCAGGTCCGGCATGTGGTCTGCCACGGCGTTGAAGATCAGGTTGATCGTCAGCTTGGCCAGGTTTGCGCCGATGCAGTAGTGCGCACCGGTGCCGCCGAAACCGACGTGCGGGTTGGGGTCTCGCAGGATGTTGAAGGTGTAGGGGTCGTCGAAGATGTCTTCGTCGAAATTGGCCGACCGGTAGAACAGCACCACCCGTTGGCCCTTCTTGATCTGCACGCCGGAGAGTTCGTAGTCCTCCAGAGCGGTCCGCTGGAAGCAGGTGACCGGGGTGGCCCACCGGACGATCTCGTCGGCGGCGGTCTGCGGGCGCTCCTTCTTGAACAGCTCCCACTGGTCGGGGAAGTCGGCGAACGCCATCATCCCCTGCGTGATCGAGTTCCGCGTGGTCTCGTTGCCGGCCACCGCGAGCATCATCACGAAGAAGCCGAACTCGTCGTCGGAAAGCTTTTCCCCGTCGATGTCGGCGTTGATCAGCGTGGTGACGATGTCGTCGCCTGGCTTCTCCGCCTTGAGGGCGGCCATCTGCATCGCGTAGTTGAGCACCTCGAACGACGACGTCTTGGGGTCGATGTCGGCATACTCGGGATCGTCATTTCCGGTCATCTCGTTGGACCAGCGGAAGAGCTTTTCGCGGTCCTCCTGCGGCACCCCGAGCAGGCCGGCGATCGCCTGCAGCGGGAGCTCGCAGGACACCTGCTCGACGAAGTCCCCGGAACCGGCGGCCGCCGCGTCCCGGGCGATCTTCTGGGCGCGCTCCCGGAGCTCGTCCTCCAGCCGCCCGACCGCCCGCGGGGTGAAGCCGCGCGAGATGATCTTGCGCAGCCGGGTGTGGTGCGGCGCATCCATGTTGAGCATGACGAACCGCTGCAGTTCGATGTCCTCGCGCGCGATGTCGTCGTTGAACCGCGGGATCACGCAGTTCTCATAGCTCGAGAAGACGTCGCTGCGCCGCGAGATTTCCTTGACGTCGTTGAGCTTGGTGATCGCCCAGAAACCGCCGTCGTTGAACCCGCCGCCGTGGCCCGGGGTCTGCTCGTTCCACCAGATCGGTGCGGTCGAGCGCACCTCCGCAAACTCTTCGACGGGAATCCGCTCCGCGTAGATGTCCGGGTTGGTGAAATCGAACCCGGGCGGAAGGTTGGGGCTGGGCACGCTACTTCTCCTTACTGCTGGTCCCTATGCTGGTCCTGCGACTGGCTCTGCGACTTCCCCAGTGACTGGCGATCCCAGGACACTAGCTCTCCTAGTGGAGCTCTGTTGCCAGTAAAACATGCCTCCACCGTAGAAAAAAGGCGCCGACGCATCGTCGCTTGTCATAGTAATGAAACGTGTTCTAGCCTGACGGCATGGGTAACCCGGTAATTGTCGAAGCCACCCGCAGCCCCATCGGCAAGCGCAACGGCTGGCTCTCAGGTCTGCACGCCACCGAGCTGCTGGGCGCGGTGCAAAAGGCACTGGTCGAAAAGGCCGGTATCGACGCCGGCGACGTGGAACAGGTCGTCGGCGGCTGCGTCACCCAGTACGGCGAGCAGTCGAACAACATCACCCGCGTGAGCTGGCTCGTCGCCGGCCTGCCGGAGCACGTCGGCGCCACCACCGTGGACTGCCAGTGCGGCAGCAGCCAGCAGGCCAACGGCCTGGTCGCGGGTCTGATCGCGGCGGGTGCCATCGACGTCGGCATCGCGTGCGGGATCGAGGCCATGAGCCGCGTCGGACTCGGCGCCAACGCCGGCCCCGACCGCAGCATCCTGCGGCCCGAGTCGTGGGACATCGACCTGCCCGACCAGTTCACCGCCGCCGAGCGAATCGCCAAGCGCCGCGGCATCACCCGCGACGACATCGACGCCTGGGGATTCCAGTCGCAGCTGCGTGCCAAGCGGGCGTGGGACGAGGGCCGTTTTGACCGGGAGATCTCGCCGATCGAGGCGCCGGTGCTCGACGAGCAGAAGCAGCCCACCAGGGAGCGCCACATGGTCTCCCGCGACCAGGGCCTGCGCGAGACGACGATGGAGGGCCTGGGCCAGCTCAAGCCGGTCATCGAGGGCGGGATCCACACGGCGGGCACGTCGTCCCAGATTTCCGACGGCGCCGCCGCGGTGTTGTGGATGGACGAGGACAAGGCCAAGGCGCTCGGGCTGCGGCCCCGGGCCCGGATCGTCAGCCAGGCGCTCGTCGGCGCCGAGCCCTACTACCACCTGGACGGCCCGGTGCAGTCGACGGCGAGGGTGCTGGAGAAGGCCGGCATGAAGATGGGCGACATCGACCTGACCGAGATCAACGAGGCCTTCGCCTCGGTGGTGCTGTCCTGGGCGCGGGTCCACGAGCCCGACATGGACCGGGTGAACGTGAACGGCGGCGCCATCGCACTCGGGCACCCGGTGGGCAGCACCGGCAGCCGGCTGATCACCACCGCGCTGCACGAGCTCGAGCGCACCGACCAGACGACCGCGCTGATCACCATGTGTGCGGGCGGTGCCCTTTCCACCGGCACCATTATCGAACGCATCTAGTAGTGGGCGTCTCCGAGGCCGACCGCATCGCGGCGGCCCAGGCGTACATCGACGCGTTGGTCACCCACGACGCCGATGCCGTCCCGTTCGCGCCGGATTGCACCCGAATCGAAGTGGGCCTCAAATCCGGTTTCTCCGGAAATCACTTGCGGCGCAGCCTGAATCGCGGACCGCAATACCGCATCATCTGCGCCACGACGCCGCCGCAGTACACCGTCACCGGCGACGAGGTGCGCGCGGTGTACGACGTGCTGACCAAGGTCGCGTTCGGCGGGCGGCGAGTAGCGTCGCGGGTCGACGAGACCTTCGTGATACCGGAAGACGACGGGCTGATCCATCACATCAGGGCCAGTTTGCGTCCATTCATTCAGCGCTAGTACGCCCGTAGGATCCACAGCCATGCCGAAATCAAAACCACGCGCTTTGAACGCACCGTGGGTCAACCTTTTCCTGAAGTGGATGGCCAAGGGCAACACGTGGATTTACAAGCGCAGCAACGGCAAACTCGGCGGCACGTTCCAGAACGCTCCGGTCGCGTTACTCACCACGACCGGCCGTAAGACCGGTGAACCGCGAGTGAGCCCGCTCCTTTATTTGCGTGAGGGCGACCGCGTGATCCTGGGCGCATCGCGGGGCGGGAGCGACAAGCACCCGCTGTGGTATCTCAACCTCAAGTCAAATCCCAACGTGTCCGTGCAGATCAAAGATGAGATATTGTCGCTGACTGCCCGGGACGCCAACGAAGCCGAGCGCCAGGAGTACTGGCCCAAGATGGTCGCCATGTATCCCACATTCGAGGATTATCAGTCGTGGACGGACCGGACCATCCCGATCGTCATCTGCGACCCGTAGCGTTCCGCCGAACGTGCACTGATGGCGGAAAATCGCCGAAAACACCTCCGCCAGTGCACGTTCGGCGCAGGCGGATCCTACGGGATGAGGTTCGACAGGTCGCCGATCACGGTTTCCGCCTGACCTAT
>NZ_LZKK01000084.1 GCF_001672815.1 Mycobacterium sp. E796 | reverse complement strand
TGAAAGTCGAACTGCCGCTGTCCATTCCGGTGCTCGTCGCCGGGCTGCGCGTCGTGGTGGTGACCAACATCGCGATGGTCTCGGTGGGTTCGGTGATCGGCATCGGCGGCCTGGGCACCTGGTTCACCGAGGGCTACCAGACCGACAAGAGCGATCAGATCGTCGCCGGCATCATCGCGCTGTTCGTGCTCGCGATCGCCATCGACGCGCTCATCGTCCTGGCGGGCCGGCTGGCCACGCCGTGGGAGCGGGCCGGGCGCACGCCGCGCCGCCGGTCGGTGGTGGCCCCTGTCGTGGGCGGCGCGCGATGAACTTCGTGCAGCAGGCCCTGTCCTACCTCCTGACCGCGGACAACTGGACCGGTCCCGTCGGGCTGGCATCGCGCATTCTCGAACACCTGGAGTACACGGCGATCGCGGTGGGCGCGTCGGCCTTGATCGCCGTTCCGGTCGGGCTGATCATCGGGCACACCGGGCGCGGCACGCTCCTGGTGGTCGGCGCCGTCAACGGCCTGCGGGCCCTGCCGACGCTGGGCGTGCTGCTGCTGGGGGTGCTGCTGTTCGGGCTGGGTTTGGGGCCGCCGCTGGTCGCCCTGATGTTGCTGGGCGTCCCGTCGCTGCTGGCCGGCACCTATGCGGGCATCGCCAACGTCGAGCCGACGGTCGTCGACGCCGCCCGCGCGATGGGCATGACGGAGGCGCAGGTGCTGCTTCGCGCGGAGATACCCAACGCGCTGCCGCTGATCCTGGGCGGGCTGCGCAACGCGACGCTGCAGGTGGTCGCCACTGCAACCGTCGCCGCCTACGCGAGTCTCGGCGGCCTGGGCCGATACCTGATCGACGGGATCAAGGAGCGCGAGTTCCACCTCGCGCTGGTCGGCGCGCTGATGGTGGCGGCATTGGCGCTGATCCTCGACGGCCTGTTGGCGCTCGCGGTGTGGGCGTCGGCGCCCGGTACCGGCCGGTTACGCGGGCGGGTACGGCGGCGCGACCACGTGACGCCGACCGCACTTGTCGACAAACGTGCCGCCGTCGGTGGACAAGTTTTACGGTAGAAGAGTGAACACGGCCCCCTCCGACCCCGCCCGGCGCGTATGGCAGGCGATGTTGACCTGGCGCGCACAGGACATCTCGCGCATGGAATCGGTACGAATCCAGTTGTCCAACAAGCGGATGAGGGCTAACGGGCGCATCGTCGCCGCCGCCACCCCGACCAATCCGGCGTTCGGCGCCTACTACGACCTGCAGACCGACGAGACCGGCGCCACCAAGCGGCTCGGGTTGACCGTGACGTTGGCCGAGCGCGAGCGCGTGCTCTCCATCGCCCGCGACGAGGAAAACATGTGGCTGATCACCGACCACCAGGGGGAGCGGCGCGCCGGATACAACGGCGCGCTCGACGTCGACGTGGTGTTCAGCCCGTTCTTCAACGCGCTGCCGATCCGGCGCCTCGCGCTGCACGAACGGGCGGACACGGTGACGCTGCCCATGGTCTACGTGAACGTGCCCGACATGAACGTCACCGCGGCGACCGTCAGCTACACCAGCGAGGGCCGTCTCGACGGAATCAAGTTGCGCTCTCCCGTCGCCGACACCACCGTGAGCGTCGACGAGGACGGCTTCATTGTGGATTACCCAAGCTTGGCAGAGCGGATCTGATCACCCCGCCCGCCCGGCCCGCGGCGGCCAGTTCCTCGCGCCACTTCTCCTCGCCGATGACGACCGTGAAGATGTCGGAGCGCGGGAAGCTGTCGTAACGCGTCCGCGCGGCGTGGCCGGCGTCGATGAGGTCGGCCAGTGAGTTGTGGCTGGCCAGCGAGTCGCGGGCGCGGGCCAGCAACCCGATGACTTGGTCGACGGCCGGGAGCAGCTGCTCGGAGTTGCCCTCGCACATCGCCCGGACCAGGTCGGGGGCGGTGCCGGCGACTCGGGTGCCGTCACGGAACGAGCCGGCCGCGAGCGCGAACGCCAGCGGGACCTCGCCCGCGGTGACCGCCAGCGCCTCGGCGAGCAGGTGCGGCAGGTGCGAGATGGCGGCCGCCGCGGCGTCGTGCTCGTCCGATTTGGCCGGTACCACCAGCGCGCCGCAATCCAGCGCCAGCGTCATCACCATCGACCACACCACGGGGTCGACGTGGTCGTCGACGCTGATGACCCACGGGGCCCGGGTGAACAGTCCGGCGTATCCGGCGGCCCATCCCGAGTCCGCGGTGCCCGTCATGGGGTGGCCGCCGACGAAGCGCTCCAGCAGACCGGCCGCGGTCACTTCTCGTAGCACCGCGCTCTTGACGCTGGTGACGTCGGTCAGCGGGCAACTGGGGGCCAGCTCGCTGATGTGGGCGAGCATGCCCGCCAACGCCGGCATCGGCACGGCGACGACGATCAGCGCACCGCTGTCGGCGGCCCGGGTCAGGGTGTGGCTGAGATCGGTGCTGGCGTCGAAGCCGTCGGCCGTGGCCGCGTGCGCGCCCTCGACCGATCGGTTGTAGCCGAACACGTCGCGGCCGGCCGCGGTGGCGGCCCGCATGATCGAGCCGCCGATCAGGCCCAGCCCGAGCACGCAGACGGGCGTCTTGGATCCAGGGTGCGCCACTGTCTAAGGTTTGCACACTTTTGTCGGGCGGCGGTGTTCCGTCTGGTCAGTTGGGCTGGTCAGCGACTAGCGTAGGCGCCCATGGGAGCACAGCGCGCTCCAGCGCAAGGGCCGTCCGCGGACGCACCGGACGGCTTCGGCGTTGCCGTCGTGCGAGAAGAGGGTAAGTGGCGCTGTTATCCCATGGGCGCCAAGGCGCTGACGAGCCTTCAGACCGCCGAGACGGAGCTGCGTGAGCTGCGCAGCTCGGGCGCGG
>NZ_LZKK01000083.1 GCF_001672815.1 Mycobacterium sp. E796 | reverse complement strand
CGGGCCCCAACCGGCGCCCGGCCAGCCCCAGCAGCCCGCGGGCGCCTCGGCCGGCGGCTTGGGCTGGGCGGCCTGCGCCGGCATCGAGTTGAGCACCGGCCGGATGTACAGCCGCGCGGTCTGCCCGAGGTTGCGGGCCTCGCTGCCGTCACTGCCGGGCACTGTGATGACCAGGTTGTCGCCGTCGACCACGACCTCCGAACCGGAGACGCCCAGCCCGTTGACCCGCGCGCTGATGATCTGCTGCGCCTGCGCCAGCGCCTCCCGGCTCGGGCGCGAGCCGTCGGGGGTGCGCGCGGTCAGGGTGACGCGGGTGCCGCCCTGCAGGTCGATGCCGAGCTTGGGCGCGGCCTTCTTGTCGCCGGTGAGGAACACCAGCAGGTAGACGCCGATCAGCAGCAACAAGAACACCGACAGGTATCGGGCAGGGTGCACCGGCGCCGAAGACGATGCCACTTTCCTCGTATCTCCTTGAGAATCGGTTTCTTGTGCCGGGAGAGCCTAGAAAAGCCTACGTGCCCCTCACCTACCGGCCCGGGTCGGTCAGCCCGTCGGATTCCTCCAAGTCGTCGGCGGCGTCGTCGTCACCGAGCTCCGCCGGGTCCTCGGGCAGGATCTTGTCGCGGATGGCCAGCTTCATCCACGTCGTGACCACGCCGGGCGCAATCTCCAGGTCGACGGTGTCGTCGGTGATGGCGACGACGGTGGCCTGAAGCCCGGACGTGGTGTGCACCCGGTCCCCGGGACGCAACGAGTCGTGCAGGTCGATGGTGGCCTGCATCGCCTTCTTCTGGCGGCGCCCCTGCAAGTAAATGAAGCCGACCATGATGAGCACGAACGGCAAAAACATGACCAAACTATTCATTGCGCCTATCTTTCGTATTCGCCCGTTCCGGGGCTCGAAACGACCAGTAACGGCCAGTCTGCCAGCACCACAGGGGGCCAACGACTGGCCCCGCTGACTCGCGCGGAACCAGATAGGCTTGACGCGCGACGTGACACGCGCGCCGCGGTGAGGAGGACGTCGTGGCCAGCCTCGAGCAGACTCGCCACCTGGTCACCGAAATCCCCGGTCCCACATCGCTGGAACTGAACAAGCGCCGGGCCGCGTCGGTGTCCCACGGCGTCAACGTCTCGCTGCCGGTCTTCGTCGCGCGCGCCGGCGGCGGCATCGTCGAGGACGTCGACGGCAACCGGCTCATCGACCTGGGTTCGGGCATCGCGGTCACCACGATCGGCAATTCGTCGCCCCGGGTCATCGACGCGGTGCGCGCGCAGGTCGCCGACTTCACCCACACCTGCTTCATGGTGACGCCGTACGAGGAGTACGTCGCCGTCGCCGAGGAGCTCAACCGGATCACCCCCGGCTCCGGCGAAAAGCGCTCGGTGCTGTTCAACTCCGGCGCCGAGGCCGTCGAGAACGCCGTCAAGGCCGCGCGCGCCTACACCCGCAAGCCCGCGGTGGTGGCGTTCAACCACGCCTACCACGGGCGCACCAACCTGGCGATGGCGCTCACCGCCAAGTCCATGCCCTACAAGAGCGGCTTCGGGCCGTTCGCGCCGGAGATCTACCGGGCCCCGCTGTCCTATCCCTATCGGGACGGCCTGCTGGACAAGGAGTTGGCCACCGACGGCCAAAAGGCCGCCGAGCGGGCGATCCGGGTCATCGAGAGCCAGGTCGGCGCGGACAGCCTGGCCGCCGTCCTGATCGAGCCGATCGCCGGCGAGGGCGGATTCATCGTCCCGGCCGAAGGATTTTTGCCCGCCCTGCTGGATTGGTGCCGCAAAAACGACGTGGTGTTCATCGCCGACGAGGTGCAGACCGGGTTCGCGCGCACCGGCGCGATGTTCGCCTGCGAGCACGAGGGCCCGGCGGGCCTGCAACCCGACTTGATCTGTACCGCCAAGGGCATCGCCGACGGGCTGCCGCTTTCCGCGGTGACGGGCCGCGCCGAGATCATGGACGCCCCGCACGTCGGGGGTTTGGGCGGCACGTTCGGCGGTAACCCAGTCGCGTGTGCGGCGGCGCTGGCCACCATCGAGACCATCGAGAGTGACGGACTGATCGAGCGGGCCCGGCAGCTGGAACGGCTGATCACCGAACCACTGTTGCGGCTGCAGGCGGCCGACGACCGGATCGGGGACGTTCGTGGCCGCGGCGCAATGATCGCGGTAGAGCTGGTGAAGTCGGGCGGTTCGGAGCCCAATCCCGAACTGACGGAAGCGCTTTCGAAGGCGGCCCACGCGGCCGGGGTCATCGTGTTGACGTGTGGGATGTTCGGCAACGTCATCCGGCTGTTGCCGCCGCTGACCATCAGCGACGAGCTCCTGACCGAGGGCGTCGCCACCCTGACCGGCCTGCTGGGCGAGCTCTAGATCCGGTGTGCAAGATCACACCCACGGCGAGTCCATTGAGGAATACCGTTAGTTTTGCTAACGTTTTTGGCATCAGCGCAACGTCGCGCGACCCATTCATCTAGTGCTTATGCGTTAAAAGGGAATCGTTTATGTCGACTACTACTACTCAGGAACAGTGGCTCGCACGCCGCGTCGACGACCTCACCGCCAACGACGCCCAGTTCGCCGCCGCCCGACCGGACCCGGCCGTCGCCGAGGCCCTTGAGCAGCCTGGACTGCGACTGCCGCAGATCATCCAGACCGTGCTCGAGGGTTACGCCGACCGCCCGGCTCTCGGGCAGCGCGCGGTCGAGTTCGTCAAGGACGCCAAGACCGGCCGCACCGTGCTCGGAGTGCTCCCCCGCTTCGACACGATCACCTACCGTGAGCTGGGCGAACGCGTGGACGCCGTGGCACGCGCGCTGGTCCAGGACGGCGTGCAGATCGGCGACCGCGTGACCGTACTGGGCTTCACCAGCGTCGATTTCACCACCATCGACATCGCCCTCGGGCAGATCGGGGCCGTGGCGGTCCCGCTGCAGACGAGCGCGTCCATTTCCGGGCTGCAGCCGATCGTGGTCGAGACCGAGCCCACCGTCTTCGCGGCCAGCGTCAACCAGCTGCCGGGCGCCGTCGAGCTGATCCGCAGCGCCAAGCACCAGCCCGCCAAGCTGGTGGTATTCGACTACCACCCCGAGGTCGACGACGAGCGCGAGGCCGTGGAGAGCGCCCGGGCGAAGCTCGCCGACGTGCCCGTCGAGTCGCTGGCCGACCTGATCGAGCGCGGCAAAACCCTGCCCGAGGTGCCCGCGGCGGATGTCGCCGACGACGAACTCGCCCTGCTGATCTACACCTCCGGCAGCACCGGCGCCCCCAAGGGCGCGATGTATCCGCGGCGCAGCGTCGGCAAGATGTGGCACCGGTCCAGGCACAACTGGTTCGGCGAGACCGCCGCGTCGATCACCCTCAACTTCATGCCGATGAGCCACGTGATGGGACGCGGCAACCTGTACGGCACGCTCGGCAACGGCGGCACGGCGTACTTCGCCGCCCGCAGCGACCTGTCGACGCTGCTCGAGGACCTCGAGCTGGTCCGGCCCACCGAGATGAACTTCGTGCCGCGCATCTGGGAGACGCTGTACGCCGAATACCTGCGCCAGGTGGATCGCGGCGACGACCCGGTCCGAGTTATGGACGACATGCGCCAGTACCAGCTGGGCGGTCGGTTCATCTTCGCGATGACGGGATCTGCGCCCACCTCCCCCGAGCTGAAGGCCTGGGTCGAGGAGCTGCTCGAGATGCACCTGGTCGACGGGTACGGCTCCACCGAAGCCGGAATGGTGCTGCTCGACGGCGAATTCCAGCGGCCGCCGGTCATCGACTACAGGCTGGTCGACGTCCCGGACCTGGGCTACTTCTCCACCGACCGGCCGTATCCGCGGGGCGAGCTACTGCTCAAGACCGAAAATATGTTCCCCGGCTACTACAAGCGGCCCGAGATCACCGCTGACGTCTTCGACGCCGACGGCTTCTACCGCACCGGAGACGTCGTCGCCGAGGTCGCGCCCAACAAGGTGGTCTACGTCGACCGCCGCAACAACGTGCTGAAGCTGGCGCAGGGCGAGTTCGTCACCGTCGCCAAGCTGGAGGCGGTGTTCGGCAACAGCCCGCTCGTCCGGCAGATCTACGTCTACGGCAACAGCGCGCACCCGTACCTGTTGGCCGTCGTGGTTCCTACCGAAGAGGCGCTGGCGCGTTTCGATTCCGACGCGCTCAAGCCGGCGATCGCCGACTCGCTGCAAGATGTCGCCAAAGCGGCCGGGCTGCAGTCCTACGAGGTGCCGCGCGACTTCCTCATCGAGACAACGCCTTTCACTGTGGAGAACGGTCTGCTCACCGGCATCCGCAAGTTGGCATGGCCGAAGCTGAAGCAGCACTACGGCGAGCGCCTCGAACAGCTCTACGCCGAGCTGAGCGAGGGCCAGGCCAACGAGCTGAGCGAGCTGCGCCGCAGCGGCGCCGACGCGCCGGTGCTGCAGACGCTGAGCCGCGCCGCGGCCGCCCTGCTGGGCACCGCGAGCAGCGAGGTGTCGCCGGACGCACACTTCACCGACCTGGGCGGAGACTCGTTGTCGGCGTTGACATTCGGCAACCTGCTGCACGAGATCTTCGACGTCGATGTGCCGGTGGGCGTGATCGTCAGCCCGGCCAACGACCTGGCCGCTATCGCCACCTACATCGAGGGCGAGCGCAAGGGCACGAAGCGGCCCAGCTTCGCCTCGGTGCACGGGCGCGAAGCGACCGAGGTGCATGCCGCCGAGCTGACGCTGGACAAGTTCCTGGAGGCCTCGACTCTGGAGTCCGCGCCCGAGCTGCCCAAGCCCACCTCCGAGGTGCGCACCGTATTGCTCACCGGCGCAACCGGATTCCTCGGCCGCTACCTGGCCCTGGAATGGCTCGAGCGGATGGACCTGGTCGACGGCAAGGTGATCGCGTTGGTGCGGGCCCGCTCGGATGAAGAGGCCCGCGCGCGGCTCGACAAGACCTTCGACAGCGGGGACCCCAAGCTGCTGGCCCACTACCAGGCGCTGGCCGCCGACCACCTGGAGGTCATCGCCGGCGACAAGGGCGAGGCCGACCTCGGCCTGGACCGGCAGACCTGGCAGCGGCTGGCCGACACCGTCGACCTGATCGTCGACCCCGCGGCGCTGGTCAACCACGTGCTGCCGTACAGCGAGCTGTTCGGGCCGAACGCGCTGGGCACCGCCGAGCTGATCCGGCTCGCGTTGACGACGAAGATCAAGCCGTACACCTACGTTTCGACGATCGGGGTGGGCGACCAGATCCAGCCGGGCAAGTTCACCGAGGACGCCGACATCCGCGAGATCAGCGCGACGCGGGCGATCAACGACAGCTACGCCAATGGCTACGGCAACAGCAAGTGGGCCGGCGAGGTGCTGCTGCGCGAGGCCCACGACCTGTGTGGGCTGCCGGTCGCGGTGTTCCGCTGCGACATGATCCTGGCCGACACCACCTACGCCGGCCAGCTCAATGTCCCGGACATGTTCACCCGGATGATGCTGAGCCTGGCCGCGACCGGGATCGCGCCCGCCTCGTTCTATGAGCTGGACGCCGACGGCAACCGGCAGCGCGCGCACTACGACGGGCTGCCCGTGGAGTTCATCGCCGAGGCGATCTCCACGCTGGGTGCCCAGAGCGCGGACGGCTTCCGCACCTTCCACGTGATGAACCCGTACGACGACGGCATCGGGATGGACCAGTTCGTCGACTGGCTCATCGACGCGGGCTGCGCAATCCGGCGCGTCGACGACTACGGCGACTGGCTGCAGCGGTTCGAAACCAGCCTGCGCGGGCTGCCCGAAAAGCAGCGCAACGCCTCGCTGCTGCCGCTGCTGCACAACTACCAGAAGCCCGAGCGGCCGATCAACGGCTCGATGGCGCCCACCGACCGGTTCCGTGCCGCGGTTCAGGACGCGAAAATCGGCCCGGACAAGGACATTCCGCACATCTCGCCGCGGATCATCGCCAAGTACGTCAGCGACCTGCAACTGCTCGGTTTGCTGTAAGCACGCACAGAAAATCGCCGGCCCCGCGCGGGTCGGCGATTTTCTGCGTCAGCTCTTCCTGCCTCAGCCCTGCGGGTGGGGCCAGCGCAGGTACGCCGCGTTCGGCGAGCCCGCGGCCTCGCGCTGGCGGCGCCAGCCGCGCTCCATCCGGGGCTTGGTCACCGCGCCCGACGACACCGCCGGCGACTCGTCGAGCCCGGACACGTACGCCGGCTCCCCGACCGGCGCAGCTGCCTCGGGACCCGCGTGGCCCAGGGGTGCCACGTCGCGCGCGAGCCGCACCGCCGTACGAGCCAGGACGACTCCGCCGACGAAGATGATCAGCGCGCCGAGGCCGGAGAAATAGGAGACCTCGAGGGCGGCGCGCTTGCGTTCGGTCGCCGCGATGGGGTCGCCGGCAGATCCGATGCCCAGCAGAGGAGCGATTTGGCCGCCGACCACGAACCATGCGCCGGACAGGACCGCGAGCCAGCCGCCCAGCATGGCGGCGATGCGGTTGCCGGCGACGATCAACAGCAGGCCACCCACCACCGTGCCGGCCCCCGGGAGCACCTCGAGCCAGCCGCGCGCCGTCGTCCACGCCCAGTCGCGGTCGGGCGTGTAGGCGAAGTTGAAGCGGGGGCCGACGAACGGGATCAACGCCCCCCAGGCGCCAAGGAGCACCAGGATCAATCCGCTGATCGCGCCGCGCGAGCGCGGCATGGTCAACGCGCCTGGATAGTCCCTATCTGCGTATTTCATTCCATCTCCTCAATTGAAGCCGGGCCCATTTCCGGCCCCCCGGGAGTACCCGACCCGGCCGCGATGTAACACTCGCGGCCGCAAGGAGCGGCTTTCCGTGACCAGTGAGGCTGATGTTGCTGGTGTTACCAGGACAGGCCGAGCACCACCAGCACGATGGCGATCACCGGAAACGTGCCCTGGATGACTGCCGCCCGCGCCTTGTCCCGCGCGGAGAACACCAGCACGATCGCGGCGGCGGCCATGGATCCGACTCCGGCGAGAACGAGCGCGACGCCGACCGCCTTGTCGCCCATGATCACCGGGGGAATGCCGAGCAGGGTGACGATGGCCAGGAACAGGTTGTAGAACCCCTGGTTGAAGGCGAGCAGCCGGGTGGTCTCGGCTTCCTCGGCCGTCATGCCGAAGACGGCGCGGGTGCGCTCCGAGGTCCAGGTCAACGACTCCATCGTGAAGATGTAGACGTGCAGTAGGGCTGCCAGTCCGGCGAACACCAACCCGGCGGTGAGCATCGCTCCTCCTCGGTAAGTCGAACGACCCAAGAACCATACCGAGCGGCGCTTCGCCCGGGCGCGCAACAGCACCGGCGGCCCGCTGGGACTACCGGTGCTCTCGCGCGATCAGGCCAGATGGTGCCGACCCGCGGCGCCCGGCGCCAGCGCCGCGCTTGCGATCGGCACTAGACGCCGGCGTGATGGTGGCGGCGGAACAGGCCGCCCCCGGCGCGCCGGTGGAACAAGCCGCCCCGGGCGCGCTCGTCAGCCCGCACGTCGCGTGGCGATTCGTCGTACATCGCCGGGTCCTGCGCCGGCGTGGCGGCCATCGGCGCCGGTTCGGTTACCACGACGTCGCGGGCGTGTCGCACCGCGACGCGCCCCAGGGCGACGCCGCCGAGGAACACGATCAGCGCACCGAGGCCGGTGAAGTAGCTGACCTCGAGCAGGGCCCGCTTCAGGTCCGTCGCGGCCACCGGCTGGCCGACGTCCCCGATATTCAGCATCGGCGCGAACGCCCGGCCGACCACGAACCAGGCGCCGGCGACGACGGCCAGCCAACCGCCGAGCACCGCGCTGGCGCGATTGCCGGACACGAGCAAGATCAGCCCGCCCACCGCGGCGACGACGCCGGGGAGCACCTCCAGCCAGCCTTTCGCCGTCGTCCACGTCCATGCCGGGTCGGCCATGTATGCCCAGTTGACGTTGGGTCCGAAGAACGGGATCAGCGCGCCCCACGCACCCAAGAGGATCAGCAGCAGCCCGCTCAGCGCGCCGCGGCTGCGAGGCATGTACGCCGCGCGAGCGCGGTCATAGTCGGGGTTGGTTCGCCTCATCAGAATCTCCTTCAACAGTGATTGCTGTTGCAAGGCGGGTACCCGCGGCGCCAGTGACGTAACCCACACCCGGAAGGCGGCGCCGACCGCCCTAGTCGAACAGGCCCGGTTGCCCGAGGCCGGTCGCCCCGGCCGGCGGCGTCAGGCCGAGGTGCGTCCAGGCCTGGGCGGTGGCCACCCGGCCGCGCGGGGTGCGCGCGACCATGCCGGCCCGCACCAGGAACGGCTCGCACACCTCCTCGACGGTCGCCGCCTCCTCGCCCACCGCCACCGCCAGCGTCGAAACCCCGACCGGGCCGCCGCCGAAGCCGCGGGTCAGCGCCGACAGCACCGCCCGGTCCAGGCGGTCCAGCCCCAGCTCGTCGACGTCGTATACCTCCAGCGCGGACTTGGCGACGTCGCGGGTAATCACGCCGTCGGCGCGCACCTCGGCGAAGTCGCGGACCCGGCGCAGCAGCCGGTTGGCGATCCGCGGGGTCCCCCGCGAGCGTCGCGCGATCTCGGCGCCCGCGTCGGCGCCCAGCTCGATGCCCAGGATCCCGGCGGACCGGGCCAGCACCCGCTCCAGCTCGGCGGGCTCGTAGAAGTCCATGTGCGCGGTGAACCCGAACCGGTCGCGTAGCGGGCCGGTCAGCGCGCCGGACCGGGTGGTCGCGCCGACCAGCGTGAAGGGCGCCACCTCCAGCGGGATCGACGTCGCCCCGGGCCCTTTGCCGACGACCACGTCCACCCGGAAGTCCTCCATCGCCAGGTAGAGCATCTCCTCGGCGGGCCGCGCGATGCGGTGGATCTCGTCGATGAACAACACGTCGTGCTCGACCAGGTTGGACAACATCGCGGCCAGGTCGCCGGCGCGTTCCAGCGCCGGACCGGACGTCACCCGCAACGACGACCCGAGCTCCGCCGCGATGATCATCGCCAGCGAGGTCTTGCCCAGGCCCGGCGGACCGGACAGCAGGATGTGATCCGGGGTGCCGCCGCGGTTCTTGGCCCCCTCGATGACCAGCTGCAGCTGCTCGCGCACCCGCGACTGCCCGATGAACTCCCGCAGCGAGCGGGGCCGCAGGCTGACGTCGATGTCGCCCTCGCCGACGGTCAGCGCCGGCGAGACGTCGCGGTCGGAGAAGTCGTCGTCGGTCATCGCGACTTACCCAGCAAGGACAGGGCGGCCCGCAGCGCGCTGGACGTCGTCGCGTCGTGATCGGTGGCCAGCACCTTGTCGGTGGCCTCCTCGGCCTGCTTGGCGGCGAAGCCCAGACCGACCAGCGCCTCCACCACCGGGCTGCGCACCGCGTGGCCGTTGACGAGCGGCGCGCCGTTGGTCGCGGCCACGGCCCCGACCTTGTCGCGCAGCTCCAACACCATCCGCTCGGCACTGCGCTTGCCGATGCCGGGCACGCGGGTCAGCGCCGCGACGTCGCCGTCGTGCAGCACCTGGCGCAACGTGGCGGCGTCGTGCACCGCCAGCGTCGCCATCGCCAGCCGCGGCCCGACGCCCGAGACCGACAGCAGCGTCAGGAACAGGTCGCGGGTCTGCGCGTCGGTGAACCCGTACAGCGTCATCGAGTCCTCGCGCACGATCATCGCGGTGATCAGCCGGGCCTCGCTGCCCTGCCGCAGCGTCGCCAGCGTCGACGGCGTCGCGTTCACCCGGTAGCCGACACCGGCCGCCTCGATCACGACGTGGTCGAGCGCCACCTCGAGCACCTCACCGCGCACCGACGCGATCATCGGGCGACCGCCTTGCGCTTGGCCGCCAGCTTGGCCCGGTAGGCGTGCCGTTGCTGGGCGGCGAGGGCCTCGGCCGCGGCCATCCGGGCGATCATCGGCGCGCGCCAGCTGTGGCAGATCGCCAACGCCAACGCGTCGGCCGCGTCGGCCGGCGTCGGTTTGGCCTGCAGCGCAAGGATTTTGGTGACCATCGTGGTGACCTGCGCCTTGTCGGCGAACCCGTTGCCGGTGACCGCGGCCTTCACCTCCGTGGGGGTGTGGAAGTGCACGTCGATGCCGCGCCTGGCCGCCGCCAGCGCGACCACGCCCCCGGCCTGCGCGGTGCCCATCACGGTCGACACGTTGTGCTGGGAGAACACCCGCTCGATGGCCACCACGTCGGGCCGGTGGGTGTCCAGCCAGTGCTCGACGGCATCGCTGACGGCCAGCAACCGCTTGGTCAGCGGCGCATCCGACCCGGTGCGCACCACGTCGACGTCGAGCGCGACGACCTTGCGCCCCCCGCCGGTCTCCACGACCGCCAGGCCGCATCGGGTCAGCCCGGGATCGACGCCCATCACGCGCATTGCCGGCTCCTTCGTACGAACAGCTGTTCGAGAGCCTAACCGGCGACACCGACGGCGTCCGGTAGGACACGCTGCCGCCGGTGAAATGCTGTTAACTTAAAGCCCACGTTCGCTCTAGCCCTGTGGCAACGGAAGGTTCAGCGTGGGAACAGTCCTGCTCGTCCTGGCGGCGGTGCTGTTCATCGCGTCGATCGTGGTGCTGGTCATCGCTTTGCGGCGGCCCAAGAAGGCGGCCCCGCCGAGCGGGCGTTCCGACCCGCTGTCGTTCAACGCCATGCCGCAGTTCGGGCCCCGCCAACTCGGCCCCGGGGCAATCGTCAGCTACGGCGGCGTCGACCTCGTGGTGCGCGGCTCGGTCACGTTCCGCGAGGGGCCGTTCGTGTGGTGGGAGCACCTCCTGGAGGGCGGTGACCAGCCGATCTGGCTGAGCGTCGAAGAGGACGACGGGCGCCTGGAGCTGGCCATGTGGATCACCCGCAAGGACCTCACTCTGCAGCCCGGTGACCAGTACGTCATCGACGGCGTGGCCTTCCACGAGACGGAGCGCGGCCGGGCGTCCTACACCACCGAGGGCACCACCGGCCTGCCCGCCGGCGGCGAGATGGAATTCCTCGACTGCACCAACGCCGACGAGAGCGCCTTGCTCTCGTTCGAGCGCTGGGCCCCGGACATGCCCTGGGAGGTTTCGACGGGCAAGTCCGTCGTGCCCGGGGAGCTGACCGTCTACCCCGCTCCCCCACCCTCCTCCCCATAGGACCGCCTCGGTGCCCCTCCATCAGCTCGCCGTGACTCCGGCGGACGTGTCCGGGGAACGGCTGGGGCTCGCGCTCAACGCGCCCGCGCCGGCGCCGCTGGCCGCCTGTTCGCTGCAGCATCCCGACGGCGGCGCGCTGCTGCTCGGGGTGCTGGGCGCATCGCACGTGGTCGCGGTCGAGCACGCGAAAGGCCAGTTCTCCGAACAGGTTTCGTGCACCGCCCGCGACATCGGCGGCGACCTGCCGCGGCGCACCGACGCCCCCGGCTACCGGCTGCGCTCCCGCACCGAGACGCACGAGGAGGCGAGCTTCCGCCGGCTGGCCGGCGAGCTGCGCGAACGCTGCGCGCGGCAACCGGGCTGGCTCGGCGGCGCGTTCCCCGGCGACGACGCCGCGCTGACCGCCCTGGCCGCCGAGCCCGACGGCGCCGGATGGCACTGGCAGACCTGGCATCTGTACCCGCTGGAGTCGGGCGGCGTGGTGGTGCACACCGAGAGCCGGTGGCGCCCGTGAGCCGCAACCGCCTGTTCCTGATCTCCGGGGCGCTGGCCGTCGCCGCCGTCGCCTGCCTGGTCTTCGGAATCATCTTGGAGCAGAAGGACATCGGGTCCTACATCGCGAGCCATTATCACGAGTACTCCCGGGACGTGAACGGCACGCGCTACCAGTGCACCGGCTCCCCCGACCAGGTCGCCGACGCGCTGGCCGACTATCAGGCCCCCGAGGCGCGCGCGTCCAACGGCGACAGCGAGTACCTGCGCTACAGCAACAACATCGTGATCGTCGGGCCCGACGGCAACAATCCGTGCAGCATCCGCGTCGAACCCCTGAGCGCCGGATACAGCCACGGCGCGTTCGTCTTCCTGGGCCCCGGCTTCTTCCCCGGCTCCCCGTCGGGCGGCGCCGGCGGCACCCCCGGCGGCCCCGGCGGAACCAAGTGATGGCCTAAGGCAGTAACCACCCCTAGTCCAAGGAGACAACCATGAACCTCGCCGTCGAGATCGGCAACGTCGACGTCAATCCCGTCCTGAAGGGCGCGGTCGCGACGATCCTGTACTTCGCCGTCGGGATGGCGGTGCTGTTCGTCGGCTTCTACATGGTCGACTGGCTGACCCCGGGCAAGCTGCGCCAGCTGGTGTTCATCGACCGCCGCCCCAACGCCGTCGTCGTCGCCGGCGCCATGTACATCTCGCTCACCGTCGTCATCATCACCGCCATCGCCAACAGCTACAGCCAGCTGGGCCAGGGGCTGCTCGGCGTGGCGGTGTACGGGCTGATGGGCGTGATCCTGCTGGGGATCGCGCTGCTGGCAATGCACCTGCTGATCCCCGGCGACTTCCACGAGCACATCGACGAGCCCACGCTGCACCCCGGGTCCTTCGCGGTCGCCTTGATATTGCTGGCCGTGGGAGGGGTGACCGCCGCGGCGGTGTCATGACGTCCCAGGGCCGTTGGCGCGCCGTCTTGTTGGCCGCCGTGGCGGCGTGCGCGGCCTGCGGCATCATCTACGAACTCGCGCTGCTCACGCTGTCGGCCAGCCTCAACGGCGGGGGCATCGTCGCCACGTCGCTGATCGTCGCGGGCTACATCGCGGCGCTGGGCGCGGGCGCGCTGCTGGCCAAGCCGCTGCTGGCGCACGCGGCGATCGCCTTCATCGCCGTCGAGGCGCTGCTGGGAATTGTCGGCGGCCTGTCCGCGGCCGCGCTGTACACGGTGTTCGCGTTCCTGGACGGCTCGGTGGGCTCAACGTGGGTGCTGGCGGCGGGCACGGCCCTGATCGGCGGCCTGGTCGGCGCCGAGGTGCCGCTGCTGATGACGCTGCTGCAACGGGGGCGGACCGCGCGCGCCGCCGATGCCGGCCGGACGCTGGCCAACCTCAACGCCGCCGACTACCTCGGCGCGCTGCTGGGCGGGCTCGTCTGGCCGTTTCTGCTGCTACCGCACCTCGGGATGATCCGCGGCGCGGCGGCCACAGGCATCATCAACCTGGCGGCGGCGGGGATCGTGGCGGTCTTCTTGTTGCGCCGCATCGTTTCCGCGCGGCAACTGGCGACGGCGTTGTGCGCGCTCGCCGCCGCGCTCGGGCTGCTCGCCACGCTGCTGGTGCGCTCGGCAGACATCGAAACCACAAGCAGGCAAAGGCTTTACGCCGACCCGATCATCGCCTACCGGCACACCGCCTATCAGGAGATCGTGGTGACCCGGCGGGGCAACGACATGCGCCTCTACCTCGACGGGGGCCTGCAGTTCTCCACCCGCGACGAATATCGTTACACCGAAAGCCTGGTCTACCCCGCCCTCGGTGCCGGCGCACACTCGGTGCTGGTGCTCGGCGGCGGCGACGGCCTGGCCGCCCGCGAGTTGCTGCGCCAGCCCGGCGTCGGCAAGATCGTGCAGGTCGAGCTCGATCCCGCCGTCATCGAATTGGCGCGCACCACCATGCGCGAGGCCAACGGCGGCGCGCTGGACAACCCGCGCGTCAAGGTCGTGATCGGTGACGCGATGACCTGGCTGCGCGCCGCCTCGGACACCGGATTCGACGCGGTGATCGTCGACCTTCCCGACCCCGACACACCCGTGCTGGGCCGGCTGTACTCGACCGAGTTCTACGCGCTCGCCGCCCGCGCGCTGGCGCCCGGCGGGCTGATGGTCGTGCAGGCGGGCAGCCCGTTTTCCACCCGGACCGCGTTCTGGCGCACGGTCTCGACGATCGGGGCCGCCGGTTATGCCGTCACGCCCTATCACGTGCACGTGCCCACGTTCGGGGACTGGGGGTTCGCGCTTGCGCAACGCGGCGGCGCCGCGCCGGTGCCGCGGGTGCCGGCCGATGCTCCCCCGCTGCGGTTCCTCAACCAGCGGGTGCTCGACGCGGCCACCGTCTTCGCCGGCGACATCGGGGCCCGCCCGCTCGAGCCGTCCACCCTGGACAACCCGCGCGTCGTCGAGGACATGCGGCACGGGTACGACTAAGCACTTGGGCGGCGACCCGCTTCGCCCGGCTCCGCCGCGCTTGCGATCGCCGACTAGGGACTAAGAGGGCTGGTCCGCCCGCACCACCCACACCGCGCCGCGGCCCTTGGGACGCTGGTCCACGCGCACGTCGACCAAGCCCGCCTCCCGGCACTGCGCGGCGAACGACTCGGCCTGCCGCTCGGTCCAGCCGTGACTGGCCAGGCCCGTCGCCCCCGGCTGCACCCGGCGCTCCATCACCAGCAACCGGCCCGACGGCGCGAGCACGCGACGCAGCTCGACGAGCCCGTCGGTGACGTCCTTCCAGTGGTGCACCGTCTTGAGCGACCACGCGACCGTCGCCCAGCCGTCGGAAACGGGCAGCGCCTCGGCGCCACCCTGGGCCCAGGTGACCGCCGGGCGGTCACGCGTCGCGGCGCGCGCCAGGCCCAGCATCACCGGGGACGGGTCCACCCCGACGACCCGCGCACCTCGTCCGGCGGCGGCTCGCGCGGCATTGCCTGGGCCACAACCGATGTCGACGACGCGGTCGGCGCCCGACACCCCGGCCAGGTCGACGGCCAGGCGCGCGTTGCCGCGACCCATGACGAGCATGCCGAGGGCGGTCACCATGCCCATCGGGCCGCCGAAGCCCGGGTGGTCGGCGTGATGGTTGACGACGGGCGGCTCGGTCATCGATCCCCGCCGTTCACTCCTCGTCGAGCGCGGCCAGCACCTCGTCGGAGACGTCGACGTTGGTGTAGACGTTCTGCACGTCGTCGCTGTCCTCCAGCGCATCGACGAGCTTGAACACCTTGCGGGCGCCGTCGAGGTCGACGGGAACGCTGACCGACGGCTGGAAACTGGCCTCCGCCGACTCGTAATCGATGCCGGCGTCCTGCAGCGCGGTGCGCACCGCGACCAGGTCGGTCGGCTCGGAGATGATCTCGAAGCTGTCGCCCAGGTCGTTGACGTCCTCGGCGCCGGCGTCGAGCACGGCGGTCAGCACGTCGTCTTCGGTCAGGCCGTTCTTCTCCAGCGTGACCACGCCCTTGCGGGAGAACAGGTAGGCCACCGAGCCGGGGTCGGCCATGGTGCCGCCGTTGCGCGTCATCGCCACCCGCACCTCGCTGGCGGCGCGGTTGCGGTTGTCGGTCAGGCACTCGATCAGCACCGCCACGCCGTTGGGCGCGTAGCCCTCGTAGGTGATGGTTTGCCAGTCGGCGCCGCCGGCCTCCTCGCCCGCCCCGCGCTTGCGGGCGCGCTCGATGTTGTCGTTGGGCACCGAGGTCTTCTTGGCCTTCTGGATCGCGTCGTAGAGCGTCGGGTTGCCGGCCGGGTCACCGCCGCCGGTACGGGCCGCGACCTCGATGTTCTTGATCAGCCGCGCGAACTCCTTGCCGCGGCGGGCGTCCTTGACGGCCTTCTGATGCTTGGTGGTGGCCCACTTGGAATGGCCGCTCATCGGTGTTGCTACCTCTTCTTTTGCATTCTGGTGCTCGATAACTCGCCCAACGAGTCTACGTGGACGATGGATGCCGATGGCCCCGGTGCTCCCCGCCGTCTCCGCAGTCACAGCCGTCACAAGAAAGCGACCGGCACCCTTGTTGTCCGCCTCATAGCGACAACGGCTGTCGCTGTGAGGTGGACAAAAAGCCTCATGCCACCCGGCGCGGGACGGAAGTGACCGATGGGACTACGCCTCGCCCCTGACGATGTCGACGAACATGTGGTGGATGCGACGGTCGCCGGTCATCTCGGGGTGAAACGCGGTCGCCAGCACCGGGCCCTGCCGGACCGCGACGACGTGCCCGGCCGCGCTGGCCAGCACCTGCACCCCGTCGCCGGTCCGCTCGACCCACGGCGCGCGGATGAACACCGCGCGCACCGGCCCGTCGAGCCCGGCGAACGGAATGTCGCCCTCGAACGAGTCGACCTGTCGCCCAAAAGCGTTGCGCCGCACCGTCATATCGATCGCGCGCAGCGGCAGCGCCTGCCGGCCCCGCGCGCCGGCATCGAGAATGTCGGTGGCCAGCAGGATCATGCCGGCGCACGCGCCGTAGGCGGGTAGCCCCTCGGCCAGCCGCCGCCGCAACGGCTCGAGCAGCTCGAAATCCAGCAACAGGTGGCTCATCGTGGTGGATTCGCCGCCTGGAATGACCAGCCCATCCACCGCATCCAGCTCGCTGCGCCGACGCACCGGCATCGACTCCGCTCCCGCCTCGCGCAGCGCCGCCAGGTGCTCGCGGGTGTCGCCCTGCAGGGCCAGGACCCCGATCTTCGGCGCGCTCACGGGGAAATCATTGCGTGTGCGGCTGGTATCCGCGCGGGAAGCGGGTCAGACCCTCCTGCATCACCGCCGCGACCATCTCGCCGTACTGGTTGAAGATCTTGCCCTGGCACAGCGCGCGACCGCCGCAGGCCGAGGGCGAGGACTGGTCGTAGAGCAGCCACTCGTCGGCCCGGAACACCCGCATGAACCACATCGCATGGTCGAGCGACGCCACCTGCAGGTGCGCGCGTTCGTCGAGGTGGGTGACCTGCGCCGAGCCCAACAACGTGAGGTCGCTCATGTAGGCCAGCGCGCAGATGTGCAGCACCGGGTCGTCGGGCAGCGGGTCGCGGTGGCGAAACCACACCTGCTGCTGCGAGGCCTTGCCGGGCAGCCGCTCCACCCGCTCCCGCGGCACGATGCGGACGTCCCACTCCTCGAACTGGCGGAACCCGGCGTCGTCGAACACCTTCATGGAGCTCAACCCCGGCAGCCCATCCGGCGGCGGTGCCGCGGGCATCGCGTCCTGGTGGTTGATGCCCTCCTGGTCGGTCTGGAATGACGCCGACATGGAAAAGATGGTTTCGCCGTGCTGGATGGCGTTGACGCGGCGGGTGCAGAACGAGCCGCCGTCACGGATGCGCTCGACGATGAAGACCGTCGACGCCGTGGCGTCCCCGGGCCGCAGGAAGTAGCCGTGCAGCGAGTGCACCAGGAAGTGCGGGTCGACGGTGCGCACCGCCGACACCAGCGACTGCCCGGCGACGTGGCCGCCGAAGGTGCGCTGGAAATATCCCGAGTCCGGGCTGAACACGTTCCCGCGATAGATGTTGACCTCGAGTTGTTCGAGATCAAGGATCTTCTCGATCGACACAGGTTGTTCTTACCAGCCGCGTTCGGCCAGGCGGTGCGGCTGCGGGATCTGCTCCACGTTGATGCCCACCATCGCCTCGCCCAGCCCGCGCGACACCTTGGCCAGCACGTCCGGATCGTCGTAAAAGGTGGTGGCCTTCACGATCGCGGCGGCGCGGTGCTCGGGCGCACCGGACTTGAAGATGCCGGAGCCGACGAACACGCCCTCTGCGCCGAGCTGCATCATCATCGCCGCGTCGGCGGGGGTAGCGATGCCTCCGGCGGTGAACAGGGTGACCGGCAGCTTGCCCGCCCGGGCCACTTCGAGGACCAGCTCATAGGGCGCCTGCAATTCCTTTGCGGCGACGTACAATTCGTCCTCGGACAGCGACGTCAGCCGGCGGATCTCGCCGCTGATCGCCCGCATGTGCGTGGTGGCGTTGGAGACGTCGCCGGTGCCGGCCTCGCCCTTGGAGCGGATCATGGCCGCGCCCTCGCCGATGCGCCGCAGCGCCTCGCCGAGATTCGTCGCGCCACACACGAACGGCACGGTGAACTTCCACTTGTCGATGTGGTGGGTGTAGTCGGCCGGGGTCAGCACCTCCGACTCGTCGATGTAGTCCACTCCGAGGCTCTGCAGGATCTGCGCCTCGACGAAGTGCCCGATCCGCACCTTGGCCATGACCGGGATGGTCACGGCGGCGATGATGCCCTCGATCATGTCGGGGTCGCTCATCCGCGACACCCCGCCCTGGGCGCGGATGTCGGCCGGCACCCGTTCCAGCGCCATGACCGCGACGGCGCCGGCGCCCTCGGCGATGCGGGCCTGCTCGGGCGTGACGACGTCCATGATGACGCCGCCCTTGAGCATCTCGGCCATGCCGCGCTTGACGCGCGCGGTGCCGGTCTGGTTGGCCTGGCCACCATTCGCCTGGGCGGTGTCCACGTCTCTCCTTCGCTCCGTCAATGCCTGCACCAGTCTAGTGGTGGCCAACAAACCGGTTTTTCCAGCTCGGGCGCGGGACCTGTCATAGGGTCGGTCACCTAGCCAGAAAGAACGTAGCGATGAATTTCGCCGTGTTACCGCCGGAACTGAACTCCGCGCGCATGTTCGCCGGCCCGGGCCAGGGCCCGATGCTGGCGGTGGCCTCGGCCTGGGACGGGCTGGCCGAGGAATTGCGCGACGCTGCGGGCTCCTTCGCGTCGGTGACCTCCGAGCTGGCGGGCGAGGCCTGGGCCGGCCCGGCGGCGGCGGCGATGGCGAGCGCCGCCGGCCCGTACGCGGCCTGGCTGAGCGCGGCGGCGGGCCAGGCCGAGCAGACCGCCGCCCAGGTCCGGTTCGCCGCCGAGGCCTTCGAGGCGGCGCTGGCGGCCACGGTGCACCCAATTGCGGTGGCCGCCAACAGGAGTCAGCTGATCTCGCTGGTGGGTTACAACCTGCTGGGCCAGAACGCCCCGGCGATCGCGGCGGCCGAGGCCGAATACGAACAGATGTGGGCGCAGGACGCGGCCGCGATGTCGGACTACTACGCCGGCGCCGCGGCGGCGGTCGCGCAACTGGTGCCGTGGCAGGGCCTGCCGCAGAACCTGGGCAGCGGAAACGTCGGCGTCGGCAACGTCGGCATCAACAACGTCGGCAACGGCAACATCGGCATCGGAAACCTCGGCAACGCGAACTTCGGCATCCAGAACACGGGCAACCAGAACATCGGCATCGGGAACACCGGCAATCAGAACATCGGCTTCGGGAACCCGGGCAACGGCAACGTCGGGGCGCTGCTGATCAACGAGAACCAGGTGGGTGCCGGCGGACCGACGGCGCTGATCATGGGCGGCACCGGCCTCGGCCCGCTGCCCCGGCTGCACAACGTGCTGGCTTCGGAGCTCTTCATCAATCCGACTCATCCCGCGTACAACGCGCAGTTCCTGGTGACGCCCGAGAAGTTGTTCCCGTTCACCGGGCTGGACAGCCTGACGCTGGACCAGTCCGTGGCCCAGGGTGTGCAGAACCTGAACACGGCGATCAACACGCAACTCGCGGCGGGAAACCACGTCATCGTCTTCGGCGGCTCGCAAAGCGCCGTGATAGCGACCGTCGAGATGCGCTACCTGGAAACGTTGCCGGCGGGCGTGCGGCCGGCGCTGGACCAGCTGTCGTTCGTGCTGATCGCCAACCCCGACCGGCCCGACGGCGGGCTCTTGGCGCGCATGCCCGGCTTCTCCATACCGGGCCTGGGCTTCACGTTCTACGGCGCGACGCCCACCAACGCGTATCCCACCATCGACTACGCCGTCCAATACGACGGTGCGGCCGACTTCCCGCAGTACCCGATCGACATCCTGGCCGACGCGAACGCCATCGCCGGGTTCCTTTTCGTGCACCCGGCCTACAACACCGTGACCACCGCCCAGCTGGCGTCGGGGGTGGTCCAGCCGGTGTCGCCGGGCGACACCATGACGACCTACATCCTGATTCCCAATCCGAACCTGCCGCTGCTGGACCCGCTGCGCGCCATTCCCCTGGTGGGGAACCCGCTGGCCGACCTGGTCCAGCCGGACCTGCGGGTGCTGGTCGAGCTGGGCTACGACCGCGCCGCCTACCAGGATGTGCCCACGCCGTTCGGGCTGTTCCCCCAGATCGATCCGGCGACGCTCGGCGCCGAGCTGCAGCAGGGGGCGGTGCAGGGAGTCACCAACGCGCTGGCCGACGTGGGGTTGCGGCTTTAGCGACCTCAGAGGATGGGCTGCGGCACCCCGGTCGCGGCGCTGTCGGCGCCGTCCGCCAGCCGGTTGGCGACCGGCAGCAGCTCGCCCAGTTGGCGCGGGTACACCTCCTCGCCCGCGGCGGTCAGCTCGGCGATGTCGTTCGCGTCACACCAACGGGCGCCATGGATGTAGCTGCGTTCCAGCTCGGTCCGCCCCGCCAGGGACGGCGCGAAACGGCGGGTGCGGTGCAGGAGGTAGAACTCCTCGCTCTCGATCAGCGATCCGTTGAACTCGAAGACCTCGTCGCGCCGCCAGACGGGTCCGATCATGTCGGCCGGCTCGACCCGCAGGCCGGTTTCTTCGGCCAGCTCGCGCACGGCGGCCTCGACCAACCGCTCGCCATCGCCCACTTCGCCGCCCACGGTGAACCACCACCGGGGCGCGGCCCCGTCACCGAACGCCGGGTTGGCCGGGTCCGACCCGCACAACAGCAGCACGGCGCCGGACTCGTCGAGCAGCACCACCCGCGCCGACGTGCGGTGGTTGGGCACTCCGCGCTCGGGGTGCGCCAGCGCGTGCGGCCGCTCGAGGATCTCGAAATAGCTTGGCAGCGCGGCGGTTCCGCCGAGCCGAAGGGTGCGGACCAGGAATCGCTCGCGCAGCGCCAGGGTGTCGCGAACGGCGTCGTTGTGGAAGCGGCGGGCCAGCACCACGCGGGCCTCCGCGTCGGCCAGCTCGGCGATCAGACCCGCCGGCAGTGACGCGGGATCGACCATTGCGAGCGCGGCCGACAGCTCGTTCTCCGCGTTCTCGCGGGCCGGGCGGGGCGCGTGTTCGGCCGCGTCGGCCAGCGCGGCCAGCCGCCTGCCCTCGGCGGAACCGCCGTACCCGTCGATCGCCACGGCCCGAGCCACCACCGCGCGCCGGGCCAGCGCGCCGTCGAGCGCCTGCCAGGACAGGTCGTAGCGGACGTGCAGCCGGTCGAGCCGGTGGGCGGTCTGGTATGCCCAGCCGGCAAAGGCGACCAGCGCTACCAACACCACCAACGCCACGACGGCGATGACGAGCCACGTCATCAACTGGCCACCTGGACCTTGGCGCCCGACCCTGCGACCGTCTCGTACACCCGCATGATCTGGCTGGCCACCACCGACCAGTCGTAGCGGCGGACCGCCCTCGAAGCGGCCGCCACGTAGCGTTCGCGCAGCGCGTCGTCGGCCAGCACCTCGACCAGCGCGTCGGCCAGCGCGGCGCCGTCATCGACGGGCACCAGCCGCCCGCAGTCGCCGTCGCACAACACGCGCCGGAAGGCGTCGAGGTCGCTGGCCACCACCGGCGTGCCGGCGGCCATCGCCTCGACCAGGACGATCCCGAAGCTCTCCCCTCCCGTGTTGGGCGCGCAGTAGACATCGGCGCTGCGCATCGCCGACGCCTTTCCGGCGTCGTCGACCTGGCCAAGGAAGCGAATGTGGTCCACCAATTCGCCTGCCTGCTCGCGCAATTCGTCCTCGTCGCCGCGCCCGACGATCAGCAACTGCAGATCCGGGTGGCTCTCGACCACCCGCGGCAGCGCCTCGAGCAGCACCGTCATGCCCTTGCGGGGCTCGCCGTAGCGGCCCAGGAAAAGCACCGTCTTGCCGGGCCGCGGATACCCGTCCAGCCGCGGCGCCGAGGCGAACGAGTCCACGTCGACCCCGTTGGGGATCTCCACCGCGTCCGTGCCCAGCGCCTCCATCTGCCAGCGCCGGGCCAGGTCGGACACCGCGATCCGGCCGACGATCTTCTCGTGCATGGGGCGCAGGATGCCCTGAAAGACCGTCAGGGTCAGGGATTTGGTGGTCGACGTGTGAAACGTCGCGACGATCGGGCCCTCGGCAATGTTCAGGGCCAGCATCGACAGGCTCGGCGCGTTGGGCTCATGCAGGTGCAAAACGTCGAAATCGCCTTCGGCGAGCCACTTTTTCACCTTGCGATGGGTGGCCGGGCCAAACCGCAGCCGGGCCACCGACCCGTTGTAGGGAATCGGGACGGCCTTGCCGGCGGAGACGACGTAGTCGGGCAGCGCGGCGTGCGGGGACACCGGTGCCAGTACGCTGACCTCGTTCCCGCGGGCGCGCATCACCTCGGCCAGCTGCAAGACATGGGACTGCACCCCGCCCGGCACGTCGAACGAATACGGACAGACCATCCCGATTCGCATCAGGCTTCCTTCAGCCTCGCCTGCTTGGCCTCCGACAGATCCGCGAGCCACTGCGGCTGCATCATGTGCCAGTCCTCGGGGTGCGCGGCGATGTTCTCGGCGAACTGGTCGGCCAGCGCCTGAGTGATGGTCCGGACGTCGCCGCTGGAGGTATCCAGCGGCGGGTGTATCGATACGGGCCAGCCGTCGGGCTCGTTCCAGCAGTGCGCGGGCAGCAGGGCCGCCCCGGTTTCGATCGCGAGCTTCGCCGGCCCGGCCGGCATCCGGGTGAGTTCGCCGAAGAATTTCACCTCGACACCCGTGCGGGTCAGGTCGCGCTCGGCCATCAGGCACACCGCCCGGTTGGCCCGCAGCCGCTCGCACAACGTCTCGAACGGCGGCCGTTCGCCGCCGGACAGCGGGATGACTTCGAAGCCAAGCCCTTCCCGGTAGGCGATGAAACGCCGGTACAGCGATTCGGGTTTGAGGCGCTCGGCGACGGTGGTGAAGGTGCCGCGCGTCTGCGCCAGCCAGACCCCGGCCATGTCCCAGTTGCCGCTGTGCGGCAGCGCCATCACCACTCCGCGGCCGGCGGCCAGGGCCGCGTCGATGTGGTCGGCCCCGCGGAACGTCTCATCGATGCGACGGGCCAGCACGCGGTGGTCCATCGTGGGCAGGCGGAAGGCCTCCCGCCAGTAGCGGGCGTACGACGCGAGCGAGGCCCGCATCAGCTGGTCCGGCACCTGATCGGGCGGCACGCCGATCACCCGGGCCAGGTTCTTGCGCAGCTGGTCGGGCCCACCGCCGCGGGCCGCGTAGCGCGCGCCGGCGTCGAATACGTTGCGGGCCGCGAACTCCGGCATCGCTCGCACCGCCATCCACCCGGTCGCGTACGCCCAGTCTGCGGCCGCACCACGGGTCCTTCGCCCCAAGTCCTTGATCACGGCATCGGCTCCGTCGCGCCGCGGGAAGTGCGCACCGTGTGCAACCGCTGCACGCAGGTGACCACGCTGGCCGCCGCCAGCAGCCACATCGCCACCGACAGCGCGGGCGGCCAAGCGATGTAGGGGAAGTCGGAGATGCCGGCGCCGACCAGCACGATGATCAGCCGCTCCGGACGTTCGATGATGCCGCCGTCGCCGCGCAGCCCGCTGGCTTCGGCCCGTGCCTTGATGTAGGAGATCACCTGCGAGGTGACCAGGCAGATCAGGGTCGCCACCACCAAGAGCTTGTCGTGCAGGCCGAAGGCAGCCCACCACAGCAGCCCGCAGAACACGGCGCCGTCGCTGATCCGGTCGCACGTCGCGTCCAGGACCGCGCCGAAACGCGTTCCGCCGCCTCGTTCCCGGGCCATCGCCCCGTCGAGCATGTCGAAGAGCACGAAGAACCAGACCACCAGCGTGCCGGCGAAGAGGCGGCCCGTCGGAAACAGCGTCAGTGCCCCCGCGACCGCGACGACCGTGCCCAGGATGGTGACGGCGTCGGGCGTCAATCCGACTTTCAGGCATGCCCGCGCCGTCGGAGTGGTGAGCCGCGCGAACGCCGCCCGCGACAGGAACGGCACTTTACTCATGCGCGCCGCTCCTCCTCATCGCTGCGCTCTGCATCGTCGCTGGCGCGACTCACTGTCGGGCCCACTCCGTGGCCAGCAGCCGGCGGGTGTCGCGCAGCAGCTGCGGGATCACCTTGGCGCCACCGACGATGGTGATGAAGTTGGCGTCGCCGCCCCAGCGCGGCACGACGTGCACGTGCAGGTGCTCGGCCAGCGAGCCCCCGGCCGACGTGCCCAGGTTCATCCCGACGTTGAAGCCGTGCGGCCGCGACACGTTCTTGATCACGCGAATCGCCTTCTGCGTGAAGGCCATCAGCTCCGCGCTCTCCGCATCGGTCAGGTCCTCGAGCTCCGAGACCCGCCGGTAGGGCACCACCATCAGGTGCCCAGGGTTGTAGGGGTAGAGGTTGAGCACGGCGTAGACGAGTTCGCCGCGCGCGACCACCAGCCCGTCCTCGTCGGGCAGCTGCGGGATGTCGGTGAAGGGCTGCTCGGTCTTGCCGTTGTCGCGCTTCATCGGCGCCTCGGCCAGGTAGGTCATCCGGTACGGCGTCCACAGCCGTTGCAGGTGGTCTTGCTCACCGACGCCCCGGTCCAGGATGGTGTCGTCGCGCTCGGAGTCACTCACCGCCGGTTACCTTCACCAGTTCGGCTGTAGGAGTAGCGTTTTCGCGGTCGGCGATCCACTTCACGATCGCATCGACGGCGCTGTCCCGGCCCACGCCGTTGATCTGCGTGCGGTCGCCGAAGCGGAAGCTCACCGCGCCCGCCTGCACGTCGCGGTCACCGGCCAGCAACATGAACGGCACCTTCTGGTTGGTGTGGTGGACGATCTTCTTGGCCATCCGGTCGTCGCTGGCGTCCACCTCGACCCGCACGCCGTGCGACTTCAGCTGCGCGGCAACGCTTTCCAGATACTCCACGTGCTCGTCGGCGACCGGGATGCCGACCACCTGAACCGGCGCCAGCCACGCCGGGAACGCGCCCGCATAGTGCTCGGTCAGGATGCCGAAGAACCGCTCGATCGACCCGAAGAGCGCGCGGTGGATCATCACCGGGCGCTGCCGGGTCCCGTCCGGGGCGGTGTATTCCAGCTCGAAACGCTCCGGGAAGTTGAAGTCCAGCTGGATGGTCGACATCTGCCAGGTGCGCCCCAGCGCGTCCTTGACCTGGACGGAGATCTTCGGGCCGTAGAACGCCGCGCCGCCCGGGTCGGGCACCAGGTCCAGCCCGGACTCAGCGCCCACCTCGGCCAGCACGTTGGTGGCTTCCTCCCACACCTCGTCGGAGCCGACGAACTTCTCCGGGTCCTTGGTGGACAGCTCGAGGTAGAAGTCGGTGAGGCCGTAGTCGGCGAGCAGGTCGAGCACGAAGCGCAGCAGCGAACGCAGCTCGTCGCGCATCTGTTCGCGGCTGCAGAAGATGTGCGCGTCGTCCATCGTCAGGCCGCGCACCCGGGTCAGCCCGTGGATCACGCCGGACTTCTCGAGGCGATAGACCGTGCCGAACTCGAAGAGCCGCAACGGCAATTCGCGGTAGGACCGCCCGCGCGCCCGGAAGATCAGGCAGTGCATCGGGCAGTTCATCGGCTTGAGGTAGTAGTCCTGCCCCGGTTTGCGCAGCGACCCGTCCTCGTTGTGTTCGGCGTCGATGTGCATCGGCGGGAACATGCCGTCGGCGTACCAGTCCAGGTGCCCCGACGTGTGGAACAGCTGGGCCTTGGTGATGTGCGGGGTGTTGACGAACTCGTAGCCGGCCTCGGCGTGCTTGCGCCGCGAATAGTCCTCGAGCTCGCGGCGCACGATCCCGCCCTTGGGATGGAAAACCGCCAGGCCCGAACCGATTTCGTCGGGAAAGCTGAACAAATCCAGCTCGGCGCCGAGCTTGCGGTGGTCGCGGCGCTGGGCCTCCTCGATCAGCTCCAGGTGCTTCTCGAGCGCCTCCTGCGACTCCCACGCGGTGCCGTAGATGCGTTGCAGGCTTGCGTTTTTCTGGTCGCCGCGCCAATAGGCCGCCGAGCTCCTGGTCAGCTTGAACGCGGGGATGTGCTTGGTGGTGGGGATGTGCGGTCCGCGGCACAGGTCGCCCCAAACGCGTTCGCGGGTACGGGGATTGAGGTTGTCGTACGCGGTGAGCTCGTCGCCACCGACCTCCATTATCTCCGCGTCACCGGACTTGTCGTCGACGAGCTCGAGCTTGTAGGGCTCGTTGGCCAGCTCGGCGCGCGCGGCATCCTTGGATTCGTAGACGCGCCGTTCGAACAGCTGGCCGTCCTTGACGATCTGGCGCATCCGCTTTTCCAGCTTGGCCAGATCCTCCGGCGTGAACGGCTCCGCCACGTCGAAGTCGTAGTAGAAGCCGTCGGTAATCGGCGGCCCGATGCCCAATTTGGCTTGCGGGAAAAGGTCTTGGACGGCCTGGGCCAGCACGTGCGCGGCCGAGTGCCGGAGCACGCTGCGGCCCTCGTCAGTGTTGGCCGCGACCGGGACGACCTCGGCGTCGGCTTCGGGCACCCAGCTCAGATCGCGCAGCTTGCCGTCGGCGTCACGCACCACCACGATCGCGTCGGGCGCGCCGCGCCTGGGCAGCCCGGCCTCACCGACGGCGGCGGCCGCGGTGGTCCCGGCCGGCACCCGGATCGGGTTTGCCGGGGTGGGCTGTGCGGCGGCGCTCATCGGGTTTGGTCTCCAAGGCTGGGGTGCGGTGATTGGTCGTGCCCATGCTATCGGGGCCGAGCAGGCTTAGGGCTGGCCAGGCTTGAGCCGGACGAACAGCGCGTCGGCCTCGGTGAGCAGGGTGTCGCCGTCGCAGAGCCGGCCCGACACGAAGATTTTGCGCCCGTCCACCCGGTCGATGCCGGCCTCGAACTGCAATTCCTTCTCGATCGGCACGATGTGGCGGTAATTGATCTTGAGATAGGCGGTGCGCTGGCGGGGGCCGCCGGTGATCACCGAGGACGTGAGCCCAAGCACGCTGTCGAACAGCATCCCCAAAGCCCCGCCGTGCACGGCGCCGTTGCGCCCTAGGTGAAACCGCGCGAAACGGGCCCAGCCGTGGATGCGCCCGTCGTCGCCCTTGCTCGCCTTCATCGGAATGGACAGGATGTTGCCGCGCATCGGCAGGTCCATCCGGCGCCCGGACGGGGACTCCCACTCGTCGGCGTCGTAGGGGCTCAGCAGCGCGGAGAGCTTCTCCAGCTGGTCCGCGGCCTCGGTGATCACCGCGTCGGGCGCGTCGACGGCGCGGGCGTGGTCCTGCAGCCTGCGCACCGCCTCGATGAACCGGCCATAATCCGGCCCGCCCTTGGTGGTCGGATCCGGGGGGTTGAATCCGCCGCCGGGATGTTGCTGATCTGCACCGGCCACCTGAACACCGTATTCGGCGCCGCCCGCGAGGGTGCAACCACCGACGCGTTCACTCGCGAAACGCGTCGTTAATCGCACTTTCGCGGCGGTTACACGGTCCGCTGGGCTCCCGCGGTCGCGAGCGTCTCGAACTCCTCGTCGGTCAAGGTGATCTCGGCGGCGGCGACGTTCTCCTCCAGGTGCGCGACGCTGGACGTGCCCGGGATCGGCAGCATCACCGGCGAGCGCTTCAGCAGCCAGGCCAGCGCCAGCTGCGACGGGCTCGCGTCGTGCTCGGCGGCGATGCGCTGCAGCGGGCCGTCGGGGGCGGCCAGCGGCCCGGCGGCCAGCGGGAACCACGGGATGAAGCCGATGCCCAGCCTGGTCGCGGCGTCCAGCAGCGGCTCGGCGCCGCGGGAGGCCAGGTTGTACATGTTCTGCACCGACACGATCTCGGTGATCTGCTGGGCGGCGGTGAGCTGGTCGACGTCGATCTCGGACAGGCCGACGTGGCGGATCTTGCCCTCGTTCTTCAGCGCGACCAGCTCGCCGATCTGGTCGGCCATCGGGAATTTCGTGTCGATGCGGTGCAGCTGGAACAGATCGATGGTGTCCACGCCGAGGCGCCGCAGGCTCATCTCGCATTCCTGGCGCAGGTAACTCGGGTAGCCCAGGGGGTCCCAGGCGTCGGGGCCGGTGCGCAGCAGCCCCGCCTTGGTGGCGATCACCAGGCCGTCGTAAGGGTGCAGCGCGTCGTGGATGATCTCCTCGGAAACGTAGGGCCCGTAGGAGTCCGCGGTGTCGATGAAGTTCACCCCGAGCTCGACGGCGCGGCGCAACACCCGCACGCACTCGTCGCGGTCGGCGGGCGGGCCCCACACGCCCTTGCCTGTCAGGCGCATGGCGCCGAAACCGAGCCGGTGGACGGTCAGGTCGCCGCCGAGGGTGAACGTTCCGGATGCTTGGGCAACAGTCTGAGTGGTCACCTCTACGACCGTACGCTGAACCCGTGGACCTACAAGCGCTCGAAGAACTTCCACTCACCTACAAAGAGATAGGCGCCACCGCGGACGGCGAGCTGCCCGACGGCTACGACCACCAGCACAACGAGCGTCAAATCGGCACCGGCCGAACGCGTTTCGATCAGGCCGGCGACGCGGTCATGCGCTGGGGCATGCAACGCGGATCCGGCCTGCGGGTGCAGGCCAGCTCCGAGGTCGCCGAGGTCGACACGGTGTTGGTGGTGCGCCTGGGTTTTCTGCCCGCGCCGTGTCGGGTCGTCTACGTCGTCGACGAGCCCGACATCCGCGGGTTCGCCTACGGCACGCTGCCGGGGCACCCGGAGTCGGGCGAGGAGCGATTCGTCGTGCGCCGCGACCCGGCCACCGACGCGGTGTACGCGGAGGTGTCGGCGTTCTCCCGGCCCGCCGCCTGGTGGAGCAGGGCCGGCGGTCCGGTCGTCAGGGCGGCCCAGCGCGTCATCGCCCGGCGCTATCTGCGCGCCGTGTAGCCGCTACGAGCCCCAACCGGTCAGCAGCTTCTCCGCACCCGCGCACATCTGCGCGATGACGTCACCCACCGGCGCGTCGTCGAGGATCATCCCGACACCCTCGCCGGCGTCGACGGGCGCGACGCGGCGATCGTCGGCGGCGACGGCCGCGGCCAGTTCGTCGCACGCCGACACATCGAGCGCGTCCTCGCGGCCCGTCCAGCGCGCGACGAAGTCGTTGGCCAACACGCGCGACGGGAACTTCGCCGGCCAGGGCAATCCCCCGGCGACGTCGAAGGCCCGGGTGACGGCCGTGTCGGTGGCCCGGGCGGCGATCAGCGCGCGGCGGCTGCCGTCGCCGGGAGCGCCTCCGGACACGCCGCCAGCCGGGTGCCCACCCACGCCCCGCTCGCACCGGCCGCCAACACCGCGGCCAGGCTTCGCACCGAGGCGACGCCACCGCCCGCGAGCACGGGCACCGTGACGGCGTCCAACACCTCGTCGAGCAACGGCAGCGTCGCGAGTTTGATCTCGCCGTGCCCGCCGCCCTCGGACCCCCGCGCGACCAGGATGTCCACGCCGGCGTCGACGGCCTTAACGGCGCCCAGACGGTCGTAAACCTGTGTGGCGGTGGGGATTCCGGCGTCGTGCGCCTTCACGGCCCATGACCAGTCGGTGCCGAAACTGACCGACAACAGCGCGGGCCCGGCAGCCAGCGCATCCTCGAGCAGCCCATCGCGGGTCCGGATCACCCAGTCCACCAGGCCGATTCCGAATCTCCCGCGCGCGTGCGACAACTGGGCTTGCAGCGACTCCCGGCTGCCGTCGCTGCCCATGCCGACCATGCCCAGCCCACCGGCCGCGGTGACGGCAGCGGCCAGCCGGCCACCGGCGACCCCACCCATCGGGGCGTTGACGATCGGTACCCGCAGCCCGAAATCCCTTGACCAGGGTGTGGATAGCATCCGGCTAGTGCGCGCCGGGCTGGCTCTTCAGCACGGTCTGCCGAAGCTCGGCCAGCTTTTCGGAGGCCAGGCCGGTCAACGAGATGGATTCCACAGTCGTCCCCTTCCGTCGTGCACGCCCGCAATCAGACGGTCAGTAGCAGTATCCCCGCCACCAGCAAGGCCACCGCCTTGACCGCCTCCAGGCCGACGTAGGCGTAATGGGCGTGGGACCGCGGACCCTCCGACCCGGCGAGTACCGCATCGGAGCGGCGGGTCAGCGCCGGGCGCACCGCG
The DNA here is from genome assembly GCF_001672815.1 of Mycobacterium sp. E796. Lineage (GTDB taxonomy): Bacteria > Actinomycetota > Actinomycetes > Mycobacteriales > Mycobacteriaceae > Mycobacterium. The sequence goes on along the minus strand of NZ_LZKK01000083.1, from coordinate 15,306 downwards.
ATCAGCTGGATCGCCAGGGCGGCGACGGCGACGGCGAAAGCCACGGTGGTCCGCGCCGGCGTCGGCTCCGACACCACGATCGCGACGACGACGAGGGCGAAGACGACCTCAACGGTGTTGAGCGCGCGAAAGACCAGGCGCCCGATGCCGAGTCCGATCTGCAGCGTCACGTCGGGCGCGCGAAACTTCAGCGGGGCTTCGAGGAACGAGATGGCCAGCACCATGCCCAGCCAGACGAAGGTGACCGCGACGGCGACCGCCGAGCCGGTGCTCACCGGGCCGAACCGGCCGGCGCGATATGGGCCAGGCACAGATCCGGTTCGACGAACGCGTCGAGGCGATCGACCGAGACCGGTGCCCCCCACGCCTCCAGGGCTCCCTGCATCAGCCCGAGGTGGATGGGGCATACGACCGCACCATGGGTTTCGGCCAGTTCCAGGAAGGGGCAGTGCCGCAGGCCCACCAGTTGCTCCCCGTCCGACGTCCGCCGCTCCGGGGCGAAGCCGAGGTCGTCGAGCACACCGACCAGCCGGTCGACCGCCTCGTCGGCGCCTCGGGCCTTCGGCGCCTTGGCGCGTGATTCCAGGCTTCGCCCCCATTTCCTGCCCGCGGCCACCGCCTTTGCCCGCGGATTCCGCTCGGCGGCCAGCGCCTCGGTCAGGACTTCGGCCAGCGTGCGGTAGTGGCGCGTCCCGCCGCGATCCATCTGCCGCACCGCGGAGAACATCAGGGGCGGGCGCCCGGGGCCCTTGCGGTCGTGCTCGACCTGCTCCACTTGGCTGGCCGCCAGCAGGCTGTCGAGGTGGAAACGCACCGTATTCGGGTGCACGCCAAGCTGTTCGGCGATCGCAACGATGCTCAGCGGATCGGGCGACGACCGCAATAGCCGCAGCACCTCGCGGCGGCGGCGTCCGGTGTTCTCTCCCACTGACGTAATGCCGCTCACGCTCCTTTGGTCTCGTCGGCCCTCGACTGGGCGGCGACCAGCGATGTGTCGACATCGCGGGCCTCATTATCGGCCAGGTGGGGGGCGAGCTCCGCGGGCAGGTCGCACGTCACGTCGCTCGACTTTACACAACAGCTCTTGTGAAAAGATGACGGTCGCCGAAAACTTTTGTGCGCGCGCGGTCTTGTGACAAACGCCCCTGCTGAAAAACACCCGGCCCCGATACGGTCGTGCGTGAACGGCCACGCCGACGAATCGAGGACTGGGAATGTCATCGCAGAACGCACGTTTGGGAATCGTCGTCGGCATCGACGACTCGCCGGCCGCCAGGACAGCGGTGCAGTGGGCTGTGCGCGACGCCGAGCTGCGCAACGTTCCGCTGACCCTCGTGCACGCTGTTTCTCCCGAGGTTCGGTCGTGGCTGAGGACGCCCGTGCCCGCCGGGGTGATGCGCTGGCAGCAGGAGCACGGTCGCCGGCTGGTCGACGAGGCGCTCAAGGTCGTCGAAGCGGCCTCGCGGCGCGGCGGCCCGGCCGGTATCCAGACCGAAATCCTTTCCTCGGCAGCGGTTCCCACGCTGATCGACTTGTCCAAGGAGGCGGACATGCTGGTCACGGGGGCGCTGGGAAGCGGCCGCTGGCCCGGCCGGCTGCTGGGCTCGGTCAGCTCGGCCCTGCTGCGTCACGCGCACTGCCCGGTTGCGATCATCCACGAGGACCCCGCGACCCCGGGCGCCGGTCAAGGCCCGGTGTTGCTCGGCGTCGACGGCTCACCGGCATCCGAGCCCGCAACCGCGATCGCCTTCGATGAGGCCTCCCGCCGCAACGCGGATTTGGTGGCCCTGCACGCGTGGAGTGATCTCGACCGATCGGAGTGGCCCGAAATTGATTGGCCCACAACCCAATCGGCGGCCGAAGAGGTGTTGGCCGAGCGGCTGGCGGGCTGGCAGGAGCAGTACCCCGACGTGAGGGTGACCCGTGCCGTCGTGCAGGCCCAGCCGGCACGACGGCTCGTTGAGCAGTCCGCGGGGGCACAGCTGGTCGTGGTCGGCAGCAGGGGCCGCGGCGGTTTCGCCGGAATGCTGGTGGGATCCGTCGGGGAAGCCGTCGCCCAGATGGCGCAGGCGCCGGTGATCGTGGCGCGGGATGCACTTGCGTAAGTCGATTCAGTTCGGCGGCGACAACACCGGATCCACTGGGCGGGCGCGTCAGGGTGTCCGCTTCGGGCTCGCGCGCAATATCAGCTCGTCGGCGCTCGGGTCGCGACGGACCAAGGCGTCGGCCACGTCGGTCAGTTTGCGGCCGCAACCGTGCGCATACGCCCGCATCAGTCCGAACGCCTCGTCGACCGTGACGTCGGCACGTTCAGCGAGGATCCCTTTGGCTTGCTCGACAGTCAGACGGTGCTTGAGCGTGGTCTGTAGTTGCTCGATCAGCAACTCGCGCTGGCTGATGGCGCGTTCCTGCAGCAGCCCAATGGTGGCCACGTCGGTCAACGCCTGCCCGACGGCGAGCAGGTCGGCATCGAGATCGCCGCGAGTGACGGTAAACAGGTTCATGCCACCAATGACCTGCTCACGCAACCGCATAGGCAACGCATGCACGGCGGCGAACCCGGTATCGAGCGCTTTGGGGACGAAAAGCGGCCAGCGCTCGAATTCACTGGAAAGATCGGGACAGCTGACGGGCCGCCCCGTTCGGTAGCAGTCCAGGCACGGGCCTTCCGCGTGTTGCAGCTGAAACAACTCGAGCACGCGGGCCTGTTCGCTGGATGCGGCGACGACGTTGAGGCCACCGTGATTGTCGGCCAGCAGGAGCCCGACCGCCTCGACGCCGAGCGTCTGCTGGGCACGCACCGTTACCAAGTGCAAAAAATCAACCAGGTCGAAGTCGTCGACCAGCGAGTCGACCAGTTCGACAAACGATTTGGCGACAACGGGCTGCGGGCTGTTCATCGCCGTCCCCTTCCAACGTGGTCTGCCGCGGGTTCCGCGTCATCCGGATGGAATCGCAGCCGTCGTTCCACCACGGCACGTGCGACATCCGTGAGTGGCCTGTCATGGGAATAGGCGTACGCGCGCAGACGGACCAATGCGTCCAGCGCCGAGACTCCCAGTTGCACCGAGATCATGCCGGCGGCCTGATGAACCTCCGCATGCCAAAGCACTGGACCGAGTCCGTCGGGGCCATCACCATCCGCCGACGTGGCGATGCCACTTTGGACGTCGAGCACCAGCAGCAACGCGGTGTCTGCATAGATCAGTGCGTCCATCAGCTGGCTCTCGTCGAGGTGGCCGGGGGTGTCTTGGTAGAGGTCTAGCACCCCTACGCGGATCGCGCCCAGCGCCAGCGGAAGGCTGTACATGGCGCATACCCCGAGTCGACCTGCCTCGGGCGCGAACATCGGCCAACGACGGTTGCTGATCGGTGCGGCCAAATCCCCGACGAGGGTCGGCCGGCCCGACTCCAGCGCATCGATACCCGGCCCCTCGCCCACCGTAGCTTGCAGTTCTTCCACCTCACCGGCGTGCGAATCCGTGACGAACACCGGCTCGAGCGACCCCATATGGTCGGCCAGAAGGAGGCCGGCACCACGGACGCCCACCGCCTCCGTGCAAGCCAAACATGCATGTCTCGGCGACATCGATGCCCCTTCGCGCCGCGCGAGCAACGCGATCGATGTCCATATCCGGGAGGTACGGCCACCGCTCACCGCTGATAACTCTCTCTGATAGGGCACGCTGGTACCCGGTGATCATTGCCTCGTGACGGGCGGGGCGTAAGTGCCAAACGTCACCTCCTGCGAGCACATTATGACGTTTGCTAGCGCACGACGAGCACCGAGCACTCGGGGTGGTGGAATAGGGGGTGCCCGTGCGGCCCGACCAGCCGCGCCAACTGGCCGGCCTCGCCGCCGCTGATGACCGCGAGCAGAACTCGCTCGTCGTGGGAGGCCAGGAAATCGGCGATGGCTTCCCTGGTGGTGATCGGGTAGACGCGCACCTCAGGGTGACGCTGGCGCCAGTCCTGCACCCGGTGTTGGAACCGGCAGTCAGCGTGGTCGGTGAGGTCCTCCGGTCGTCCGCCCAGGACGAGCATGGGCGCCCGACGCAATTTCGCCTCTCCCACAGCGTGTTTCAAGACGACATCGGCATCGGGTGCGTCGGTCATCCGGACCACGATCCAGTTGATGTCCGGCGGTGGCTGGTCGACATCCGTACGCAGGATCGCCACCGGGCAATGCGCCTTCTCGGCCAGCTCGGTTGCCGTCGAACCCAGGATCGAGCGGGCGTAGCGCCCGATTCCGGTGGACCCGGCGCAGATCATCTCGGCATCGGAGGACGCCTCGACCAGCAGCGCGCCGGCCGGTCCGCGACCGATTTCGGTTTCAACGGCGACGGGTTTTCCGCTGGCCTCGATCGCCGATCGGGCCGCCCGAAGCGAATTCTCGGCATGGGTGAGGTCACGGGCGTAGTCGTCCGGGGATAGATGCGTCGGCTTCATGACCGCGACGAGGCGCAGCGGCACGTGGCGGCTGATGGCCTCGTCGACGCCCCACAGCGCGGCCCCGACCGCCGCCGGCGAGCCGTCGATCCCCACGATGATCGATTTCATAATCTCCCAACACCTTTCGGCCGCTAGACGGGAGACGTCACGGCCGGTCCACGGTGGGCGAGCCGGTAGACGTCCATCAGCCGGGTGAGGTCGCTCGGCGTGACGATGCCGACCACCTTGCCGCCGTCGGTCACCAGGGCACGACTGCGCGGACCGACCGGTGCCATTCGCTCGAGCAGCGTGGTCAGCGGTTCCTGTGGTGCGGCGGTGGGCACCGCGTGCATGGGGAGGGCGATGTCGGCCACCCGGGTGCTGCCGCGCGCTTCCGGCGCGACGTCGCGCAGCTGGGTCAGCGTCACCAGGCCCACGATCGATCCGTCCGGATCGGCGACGGGGTACGCCGAGTGACGGTCGCCCAGGACATAGCGCTGGATGAAATCCTCGACCGTGAGCCAGCTGGGCGCGGTGTGCGGGTGCGCGGTCATCGCGTCGGAGACGCTCACTCCGGCGAAGAGCTGCTGGGTCGTAATCCGGGCCTCTTCCTCGCGGCTGGCGGCGAAGATGAACCAGCCGATGAAGGCCAGCCAGACGCCACCGACCACGCCGCCCGCGACGAATTCGGCCAGGCCCAAACCGATCAGGACGAACGCGACCACCCGTCCGGCATGCGCCGCTCCGATGCCGGCGCGCACGATGTCGCCGTGGCGCCGCCACAGGTAGGCACGCAGGACGCGGCCGCCGTCGAGCGGTGCGCCGGGCAACAGGTTGAACAGGCCCAGCAGCAGATTGATGCCGGCCAGCCACGAGGCGACGCCGACGACCATGGGGGCGGCATGCAGGGCGCGCAGCGCCGCGACCAGGCCGCCGAACGTCGCCGCCAGGGCCAGGCTGGTGGCCGGGCCGGCGATCGCGATCCGAAAGGCCGCCTTGGGGGTCTTGGCCTCGCCCTCGAGGCTGGTCACTCCGCCGAACAGCCACAGCGTGACGCTCTCCACTGCCACCCCGGCCCGGCGGGCGACGACCGCATGGGCGAGCTCGTGCGCCAGCAGCGACGCCAGCAGCACCAGCGCGCCGCACGCTCCGGCGAGCCAATAGGCCAGGGACGTATGCCCTTTGACGGTGCCTGGCAGCGTGCTGGCGAGGCTCCACGTGAACAACCAAAGGATGACCAGGACGCTCCAGTGCACCTTCACCGGAAAACCGGCGACCCGTCCTAACGGGATCGCATCGCGCACTCTTCAACCTCCAAAGTCGCGGGCCGACAACGCCTGCTGCCGAAATTAGGACCGCACCGTGCCCCGCCACTAGGGTCGTTGGACCTCCCCTGGCGGCCAATGGACCTGCCCTACGGAGTCTGCTGAGTAACCAGGTTGTTCACCCAAATTCAGCTTCGAGAAATCCGATGGGGACTTGAGTCCCTATCGCCGCAACGGGCTTGGTGGTCGGATTTAAGCGTCGTTTCAACAACTCACAACACTTCAGGAGAGCACAATGACCACCACCCTTCCCGCGCCCCAGAAACCGCAGCATTCGCTGTTTCCCGAGTTTGCCGAATTCTTCGCGGGGTTCCCGTCGTTCGCCGGGATCCGCCCGATGTTCGACACCCGGCTGATGCGGCTGGAGGACGAGATGACCGACGGTCGTTACGAGGTTCGCGCCGAGATCCCCGGCATCGACCCGGCCAAAGATGTCGACATCACGGTCCGTGACGGGCAGCTCACCATCAAGGCCGAACGCAGCGAGAAAAAGGAATTCGACGGCCGTTCGGAGTTCTCGTATGGCTCGTTTGTCCGCACCGTCTCGCTGCCGACCGGCGCCGACGAGGACGACATCAAGGCCACCTACGACAAGGGCATCCTGACCGTCTCCGTGGGAGTTTCGAAACCCGCACCCGCCGAAAAGCATGTGCCGGTTGCGACCAGCTAAGGCCGAATCCCAATAGCTACGGGTCCGGGGATCTCGATCCCGGGCCCGTTTGCTTAACCGTGTTCGACGGCCGACGGCGTCGGCGTCGTCAGCTGAGACCGCTCGACGCGATGCTTGACGCCCAGCAAAAAAGCCCGTGTTCCCAAGGCAATCACCGGCCTGAGGAGTTCCATGGCGAACACCTCGCCGGGGTAGCGCAAGGCGATCCTGGCGCGGGTGAGGAGCCTTACCCGGTCTTCCCAGTGCGGCTGAATGTGGAAGGACCACACCGCATTCCAGCGCAGATCCGCTCTGGTGCCGCGGAGCGCGATGTACTTTTCTCCGACGAGCTCGGCGACGCTCAGCCTGACCCCCTCGGGCAGGCCCATCCAGCCTTCGGGTGCCAGGCGTAGGACGTCGCCGACGGCAAGTTGTTGTGATTCCGGCGGGCCCTGATCGGCATCGCGGCGCCGCTGACCCGACTGCAACAGCTCGGACCAGACGGCAGACACCGGCGCATCGATGTACACCGCCTCCGTCGTCTGAATGGCAGGATCCGTCACCGACCCGTCTCCGGGCAGCGCCATCCGGCACTCCGCCTTCGTCGCACCCCAATTGCGGTAGTACCGCCGCGCGGCATAAAGCAGCCCGAGCAGCGCCGCCGCCTCGCTGGTCCGTCTCATCGCATTGGCCATGAGGCCAGTCTTCGTGGGCGGCCGCGCCGTCCGACAGGGTCAATGGTCCTTGTAGCGACGCCAATGTGCTCCGCTGCCGCCGCGCCCCGACCGAGGACTTTGGGCCCTATCCGCAACATGCGCGTGACTCAACAATGACTGTGTCTGACGTAACTTGGCTGCGGCGGTTGCGGCTGAACAAAGGAGCATCGCGGCTATGGGTCCCAACCCACCGTTGTTATTGACCGATTCTGACGTTGATGCCCTCGCGCGGGAATTCTTGCACTCGAGCTACCACGGGCCGATTTATGCCGACTGGTCACCCGATCGACGGCTGGACACCTTCCTGCGGCGCCGAGGCCTGTCCCGTGTAGCCAACGACGGCGACCTGTCCACGATCGTTCTGGACCGGGTCATGGCCAACGTGAGCGTCGCGCCCCGCAGGTAGCCGGGACCACCGGCAGCACCGGTTCGGGACCAACGCCACTACCGATGCTCGCGTCGCCGGACGCACAGTGGTGCGGACTAATGCTGTTCTTCTGAAGGCAGATAACGCTTTTCGACCGCCTGCACAAGTTGGTCGCGAATGCGCTCCACATCGGCCGCGCGATGAGCTTCCATCTCGTCCTCCCAGGCCGCCACCCGCACCGCGAGGTCCTTATCGGCGATCGTGCCTTCGAGCCAGTGCGAGAAGTCACCTCGCTCGAGATGATATTCGAGGGCCTGCTGGTCGAGGTGCCTTACCGCGCTGCAGAAGTCATGCATACTTGCGGCCGCCGCGATGGATTCGCCGTTGGTGGTGTGAAAGTAGAACCGCCGTTCGGGTGGAAGCCGGACGTCGGCATATTTGTGCCGATGACGTACGTGTGCGGTATGGCGCTCCGCGATGTTAAAACCGCGGGACGGCCCCGATCCGAAACGGATGGTGGCCCGCCGTCGTGCGGCGATGTCTGCCGCGATGTCGGTACAGGCGAGAGTTATCGCGACGTCGCTGTTGTCGATCTCGTGCGCGGGAAGCGCCGCCGGAGCAAACGAACACAACACGTAACCGCCGCGGCGCGCCCAATGCGCTTCCTCATCGCCGCCGAGGAGATGGGCCTCGTCGTAGATCACCCAGTGCGGAAACCCATGCTGCTCGCGGTGCGCCTCGGCGGTCGACCGGAGTCGCCGCACATACTCGCTCTTGCTCGGCTCAGCCAGTCCCGACAAATCCACCACCACACTGGAGCTCGGATGCAGGGCATTGACGACCTCGGCCGGTTCGGGGAGGCGGTGACCACCGTCGAGGACCTGCACCTGGTTGAGCTGCTGCAATTGCAGGTGATCGCCTTCAGGGTCGATGACCAGCACGCAGTAATCGGCAAGGATCCATTGTTCGGCCAACAGGCCTAGCAAATAGCTTTTTCCCGACGCGGCCGGCCCGGTAACGAGAATGCGGCCCTGACTTCCCGGCAGTCGCGCCGTGGCGCCATCGTCAAACGTTCCGACACCGACCCAGCGGCGCGGCGGGCACCAGCGTTGCGCCCCGGATAGATACGGCTGATTGAGCAGCGCGGCGACACCGGCCCCATCCGGTTGGTCGAGGACGACATCGGCAATTCGCCGGACTGACGACACCGCGTTGGCGACGGCGGCACCGACCTCGGCAAGATTGAGTAAGGACAAGTCGTTTTCGGCGTCGCCCACGGCCACGGTGTTGTGCGGGGAGAGGTTCATTTTTGCCAACAGGGCGCCCAGCCCGGTTCCCTTGGTGATGCCTGCCGGCACCACCATGAGCGCGGATCGGTTCCGGATGATCTGGTAATCCATCCCGAGCTCACCGATCACCTCGACGACGGTCGCGGCGTGCTCACCGTCAACGGCCACCAGCACTTCGCCGCGCCGGTACGGGACGTTCCGGGTGGCGAGCGCCTGATCGAGCCCTTGATCCACCGGTCCTGCCAGCGCGTGTGTCTGTCCGTCGATGACGACTACCGCGCCGTTTTCCAGTACCAGCGCATCGACGTGATCGGCTATTTGTGGGAACTCGGCATGCAATTCCGCCCCGATGCGGCCCGTCACGAGCACCATTGCCAGGCCGTCGCGCCGCGCCCGATCGATCGCCTCCACGGCTTCCGGGGCCAGGTTCCCACCCGATGTAAGGGTGCCGTCGAAATCGACTGCGACGACCTTGAAAAATGCCACAGCCTTTCCCATCTGCCTTCGGGAATGTCCACGGACCCGGGATCTGTCCCATCCGACACTGAACCTATGGCTGACGGCACCGACGTTTGTAGGGCCGTTTGGCCTCGGTCGGAGGCTCTCAAACCACCTTCATGACGTATTCGAGCTCGGTCAGGCACTCCTCGGTGAGGGGAATCAGTGTGTCGATGTCGGGCACCGCATCGGCACCCGCGACGTAACCGAATCCGATGCGGTCGGCGTATGAACACGTCGTCACGTTGAGTGCCATCCCGTCGTAGACAGTGGACACCGGGTAGATCTCCTCCAGACGCGCGCCGTTCCAATACATTTCGCTGCGTGGGCCGGGAACGTGCGAGATGGGCAGGTTGTACCCGGTGCGGATCTTCGGCGTGAGCGGCAGCAGCGGGAGAATCACTGTCGCGGCGATGTTTCCCGCGGCGGTTAGCAGGGATGCCGCCGATCCGCGCTTGGCGACCCATTGCTTCCCTTCCGCCATCGACCGGTGAATCAGGTTCAGCCGCGCGCCAGGATCATCGAGATCGGTGCCCAGAGGGCACGGCCATAGGCCAAACATGTTGCCGTGCTGGTCATTTGCCGCGTCATGCTCGCGGTCGCGCACCGTGATCGGGCAGGCGGCCACCAGCGACCGTTCCGGCAGTTCACCGCGCTCCAACAGCCAGCGGCGCACCGCGCCGGCCACCATCGCGGTCACGACGTCATTGCCGGTGACGCCGGCCGCCCGTTCCACCACGCGGATGCGATCCCTCGACCAGCTCCCGGCCGCGACGGCACGTTCGCGTCCGAGGTGACCGTTGAACCTCATGTAGGGCGCCCCGAACGGCAGCACGGTCGTGTGGCCCACCAGGCTGTCGACCACGGTCGACAGCTCGCCCGTGACGGCCCGCCCGATCAGCCCGACGCTCGACGTCGCCGCGCCGAGCAGCGATCGCACGGGCGCGACAAGCCGCGACGCCAGGCCGGCCGCCTCCGACTGCGGCGCTTCCGGACGGTGGTCGGCGTAGAACGGCGGCATCGACCGGCACTGCGGGTCCGGGCTCAGTGCATCGGAGATCATCCGGAAGCCCGCGACACCGTCGATGACGGTGTGGTGCACCTTGATGTAGAACGCGAATCGGCCGCCATCGAGGCCGTCGATCAGATACGACATCCACATAGGCCGGGAGCGATCGAGGCGCTCCGCGTCCAGCTCGCCGATGAGCCGCCAGAACTCGCCAAGGTCCCCGGACACGGTGCGGCGCTGGCAGTGTCGGCTCAGATCGACGTCGCGCATTTCCCGCCACACCCACACTCCCCCGGTGTCCACGCCACTGTGCGGATACCTGCGCAGCCGCGGATCGATCGGATGATCACCGGCGAGCGTCTCGCGATACAGCTTGTCGACGAAGTCCGGGCCCGCGTCCTCCGGCGGCGACAGGATCAGCACCGCACCGACATGCATCGGGCTGGCCACCAGCTCCGCGGCCATCATCGCCACGTCAAGCGGGTCCATGGGAGCCATCGCGGCCACCTAGGCGGGGCGGTCGCGCTGGGTCGGCGGCGCGTCGAGGAGCCCCGATTGCCGCAACGCGTCCCAGACGAATTTCTGCACCGGCCGCGACCGGAAGAATCCGGTGTGACCGCCCGGATACCAGACGATTTCGGGTTTACCCCAGTGCTCCCAGAGGCGGACCACCTGCTCGCGCGGGTGCACGACCCGATCGGCGACGCCGGCGTAGATGAAACGGCCCGGCATCGGCACCAGCGGATCGAGCGACAGCGGCGACGTCATCCGGCCGATGGGTTCGGCGAGTTCCATCGTGCGCCGGCGCGGGTCGTCGTGGCCCAGCCCGGAGTGGCGCCCCAGCAACTGCACCAGATCGGCCACCGGAACACCCAGGATGGCACAGGTGAGGCCCTTTTCGAGGCTGGCGACCAGTGCCGCGATGTAGCCGCCGAGCGAAAGGCTGTTCAACCCGATGAGCGACTCGGGCTCCTGCAGCCTTATCCAGGACAGCAGCCGGCGAATGTCCCACACCGCCTGACCCGTCGCATGCACGTCGTCGAGTATGTCCTCGCCTGGAAAGACCACTCCCTTCGGCAGGCCACGGGCCCTCGGGCCGTGCAGCGGCAGGACCGGCATGACGACATTAAGACCGAGCTCGTCATGCAGTTTCCAGGCGCGAAACAACGCCAAATCGAGTGGGGCCCGGCCCATTTCGGTTCCGTGCACGCACACCAGCCAGGGCCGCGGTTGCGGGTGGCGGAGAACCAGGGCGTACTCGCGCTTGCTGGCGGTGTAGCTCATCCACCGCTGGCCGCCCGGCTCACCGGGCCGCGGCCGATACCCGCTGTCGAAGGAGATGCGATACAGAGAGCGTGTGCGCCCCTTGACCTTTTGGATCCTGACGTCGGAAAGCGGCGGTGGTGCGCCGAAGAATCTCTTCGGGTGATCGAGCCATCCCCGCTTTCCGTAGAACTCCAGCGCCGCGTCCGCTTCGCGCGTGATGCGCTCGAAAAGCTCGGGCCGGCTGACCGGACGTCGCGCCTTCAATCCGACCAAGACGACCTCGTCGCGCAAGGCCTGCGCCGCCAGAGCCAGAGTGGGCCGAGCGATCGGTAGCTCGCCGGGCGCCTGGCCCAGGTAATCGCGCCACGACTCCGCCAGGTATGCGCCCGTGCGAAGCAACGGGCCCACGGCGCCGCCCAAAACGGCGGGTGCGTTCACACGGAAAGCCCCGGAGCGTTGACCGGGATCGTCGCCGCTGGGAACTGCCATGGTGGCAAAAGCTAACAACATCCGAGGCGGTGTGTTAGGGACTTACGTCCCGGTGAAGGCCCCGAAAGTCCTTGAGTGCGAAGTGGCCGCGTCCGGATCGAAACGCGTCAATAGGGCGACCGGCCGCTGCCGATGACGGCAAGTGATAATCACCAGCTCGGGCGATACCCCGGTTTCCGCGACGCCATATCAGCAATGAAAGACCGTTGTGCTGAAAGCGAATTGGATTCCCCGCCAGGCCAGACAACACGGCCGGCGACCGGTGCCGCCGTAGCATGGTCGGTAGCCAGGGTGTGATCGTCATCGGCGTGCGCAACTGACTCGATCAAGATTGGAGTCCCATCAGGTCGGGTGACCCCCCGGATGTCAACACCGTCATCGGCGGCAGTTGCGCGTGCTCGCGCTCACCGCCGCGGACGGGACCGTCGTCCAATAGAGCCCCCCAGGCCTGGTTCGCGGCCGCAATAACCGTGTCATCGACGTCGCGGCGCGTGTCGTTCTCGGCGATCGCCACCAGCGCGCCGGCCAATCCCAACGTTGAGACGCTGTGCTGTTTGGCGGTTTGGAGGATGTCGATGAACGCCTCGTCGAGGCTGCAGCGACGTAGCGCGACCAATATGCCCTGGGCGGCGCCGATATTGCGCCGGCCGCTGCGGCGAGGACTGCGGCGAGGACGATCGGCCTCTGTTGTCGGGTTCACGGTGAGCTCTCCCTTGCCTCGCAATGGTTCGCGTGCGGCGTCGCCATCTTCTGGATCTTTCGGGGGTACGTGGTCTACCGGTAGGGACCGAAGTCCCATCCCCGATGGCCGTAGGTCGTTGCGGACCGGTGTTGAACCACTTCTCGGCTCGCGATGGACCATTCGTTGACCGGTCGCCCCGGGCAGAAACCGTTATGCAGAGGGACTTTAGGCACTCGTGTGGATGACTCGTCAGTCGTAACGTCGGGGCGTCGGCAATAAGCCGAAAGACCCTAATACATAAGGAGTTCACAATGACAGCACCCGAGAAGTCCGAGCCGCGGTGGGCAGAGCTTTCCGACGACGTGCTCGAATCCGTCGAAAGCGGCCGTAAGCAGGCCATCGATGCAGTGCGCAAGTTCGTCGATCAGATCAGTCCCGTGCTTCCCGAGCAGTCACGACGCAAGACCGTCGTGGACGCCGCGCTGAACTTGGCCGAGGAGTTGGGCGCCGCGCGGATCGAGTTCTTCCGCAGCGTCGTGCACAGCGCCGGTCAGGCGGTAAACAAGCACAGCGAGTGAGCCGGCGTTCTGGCGAGAGAGGCTGACCATGGCCGGGCGGGTTGCGACGAGGCACCGCCCGGTCATCTGCTTTTTATTACCTCAAGAAGCAGCATTACCTCATGAAGCGGCCTGGGAGCGCTCGACGCGTTCGCGAAGGCGCGCCGCGACTTCCGCGGCGCGGTCGAGGTCGCGGTCGTCGGGCCGCCCCCTGTTGATGCCGCCGATCAAACCGAACGGCCCAACCGTGTCAAAACCGCGGCAGGAAAACGAACCAATCACCTCAAAGCCCTTCTCTTCCAAATGCTTCCGAACCGGCTTGTTGTAGTCCAGCAGCGGAACCGCCCGGGCGCCGCTGGTGAAGAAGGTGAACGCGCGAACGTGGTCAACGCGTGGCGTGCGACGGATCAAGTTCCGTAGCCTCTCGTCCACCGCCATGTAGTAGATGCCGGATCCGAAGCCGACGAGGTCGTACTGGCGGAGCGATTCGGGGTCCACCGATTCGGGGTCGACGACCTCGGCGCCAAGCACCTCAGCCATCCGGTCGGCCACGCGCCGGGTGTTGCCGTGCGATTTCGATGTGCAGACGACGAGCGACTTCATTGCCCAACTCCTTTAGAACTTGACCCGGGAGGGTCCATGTTGGGCGCCCAGCCCGCCACTGGATAAGGGCGCAAAGGCACGATGCCGGGGGGCATAAGTCACTTCGAAAGCCGTCTGACGGCGTCAGTCGAAAGCCTGGATCACCTGGCGGGCCACCATTCGGATCTGCGTAAGGGTTTCCGGATCGAGGGGCAGGTCATCGGGGTCCGGGATGTCCCCCGTCGTGGCAAGGACGCCGGGTTCCTCGTGCTCCCACCGCGCGTTGACCGTGTCGCCCAGCACGCGCGCGGGCGGGTTGTCGGCAAGCACCCGGGCGTGAAAGCGTTTGATGCCGTCGACACGGGCGGCGACCGCCAGCGCGCCGAGCAACAGGGTGCCGATCCCACGATTCTGATAGGCGTCCGCGACCGTGAGCGCGACCTCTGCCGAGGCCGGGTCGTCTTGATCGCGGATGAAACGGGCGTCCGCGATCACCGGCCCGCCCTCATGGTCGGTTATCACCCAGACGAAGTGGTCAACGTAGTCGACTTCGAACAGGTAAGCCAACTGAGCCTCGGTCGGAGCACCACCCTGGTACCGCCGGTACAGCGTCTCGCGCGAAAAGGATCCGCTGCTCTTGAACCGCTCGGCATCACCGGGCAACACCGGGCGCAGCACGAACTCGGCACCGTCCTTGGCCGACACGGTGATCGGGTCGACGTAGGCGACCAGCCGCTGCCTCGCGGTGCGCACCATCCGTTCGGCGACGACGGGCGAAGCCAACATGCACTCGAAGGCGTCGTTGTATCCGACGTAGCCGCTTACGTCATCTTTGGCGATCACGGTCGCCGTTCTGGGTTCGCCTCGCAGCAAGGCGATTTCACCGACAATCGTGCCCGGTGACAACTCGGTCACCGTTACCTGGCCGTCCGCGGCGAGGTGCCGGATCTCCACCCGACCCGATGTGATGATCGAGAACGACAACGCCTTTTCACCCTGGCGCATCAGGACCTCGCCGGCGGCCGCGTGCAGGGGCTTCAAGTGGGCGGTCAAGGCCGCAAGGTCCCGCACCGGCACGCCGGCGAACACATCCAGCGCCGACAACTCCTCGATGCTGACTGTCACCCCGAAGTACGGTACGCGCCCGTCGCTGCCTTCGCCGGGGTAGTTCGCGGGCAAGTGCAGTGACAAAGGGCCCCGTCGCGCTGGGGACTTCGGCAGGTCCAACGTGAGACCAATGAATCGCGGCAATCGTGCTGTTCGCCTCTACGGCGCAGCCCCTCCGCGGTGGTCGGATGGACCGGGTCAGGTTAACCGGGAGACAACGATGTACTCAACGACATGGCGGCCGCATTGGCCACAGCGCAGGCCGACCCCCGCGATCTATCAGTTGACCGATTGCCTGCACGATGGGCATACGGAACGGGTGGCGGCTCATGAGATCAG
>NZ_LZKK01000082.1 GCF_001672815.1 Mycobacterium sp. E796 | reverse complement strand
TCAGCACGCCCAACAGCAACTGGCGGCGCAACGAATGGGGCAGCCACCGCGGCAGGTCCCTGGATCCGGTCTGCGGCTCGGGGGTCATTCGGGTGGTCGCAGCATGTACCCAACGCCGCGGACGGTATGGATCATGGGCTCCCTGCCGGAGTCGATCTTCTTCCGCAGGTACGAGATGTACAGATCGACAATGCTGGTACGGCCGGCGAAGTCGTAATTCCAGACGCGGTCGAGGATTTCGGTGCGGCTCAGCGCGCGGCGGGGATTGCGCATGAGGAACCGGAGCAGTTCGAACTCGGTCGACGAAAGCGATATCTGGATGCCGCCGCGGGTGACCTCCCGGCTGGCGGTGTCGACGTGCAGGTCGCCGATTTTCAGGGTTTCCGCCGCCGGCGGGGTCAGCTGCGTGGAGCGGCGCAACAGCCCACGCAGCCGCGCGACGAGCTCCTCGAGGCTGAACGGCTTTGTCATGTAGTCGTCGGCGCCGGCGGTGAGGCCGGTGACCCGATCCATGACCGAATCGCGCGCGGTGAGGAACAGCGTGGGGGTGTAGGCATCGGATTCGCGGATGCGCTGCAGGATACGCAGGCCGTCCACGTCCGGAAGCATGATGTCCAGCACCAGCACGTCGGGATTGACGGTCTCGAACTTCGCGATGGCCTCGCGGCCGTTGTGGGCGATGTCGACGACCCAGCCTTCGTAATGCAGCGCCATCTTCACCAAGTTGGTCAGCGCGGGCTCGTCGTCCACCAGCAAAACCCGGATCGGGGAGCCGTCGGCACGATAGATGCGGGGCAACTGCCCCAGAATGGCCTGGCGTGGCCGCTGGCCGCTTGCGTTTCCAGACATCACCGTCATGTTCCTACATTCTCCCAAGCGCACATGCGGATGTCACGGACTTCATAGGAACCTCAAATAAAGCGCTGCCGCGTGGCTCACCCCGGAAGCCGCCCAATCATTTGTGCGGTGGGTTTCGCTGCGGCGAGGTTGTGCAGAGTTGGATTGCCAAAGATACTGGTATGCATGGTTCTTGGTCCTTGCGGGCCAGGACACCCCGCCCCGTCAAATATCTAAATCGACTCTCTGCGAATGGATTTCACTGATCAGAAGACGCCGCACCGTAACGCACTCCACCGCCGTTCGGCATGCACGGACGACGGCAGGCGTCGGCTGCCCGCCGACTCTCGTTACCATGAAGTTACGCGACGTTACGAATAATCGTAGGGCTGAATGCATTTCATGATGCCGCCGGACAGCGGCCCATCCGGAACAGCTTTGACGACGGTTGATGACGCCCGGGGCATCGGTTCTACGCGGCCGGTGGCGGCCGCCGGAGACCTGACCGATCCGGCCTCTTCCGAAGCATCGCCACCGAGGGGCGGCCACGCGCCCGTCCCTGCGATCGTCGGTGGCCTCGGACCTAGTCGTCGCCGGCGGCCACGGAGCCGTCGCGCGGGCCATCCGGCCCCGCCGCCCGTCGTCGACCACCACCAGGTTCCGCGGCGGCGAGGGCGACGACGCCGCTCGAACGCAATCGACGCAGCAAACTCGAACGAGAGATAGGGATAGGAATGGACTTTGGCGCGTTGCCACCGGAGATCAACTCCGGTCGGATGTATTTGGGGCCGGGCCCCGGCACTCTGTTGGCGGCTTCCGCAGGGTGGGAGTCGCTGGCCGCCGAGCTGACCGACGCCGCGAGCGGCTACCAGTCGGTGATCGCGGGCCTGACCGACGAGTCGTGGCTGGGGCCGACGTCGCTGTCGATGGCCGCCGCGGTCACGCCCTACGTCACATGGATGACCGCCACCGCCGGGCAATGCGAGCAGGCGGCCACGCAGGCCACGGCCGCTGCGGCCGCCTTCGAAACGGCGTATGGGATGACGGTGCCGCCGCCACTGGTCGCGGCCAACCGCGCTCAGCTCATGGCGTTGATCGCGACCAACATCTTCGGGCAGAACACGCCCGCGATCATGGCCACCGAGGC
>NZ_LZKK01000081.1 GCF_001672815.1 Mycobacterium sp. E796 | reverse complement strand
ACACCACGGACCGACGGGCGCTTGCCCTTCCACCGCATCCGACCGGCCTTGCCCCAGTTGATGTTTGCCTGCTCGGCGTTGCCCACCTCGCCGACCGTGGCGCGGCAGCGCACGTCGACGCGGCGGATCTCGCCGCTGGGCATGCGCAGCGACGCGTAGGTGCCCTCCTTGCCGAGCAGCTGGATGCTCGACCCGGCCGAGCGCGCCAGCTTGGCGCCGCCGCCCGGGCGCAGCTCCACGGCGTGTACCAAGGTACCGGCCGGGATGTTGCGCAGCGGCAGGTTGTTACCCGGCTTGATGTCGGCGTTGGGGCCCGACTCCACCACGTCGCCCTGCGAGAGACCAAGCGGCGCAATGATGTAGCGCTTCTCGCCGTCGAGGAAGTGCAGCAGCGCGATGTTGGCCGTGCGGTTCGGGTCGTACTCGATGTGCGCGACCTTCGCGTTGACGCCGTCCTTGTCGTTACGACGGAAGTCGACCACCCGGTAGGCGCGCTTGTGGCCACCACCCTTGTGGCGGGTGGTGATCCGGCCGTGCGCATTGCGGCCACCGTGACCGTGCAGCGGGCGCACCAACGACTTCTCCGGCTCCGAACGGGTGATCTCGGCGAAGTCGGACACGCTGGCGCCGCGGCGACCCGGGGTCGTCGGCTTGTACTTACGAATTGCCATGTCTAATCAGGTCTTTCTCTCGCGCTCGACGGGCCAGATTGCCCGGCTCCTCCTCATCGCTTCGCTCTGCATCGTCGCCGCGCTAGCTCGGTGCGCCGAAGAGGTCGATCGGCTTGCTGCCCGGGGCCAGGGTGACGATGGCGCGCTTGGTGCCCTTGCGCTTGCCGTAACCGGTCCGGGTGCGCTTGCGCTTGCCCTGCCGGTTCGCGGTGTTCACCGACGCGACCTTGACGGAGAAGATCTTCTCGATGGCGATCTTGATCTGCGTCTTGTTCGAGTCGGGGTGCACCACGAACGTGTACACGTTCTCGTCCAGCAGCGAATAGGACTTCTCGGAGATGACCGGCGCCAGGATGATGTCGCGGGGGTCAGCGATGGTCGCCATCAGGCCGAAACCTCCTCGGCAGAACTGGTGTTGGCGGCAGTGTTAGCCGCGATGTAGGCGTTGAGGGCCTCGACGCTGAACACCACGTCATCGGAGCGCAGCACGTCGTAGGTGTTGAGCTGGTCGGGCGCCAACACATGCACGCCGGGCAGGTTGCGCACGCTCTTCGCACCGGTCTCGTCGGCGCGGCCGATGACCAGCAGCAGCCGCTTGCGATCGGACAGCGTGTCCAGAAATGCCTTGGCGCTCTTGGTCGACGGGGTCTGGCCCGCGACCAACTCGGTGATCGCGTGGATGCGTCCGTTGCGCGCGCGGTCGGACAGCGCCCCGCGCAATGCCGCGGCGATCATCTTCTTGGGCGTGCGCTGGCTGTAGTCGCGCGGCTTGGGGCCATGCACCGTGCCACCGCCCGTGAACTGCGGGGCCCGCGTCGAACCCTGCCGGGCGCGTCCGGTGCCCTTCTGCCGGTAGGGCTTACGGCCACCGCCGCTGACCTCGCCGCGCGTCTTGGTCGAGTGCGTGCCCTGGCGGGCGGCGGCCCGTTGCGCGGTGACCACCTGGTGCATCAGCGCGATATTGGCCGGGGCGTCGAACAATTCGGCGGGCAGCTCTACGGAGCCGTCGACCTTGCCGTCCGGCGTCTTGACGTCAATCTTGAGTGCCATCAGTTTTCACCTCGTTTGATCGCGCTGCGAACCATCACGAGTCCGCCGGTGCGGCCGGGGACCGCACCCTTGATCAACAGCACGCCGTTCTCGGCATCGACCTTGTGCACCAACAGGTTCTGCACGGTCACCCGGTCGTTGCCCATCCGGCCGGCCATCCGCGTGCCCTTGAAGACCCGGGCGGGCGTGGCGCAGCCCCCGATGGAACCCGGCCGGCGGTGCACCGCCTGGGCGCCGTGGCTGGCGCCCTGGCCGCGGAAGCCGTGCCGCTTCATGGTGCCGGCGAAGCCCTTGCCCTTGGAGGTGCCGGTCACGTCGACGTAGGCGCCGTCGGCGAAGATCTCCGCCGTCAGCTCCTGGCCGACCTCGTATTCGGCGGCGGCGTCGGGGTTGTCCAGCCGCAGCTCGGCCAGGAAGCGGCGCGGGTTGACGCCCGCCGCCGTGTACTGACCGGTGACCGGCTTGTTGACCTTGCGCGGGCTGATCTCGCCGTACGCCAACTGCACGGCGCTGTAGCCGTCGCGCTCCGGCGTGCGGATGCGGGTCACCACGTTGGGACCGGCCTTGACCACCGTCACCGGCACGACCCGGTTGTTCTCGTCGAACACCTGCGTCATGCCCAGCTTGGTACCCAGAAGGCCCCGCCTCTGGGCGGGATTGCCCTGTCTTGCCATGAGTCTGGATCTCCTACTGGATGTTGACGTCGACACTGGCCGGCAGGTCGATGCGCATCAGCGCGTCGACCGTCTTCGGCGTCGGATCGAGGATGTCAATCAACCGCTTGTGCGTGCGCATCTCGAAGTGCTCCCGCGAGTCCTTGTACTTGTGCGGGGAGCGGATGACGCAATACACGTTCTTCTCGGTCGGCAGCGGCACCGGCCCTACGACGCTGGCACCCGTGCGGACGACGGTCTCGACGATCTTGCGCGCCGATGCGTCGATGGCCTCATGGTCGTAGGCCTTAAGCCTGATGCGGATCTTCTGTCCCGCCACGCTTTCTCCTACCCTCACTCCTCTTAAAGCCCGGTACCCGGGCTGGTGCCCCCGGCGCGCGGATCGGCGGCCCAACCTTGGGCCGGTCGAGCGTCGCGCCGGATACTGCGCCGCTGTTTACCTGTCGTGGTTCACCGGCCCCCGCGGTCGGGTGTGTCACCCTTACGCAGCCTCGTGCGCGGCCGAAATTGGTCGCATTCCGAGGTTGGGACCGGACGCGCCCGGTTGGGCGCTGGTCGTATGCCCGGCCAGGCAGAACCCGGCGCAAGGCAACCTGAACAGTATGCCTCAGATCATGGGTTTGGCCAAATCCCGGGCAAACCTCGCCAGGACTCAGGCACCAGCGGATTCGGTGGTCGCCGCGTCGGCCCTCTGCTGGGCCCGCTGCACGTGCAGGAAACCGTCGACGGCGGCGCGCGCGCACTCGCGGTAGTCGAAGTCGGGCAGGGTCGACAGGCGTCCCAGCATCAGCGGGCCGATCAGCAGCGCGATGGCGCGAGACCGGTCGACCTCACCGAGTTCGGCGGCGGCCTCGGGGCTGTCGAAAACCGCGTCGAAAGGGGCGGCGTACTGCTGCGCGATGCGCTCCCGCAGCGTGCAAATCGACGCGCTGTCGCCGGTGCCGACCTGGTGGGGTTCCGGCAACTTGTCCAGGTCGCGGCCCAGCGAGAGCCACGACATGGCCGTCAGCAGGGCCGGCGCCTGGGCCACGGTTTCGGCATGGGCAAGGACCAGCCCGATGAGGCGATCGCGCAGCGACCCGTCGGCCGGCGGCATCGGCGGCGGCGGTATCAGGCTGTTGAATGCCGCTGCCAGCAAATCATTTCCGCTCGGGAAGTGGCGATACAGGGTCGCCCTCGCTACATTGGCGCTACGGGTGACCGCATCGACGGTCACCGCGCTGGGACCCCCCGAACGCAGCAGCGCAGCGGCGGCCTCGAGCAAACGGGCCCTGGACCGCGCTGGACGGGGATCGGTACTTGCGCCGGTAATTGTGAGCTACCTCCCGGTTTGGAACCAAGCCTATCGGTTTACCTACAAGACCAAGAGTCTCGAAAATCTTGCTACGCCCCCGTTAGGAGGCGCTTCATATGGCCGAAACGCTGATACGGCCTGATCAGCGTAGTGATGTAACGCGCATCGGGGGTAGTCCCCGGGCCCGAACTTGGACCCTGGCCGTCGCCTGCATGGGCGTCGGGCTGGTCGTCGCGTCGATGACGGCGCTGAACACCGCGCTGGGCGACCTCGCGGTCGCCACCTCGGCGACCCAGTCCCAGCTGACCTGGGTCGTCGACGGTTACACGGTGGCGCTGGCCTGCTTGCTGCTACCCGCCGGCGCGATCGGCGACCGCTACGGCCGGCGGGGCGCGTTGCTCGTCGGTTTGCTCGTCTTCGCCCTGGGGTCGGCAGCGCCGGCTCTGCTGCACAGCCCGCTGCAGATCATCGCGGGACGGGCGGTCGCCGGCGTCGGCGCCGCGTTCGTGATGCCCGCGACGCTGTCGCTGCTGACGGTGGCCTATCCGAAGGAGGACCGGATCAAGGCCGTCGGGATCTGGGCCGGGACCGCCGGTTCCGGCGGGGTGCTGGGCATGTTCGGATCCGGCCTGCTGCTTCGCTTTTGGGACTGGCACGCGATCTTCTGGTCGTTGGGCGTCGCGGGCCTGGCGATCTTCGCGCTGGCGTGCACCGTCGCGTCGTCACGGGAAGCCAACGCGCCCCGGATCGACTCGCTGGGCGCGGTGCTGATCGGCGCGGCCGTCGCGATCGCGGTGGCCGCGATCCTGGAGGCGCCCGACCGCGGCTGGAGCGATCCCCTGATCTGGGGCGGGCTGGTCGCCGGGGCGATCATCGCGGCCGTGTTCGGCGTCGTCGAATTCCGGACCCGCCATCCCCTGCTCGACGTGCGACTGTTCGGCGATCCCAGCTTCGCCACCGGCGTCGCGACGATCGTCGTCCTGTTCGGCGCGACGTTCGGTTTCTTCTACCTGGGCATGCAGTACGTGCAGCAGATCATGGGCTACTCCCCGCTGATGACGGCGGTGGCATTCGGCCCGTTCATGGTCCCGCTGGGCATTTTCTCGGCGCTGTCGTTCTGGTATGTGCCGAAGTTCGGGCTGCGCTTGGTGCTATTCGTGGGCACGTTGACGATGGCGGTCGGCTTCCTGTGCATGCGGACACTCGACCTGCATTCGAGTTTCCTTGGCATGGCGTGGCCGACGCTGATCCTGAGTACCGGCATCGGATTCTGCACCGCGCCTACGACTTCGGCGATCATGGGCGCGGTCCCGGACGAAAAGCAGGGGGTCGCGTCCGCGGTCAACGACACGTCGCGCGAGATGGGCGGCGCCCTGGGGATTGCCGTGGCCGGCTCGATACTGGCCGGCCGCTACTCCCACGAGCTGGCGCCCAGGCTGGCGGGGTTCCCCGCCCCGGTGCGCGGCCCGGCGACCGACTCGCTGGCCAAGGCGGTCGAGGTTGCCGGGAAGCTGGGGCCGCAGGGGGGCCAGCTGGCCGAGGTCAGCAAAGCGGCGTTCATGACGGCGATGCACGCCTCGACGACGGTGATGGCCGTGATCGTCACGATCGCCGCGGTCCTGATCGGCCTGTGGGCTCCCGGCCGCGACGGGCGGCAGCTGAAGGTCGTGCGCCGGCTCTTCGCCGGGCCGCGCCCCGGCGTCGGCCGGCATCGAGAACCGTCCCGCTGACGTCCAATGTCGCTGCCGGAGAACGACACCGGCTGACCGGTGGTCGTTGATCGGGCTCGCTCGACCTGAATTTTTCTCGGCGGTCAGACCGGGCCGGCTCAGATACTTGCGAACGTCCGCTCGTCGTGGTATTTGAAAATATATATCGACATGTGCAGGTCATCTCGCGGGTTGAGGTGGGTGTGGTGTTGATGCGTATCGACTCGTTCAGCAAACAGGCGCCGGGTGTACGGGAGCGATCGCCTCCGGGAAACCGTGCGCGGATCGCGGATCGCTGAAGGGAGGTGATATCCGACATCGGGACGTCGTGCCGTCCACGAACATTGCGACGCAGAGTTCGCGCCTGACGGGAAGTCAGCCGCGCGCCCGCCACTTGTCGTGGCCATTTACGTGGGCAGCATGAATGTCATCGCATTTTCGGGGCGGGTCACGCTGCGGCGTGGCCCGCCCCACTGAATGCATGGTGAAGATCCGCCGAAAACGCCTCGGGAGACCCGGGTGGGCGATAGTGTGCGCTCAAGCGGTGTCCGTGATGGGGAGGCGGACGACGTCAAGACAGGCGGGGGAGCCGAATGTCGTATGTGATCGCAGCGCCTGAGTATGTGGCTAATGCCGCAATGGATTTGGCCAACATCGGTTCGGCGATCAGCGATGCAAACTCGGCCGCTTCGGGGCCGGTATCCAGCGTGTTGCCCGCGGGCGCCGACGAGGTGTCGGCCGGCATCGCGAGCCTGTTCGACGCGCACGCCCAGGTCTATCAGGCGCTCAGCGCCGCGGCGCAGGCCTTCCACACCCAGTTCGTCCAGCTGATGAGCGCCGGCGCCGAGCAGTACGCCCTCACCGAGGCCGCGAACGCCACGCCCCTGCAAACCGTCCAGAACATGGTGACGGGCAATGTCCCCGGCCAGGCGCTGTCGAGCGCGCAACCGCTGGCGAGCACCGCGGCGTCGGCAGGCTCCGCGGCGGCGGGGGTGCCTGCGGCAGCGGCCGGCGTCTCCGGTGGCGCGGCGCCGGCGGCACCGGCAGCCCCCTTGGCGACGGCCGTCACGCCGGCC
>NZ_LZKK01000080.1 GCF_001672815.1 Mycobacterium sp. E796 | reverse complement strand
TCGAGATGATGCGCTACGTGGGCGACCGATTCCCGCTCATGCCGATTCCGAACTGGATGGACAACCCGATCGACCCGATCTCCATCCGCGACGTCTTGCACTATCTCGTCGCCGCGGCGTACCCCGATCGGGTGCCCGCGGGCGCCTACGACATCTCCGGGCCCACCACGACCTCCTACCGCGAGCTGCTCAAGACGTATGCGCGGATCTCCGGCAGGTGGCACGCCGCCGTGCCGGTCGGCCGGGTCGATCGGGTTGTCCATCCAGTTCGGAATCGGCATGAGCGGGAATCGGTCGCCCACGTAGCGCATCATCTCGAACGACGTCGAGCCGGCCCCGATGATCATCGCCGCGCCCAGCCACACCAGTTCCGGGCCGCCCTCGACCGTCAGGGCCTCGGCCACCTCGGCCCTGCTGGCCAGATGCTCGGACAGCGCCTCGTCCGCCGGCACGAAGCCGCCGAGGTAGACGATGCGCCGCACGCCGGCGTCCCCCGCCGCCACCGCGACGTTGGCGGCCGCGGCCCGGTCGGCGTCGCGGAAGCCGGGCTGGCCGATCGCGTGCACCAGGTAATACAGCACGTCGATCGGGCCGGCGGCGTCCATCGCTTGCCGTACAGATGTTGGATTGGACGCGTCGAGGGTGACGGGTAGCACGTCGTCGAACCACCCTAAACGCTTGAGCCGCTCCGGGTTTCGGGTGGCGGTCACGACCTGATGCCCGTCCTCCAGCAGCGCCGTGACCAGGCGTGAACCGACATAACCGGTGGCGCCGGTGACCAGAATCCGCATACTCCCGACCCTACCGACGATGCGGGCGCATGCGATCGCTTCGCTGATCCGGAAGTTAGAGCGGTATATATCGCGGAATTACCAATACCGGCATCGGCAACGTGGGCCGCGTAAGGCGTTCTTATTCAACTCGAGTACAAAAGGCTAGGACGCGACATATTGAACTCGTGTGCATCAAATCGGGAAATACACAACGCGGGCAACGATGATTCCGGTGGCCTCTCGCAGCCAAACAAGCGCGACGTCGCCTCCGTTATGCGGCATTGAAGAATCGTTGCGGGCCAGGCTTTTTGGGCCTAGTTGAATGCCGGTGCCATCGGCGCTGTCGGCGCGGGCCGCATCAGCCTGCCCGGAATCCGCATTCCCGACGCTGTGGCGTAGCGCACATTGAACCTGTCGGACGGCGGTAACGTGACCCCCTACATGGAGGAAATAATCGGGGGTAATTCGGTTCGGCCAAGATCGAGGACGCTCACAGCCGAGGCGGTTCCGTCCGTCGCAGGAGTTTCAGTAAAGTTCCCACCCAATCGATACACGCAGGATGAGACCATCGGCGCGTTGACCGAGTTCGCGGGTCCGGAATTTCGGAAGTTCGCCCGGAGCAGCGGCGTTGAGTTCCGAAACATCGCCCTACCACTGTCGCGATACGGCGAGCTGAGCGGCTTCACCGAGGCCAACGATGCCTACATCGAAATCGCGCTCGACCTGGCCGAGGAGGCGATGCTCACCGCGCTTGACCAGGCCAATGTCAAGCCATCGGAGGTCGACGCCATCTTTTCGACCACGGTGACCGGGTTAGCGGTCCCGTCGCTGGAGGCGCGGCTGGCCACACGACTCGGATTTCGGCAGGACGTCAAGCGGGTTCCGCTGTTCGGCCTGGGTTGCGTCGCCGGCGCGGCCGGCATGGCCCGGGTGCACGACTACCTGCGCGCATTCCCCACTGACGTGGCGGTGCTGCTGGCGGTCGAGCTCTGCTCGCTGACCGTGCAGCGCCAGGACCATTCGCTCCCAAACCTGGTGGCTTCCAGCCTGTTTGGCGATGGTGCCGGCGTCGTGATCGCCGTGGGCGCCGACCGCGCTGCCAGATCGGGGGCCGGGCCCAAGCTGCTGGCCACCCGCAGCCGGACCTACCCGGACACCGAGAACGTGTTGGGCTGGAACATCGGCAGCAGCGGGTTTCAGATCGTGCTGTCGGTGGAGATTGCGACCATCGTGGAGAAGTACCTGGGCGACGACATCCGCGACTTCCTCGCCGACCACGGGCTGAGCACAGCCGACGTGTCGACGTGGCTGTTGCACGCCGCCGGTCCGAAGGTGATCGACGCGGTCCAAGACGTGTTGGAGTTGCCCCCGGATGCGTTCGCGCACACCAGAAATTCGTTGCGCAACAACGGAAACCTTTCGTCGGTTTCGGTGCTTGATATACTGCACGCCACCATGGCCGACCCACCGTCGCCGGGCTCCATCGGGCTGATGATCGCGATGGGACCGGGCTTTTCCGCCGAACTCGTCCTGCTGAGCTGGTAGGGCGCGATACAGCTATGTACTACTTGCTGATTCTCGCGGTGGGCGTCGAACGACTCGCCGAGCTGGTGGTCGCCCAACGGAACGCCCGATGGTCTTTTGCCCAGGGCGGCAAGGAGTTTGGCCAGAACCACTATCCGGTGATGGTCGCGCTGCACACCGCGCTGCTGTTCGGTTGCCTCATCGAACCCTGGGCGCTGCACCGCCCGTTCATCCCCTGGCTGGGCTGGCCGATGGTGGCGGTGCTGGCGGCCAGCCAGGGGCTGCGCTGGTGGTGCATCCGGACGCTGGGCCGGCGGTGGAACACCCGGGTGATCGTGTTGCCCTACGCGCCGCTGGTGGTCCGGGGCCCCTACCGGTGGCTGCACCACCCGAACTATGTCGCCGTGGTGGCCGAGGGGTTCGCGCTGCCGCTGGTCCACACCGCGTGGCTGACGGCGATCATCTTCACGCTGGCCAACGCGCTGTTGCTCCGGGTGCGCCTGCGGGTGGAGAACTCCGCTTTGGGATACGTATGAGCGGCTACGACTCCGACCTGCTGATCGTCGGCGGCGGCCCGGGCGGCCTCGCGACGGCGTTACACGCTCGCCGCCAAGGGCTTTCGGTGATCGTGGCCGAGCCCCGCGACGGCCCGATCGACAAGGCCTGCGGCGAGGGGTTGATGCCCGGCGGTCTGGCCGAGCTGACGTCGCTCGGCGTGGATCCGGCCGGGATGCCGCTTCGCGGCATCGCCTACGTAAACGAACAACGCCGGGCGGAGGCGCGGTTCCGCAGCGGGCCGGGCAGGGGCGTGCGACGCACGACGCTGCATTCGGCGCTGGCGGCGCGGGCCAAAGAGGAAGACACCGAGTGGATTCGGGCCCGCGTGACCGACGTCCAGCAGGACACGCGCGGCGTGACCGCCGCGGGGGTGCGCGCGAAATGGTTGGTGGCGGCCGACGGGCTGCACTCGCCGGTGCGCCGCGCCGTCGGCATCGAGGCCCGGGCCGGAACGCCCCGGCGCCACGGCGTGCGGTGGCACTTCAAGGTGCCGGCGTGGTCGGAGTTCGTGGAGGTGCACTGGTCCCCCTGGGGTGAGGCCTACGTGACCCCGGTGGAGCCGGACCTGGTCGGCGTGGCGATCCTCTCCGGGGGGCGACCCGACCTGGCGTGGTTCCCTTGGCTGGCCCACCACCTGCAGGGTGCCGAGCGCGGGCATGCCCGCGGCTGTGGCCCGCTACGCCAGGTGGTGTCCCGCCGCGTCGCGGGCCGGGTGCTCCTGGTGGGTGACGCGGCCGGCTACGAGGACGCCCTGACCGGCGAGGGCATCAGCCTCGCGGTCAAGCAGGCGGCCGCGGCGGTCGAGGCCATCGCCAACGACGCCCCGTCGTCGTACGAGGCCGCATGGCACCGGGTCACCCGCAACTACCGGCTGCTCACCCGGGCGCTGGTGCTGGGCAGCGCGCCGCGGGTCGCCCGCCGCGCCATCGTCCCGGCGTGCACGCTGCTGCCGGGCGTGTTCGACCGCGCGGTGAACATCCTGGCCCGCTAGCGCGCCTTCCAGACGGGCTCCCGCTTCTCGGCGAACGCCAGGGGTCCTTCCTTGGCGTCCTCGGATCGGATCAGGGTCCGCATCTCGCGCATGGTGCGCTCCCAGCCGGGTTCGTCCCCGACGATGACGCCGTCGTCGACGCCGTAGGCGATGCGCTTGCTGGCCTGCACCGACAGCGGCGCGTTGGCGGTCACCCGCGCCGCCAAGGCCAGCGCGGCGTCCATCACGGAGCCCTCGCTGACCACCTGGTTGATCAGGCCCCATTCGAAGGCGTCGGACGCGGTGATCGGCTCGCCGGTCAACAGCAATTCCATGGCCACTTTGCGGGGCAGCTGGTCCATGATCCGGAAGACGCCGCCGGCGGCTGCGATCAGCCCCCGCTTCACCTCCGGCAGCCCGAACGTGGCGCGCTCGTCGGCGACCACCAGGTCGCTGGCCAGCGCGAGTTCCGTGCCGCCGCCCAGTGCTGTGCCGTTGACCGCGGCGATCGTCGGCTTGTCGATGAAGTGGTGCACGTAACCCGCGAAGCCCCACTCGCCGTGCTCGGGGTGATACAGGTTCTCCCGGCGCGAGATCGCCTTGAGGTCCGCGCCGGCGCAGAACGACTTGTCCCCGGCGCCGGTGATCACCACCGCCCGCACGTCGGGGTCGTGTTGCGCTTGCTCCAGCGCATCCCCGACGGCGATGCTGACGGCCCCGTTGACCGCGTTGCGAGCCTCCGGCCGGTTGATGGTTATGACCATCACGTTGCCGCGGTGCTCGACGAGGGCTCCCGGCTGGCCGTTGCCAGCTTCGGTCACAGCAGTTCCACGATCGTGGCGTTGGCCTGACCGCCGCCCTCACACATCGTCTGCAGTCCGTAGCGAATTCCCTTGTCGCGCATGTGGTACAGCAGCGTGGTCATCAGCCGCGCCCCCGAGCCGCCGAGCGGGTGGCCCAGCGCGATGGCACCGCCGTTGGGGTTGAGCTTCTTCTCGTCGGCCCCGATGTCCCTCAGCCACGCCAGCGGAACGGGCGCGAACGCCTCGTTGACCTCGTAGGCCCCGATGTCGCCGATGGACAGCCCCGATTTCTTCAGCGCCTTCTGCGTCGCCGGGATGGGCGCCGTCAGCATGATCACCGGGTCGGCGCCGGCCAGTACCGCGGTGTGCACCTTGGCGATCGGGGTGAGGCCCAGTTCCTTGGCCTTCTCGGCGGACATGAACAGGATCGCGGCCGAGCCGTCGGTGATCTGCGAGGAGTTGCCGGCATGGATCACGCCGTCCTCCTTGAACGCGGGCTTCAGCGACGCCATCTTTTCCATCGGGGTGCCGCGGCGGATGCCCTCGTCCTTCAGCACGATATTGCCGTCCTGGTCCTTGATGCCCACGATCTGGTCGTCGAACGCGCCGGAATCCTGTGCGGCGGCGGCCTTTTCGTGCGATCCCAGGGAGAACTCGTCGAGCGCGAGCCGGTCGAAGCCCCACTGCTCGGCGATCATCTCCGCGCCGATGCCCTGATTCGGCGTGCGGTGGTACCGGTCCTTGAAGGCCTGCGAGTACGGGTTGCCGCCGTTGGCCAGCGACGATCCCATCGGGGTGCGTGACATCGACTCGACACCGCCAGCGACGACGACGTCGTAGTGCCCGGCCACCACGCCCGCCGCGGCGAAATGGATGGACTGCTGGCTCGACCCGCATTGGCGGTCGACGGTCACGCCCGGCACGGTCTCGGGCCAACCGGCCGTCAGCACCGCGGTGCGGGCAATGTCGATGGCCTGTTCGCCGGCCTGGCTGACGCAACCCCAGATGACGTCGTCGACGATCCCGGGGTCGATGCCGGCCTTGTCGACCAGCCCGTTGAGGACCTGCGCGGACAGGTCGGCCGAGTGCACGCCGGACAGCCCGCCGTTGCGCTTACCGAGCGGGGATCGGACGGCCTCGACGATGACGGCTTCAGGCATGGTGGTGTCTCCTTTGACTTGGGGTCTGCGTCGATTGTCAACCAAGGGGTTGGACGGGCGAAGGCCGGGGTGTCCAGACATGGGCGCGACGCCCGGCGAGCGTGCGCACAATGACGCGCCGCACGGCGTGTCATTGTGCAGCCACGCACGCTCGCGGTAGTGAGGCGGTCAGCCGGCGGGGTATGCCACCGACTTGATCTCGGTGTACTGGTCGAAGCCGGCGACGCCGTTCTGGCGGCCCACCCCGCTGTACTTGTAACCGCCGAACGGCGTGTCGGCGCCGTACGGGGCACCGCCGTTGACGCCCATGAAGCCCGCCCGGATCCGGCGGGCCACCGCCAGCGAACGCTCCAGCGACCCGGACATCACGTTGCCCGCCAGCCCGTACTTGCTGTCGTTGGCGATCCGGATCGCGTCCTCCTCGTCGTCATACGGGATGACCGCGAGCACGGGACCGAAGATTTCCTCCTGCGCGATGGTCATGGAGTTGTCGACGTCGGTGAAAAGCGTTGGCCTGACATAGAATCCCTTGTCGAAGCCGGTGGGCGCGTCCGGGCCGCCGACCAGCGCGGTGGCGCCCTCCTCGACGCCCTTGCGGATGTAGCCCATCACGCGGTTGCGCTGCACCTCCGAAATCACCGGCCCGCAGAGGGTTCCGGGATCCTGCGGGTCGCCGCACGTGACGTTCTCGTAGATGCTCTTGAGGATCGCGACGCCCTCGTCGTAGCGGGACCGCGGCAACAGCATCCGGGTGGGGTTGGCGCAGCCCTGCCCGGCGTGCATGCAGGGCGCGATGCCGATCGCGCAGGCCGCGCCGAAGTCGGCGTCCTCCAAGACGATCGTCGCTGACTTGCCGCCCAGCTCCAGGAACAGCCGCTTCATCGTCGCGGCACCCTTTTCCATGATCCGCTGGCCGACCACGGTGGAACCGGTGAAGGAGATCAGGTCCACCTTCGGCGATAGCGTAAGTTCCTCGCCGACAAAGTGATCCGACGCCGTCACAACGTTGACGACGCCCGCGGGAATGTCGGTCTTCTCGGCGATCAGCCGGCCGAGCCGGGTCGCGTTGAACGGCGTGTTGGGCGCCGGCTTGAGGACCACGGTGTTGCCGGTGCCCAGCGCCTGGCCGAGCTTGTTGAGGGTGACCTCGAACGGGAAGTTCCACGGCACGATCGCGCCGACCACGCCCACAGGTTCGCGCCAGACCTTGCGGGTGGTCAGCGTGCCAGTCAGGCTGATCACCTTGTCGCCGAGGTCGGTTTCCCAGGCGTACTCGTCGATCAACCTGGCCGGGTACTTCAGTCCGTCTTCGAGTGGGGCGTCCAGCTGGGGGCCGAAGGTGATAGCCCGCGGCGAGCCGACCTCGAGGATCAGCTCCTCGCGCAACTCTTCCTTCTCCGATTCGATCGCCTCGTGCAGCTGCAACAGGCAGCGCTTGCGCAGCTCCCGGTTGGTCGACCAGTCCGTCTCGTCGAAGGCGCGCCGCGCGGCGTCGATGGCGCGGTGCATGTCTTCCTTCGACGCGTCCGCGACCTCACCGAGCGGCTCCTCGGTCGCGGGGTTGATGTTGGTGAAGGTGCCGGCCCCGCCCTCGACGAGCTTGCCGTCGATCATCATCTTCGGCTCGAAACGGACCTTTACAGCCTCAGTCATGTTTGTCACTCTCTTCTGAGTCGTTGAGGGGCTACAGAGAGCCTTACTGGAAAGTAGCCGATTGGCAATATCCAACCTTCGCGAGGGCTGGCTAGCAGGGGTCGAAGAGCACCGGTAACGACGTCGGCGACCGGAAAACCTGCCCGCGGATGTGGGGGTCGTCCCCGTCGGGGTCCAGCCGCAGGTTCGGCAGCCGGTCGAGCAGTAGGTTGACGGCGGTGCGCATCTCCAGCCGGGCCAGGTGCATGCCGAGGCACACGTGCACGCCGTGGCCCCAGCCGAGGTGTCCCCGCGCTTGGCGGAAGATGTCGAACGTGTCGGGATCGGGATAGCGGTCCTCCTGCCGGTTGGCGGCCCCCAGCATCGGCATCACTGTCGAACCTGCCGGGATCGGCACCCCGCCGAGTTCGGTGTCGCGAGTGGCCACCCGCGTGATGGTCAGCAGGGGCGGCTCCCACCGCACACTCTCCTCGACGGCCTGCGGCAGCAGGGACCGGTCCGCGCGGACGGCATCCAGCTGCGCCGGATCGGACAGCAGCGCGAAGAGCAGGCTGCCCAGGGCCCGGTACGTCGTCTCCACCCCGGCGGGCAGCAGCAGCCGCAGGAACGAGTAAATCTCCTCGTCCTCGAGCTTCTCGCCGTCGATCTCGGCCTGGGCCAGCGCGCTGATCAGGTCCTCGCGCGGTTCGGCGCGGCGTGCCTCGAGGATCGGCGCGAAGTAGTCGCACAGCGCGGCCGAAGCAGCGAGGCCGCGCTCGGGATTGAGGATCCAGCTCAGCAGCGAGATGGACCACCGCTGGAACTGCGGGTAGTCCTGCTGCGGCAGGCCCAGCAGGGCCGCGATGATCTGGCTGGGATAGTCGAAGGTGAACTCCTTGACCAGGTCGGCCCTGCCGTTCGCGGCGAACTTGTCGATCAGGCTGTTAGCCACGCGTCCCACCAGCTCGTCCTCCCAGCGTGCCAAAGCCTTCTGCGAGAACGCCTTTGACACCAGCGAGCGCAGCCGTCCGTGCACCGGCTCGTCCATGCCGAGCATCACGCGTTCCCCCAGCACCGGCCCGAACGCCGCGATGACGGCCGCCGACGAGAACGTCTCGTTGTCGCGCAGCATCTGCTGGGCCTCTTCGTGGCGATACACGATGAAGACCGGCTTGGACTCCTCATGGGGCATCCCGGAGACGTCGAGGCGCTGAATGGGCTCCTCGCGGCGCAGCCGCGCCAGCTCCGTGTACGGATCGCGCACGTCCCCGGAGACCGCGTCGTCGAAGGCGCCGAAGTCCTCCAGATCGTCGAAAAGCTGTTCCACTACTGCTCCTTCGATTTGAAGCGCCGCAACACCGACATCACCCGCTGGCTCACGGTCTGCGGCCATGCCCCGCCCCGCATCGAGCCCTGCCTCGGAATGCCGAGCACGATCCGCGACATGTGGTGCATGCCGGAGGCGGGCAGGATCCGGTTGGCGGCCAACAGCATCGACGCGTCCGGCCCGACGCCGCGGCGGCGGAACGGTCGCCGGTCCTCGAGCGCCTTGAGCAGGCCGTCGGTGAACCGATCGGCCGGGCGGGCCAATTTCATCGCGAAGCGCCCGCGGGTGTCCATGGTGGCGTGCAACCGGGCGTAGGGCCCGCCGAAGTCGCGGTTGTCGGTGGTGCCGGCGTCGGTGATGATCTCGGTGTCGTACATGCCGGCCACCAAAACGGTGACACCGAGACCGAAGGGCGCGACCTCGCACGCCATGGCCTCGCCCCACCGCTCCAGCGCTCCCTTGGCCGCCGAGTAGGGCGCGGTGGCCGGCTGTCCGCGCACGCCGGCCGCGCTGGAGACCAGGACGATGCGGCCCTCCCCCGCCGCCCGCATCGACGGCAGCAACGCCTGGGTGAGCGCGACGGGGCCCATGACGCTGGTGGCGAACATCCTCTGCCATAACGCCATATCGGTTTCCTCTACCACTCCCGCGGCGGAGATCCCCGCGTTGTGCACCAGCGCGTAGGGGGCGCCGACGGCTTCCTCGATCGCCTTGGCGGCCGCCGAGATCGACGCGGCGTCCAACAGGTCGAGCTGCACGCCGATCAGCCGGTCGTCGTCGCAGGCGCCGGTGGCCTCGCGCAGCGACGCCATCGCGCGGTCGGGCGTCCGCATCGCGGCGACCACGCGCCACCCCTCGCGGTACAGGCGCACGGCCGAGGCGAATCCCAGCCCGCGCGACGCGCCGGTGATCACGACCGTGCGCGGCTCAGCCATTCTTGCCCGGGGTCGCGCACGCGCCCTGGCCGGGCGGCGGCGGCTGGACGACGGGCCGGCCGTGGGGCTCCCCGCTGGCCCAGGTCGACCAGATGCCGACTGAGTACGGGCCCTGGGCGCCCGCCTTCTCGTAAAACCCTTGCGGATCATACACTTTGGCTTCGGGGTAGGGCCACGGGCAGGCCACCGAGGTCGCGGCATGGCTGACCTTGATGACCCAGAACCAGGCGCCGTAGGCGAAGTAGGACACGTTGATGATGGCGAACATCACCAGGAACGTGCCGAGCACCGGGCGCCCGGGGAAGATCCTTGCCTTCGCGGCCAGCTTCTCGGCCACCGACTTCCCGGTGTCGTCGCGATAGCACAGGATCGCCGCGGGCACCATCACGAACGTCACCGAGAACGACTCCCAGATCAGTGGGAACTGGAAGGTCGTCCCGGTGAACACCGAGCCCCACGGGATCACCTGCGAGTAGATGTACATGCCCATGTGGACGAGCTGGATTTCCAGCCACGCGTCGAAGACGAAGCCGATCGCGCAGGTCAGCACGCCCAGGCTGACCAGTGGGTGCCGCGACACGAAAGCCGTCGGCCCGTATTTTGCCTGTAGTTTGCGCAGGATCCAGACGGCCGGGAAGTAGGGGCCGAAATAGAAAGTGACGTAACCGAATACGACGAACGGCTCGACGGTCGGCGACAGCGAAACCAGCGGCCACGACTCCGGCCAGTGGATGAGGTCGGGGTTGTACACCGCGAACGGGGCCCAGTTCATGATCGGGTCCTGCCACACGATCAGCGTGGTGCACAGGAACATCAGCATGACCGGGCTGCCCGGGTTGCGGCGCCAGCCCCTGATGAACACGACCAACAGCACCAGCAGCATAATCACGGTCGAAACCTGCAGGAACGTGATGTAGTCCAGGCCGAAAACGAACCTGACCGGGCGCGGTCGGCCCTGCACGTTCGGGTTGGCGACGCGCGGGTCGAGGGCCACGCGGGCGTTCGCGATGAAAAAGAGCGCGAACGCCGCCAGCGCGGCGCCGGCGACCCAGCCGCCCCAGCCGCGTTTGTCCGGTCGGTCCGCCGACTTCTCCTCCGCGACAAGCGGTGTGGACCGTGTGGACATCAGCCGTCCTCCCCGAAGCGGTCGACCAGGCGCGAGTTGACGCCGTCGGCGTCCAGCGTCCGCGCCACCAGGTAGCCCGCGCCCATCCACGCCCGCCGCGTCCACTTGCCGAACGACACGCGGGTGCCGGGCGCACCCGAGGCGGCGGGCATCATCTTCACCCGCTCCAGCGCATCCTTGACCCCGCGGGGGCTGAGCGGGTGGGCGTCGGAAAATGCGCGCACCAAGGTGGCGGCGACGTCATGGTTGACCACGGGCACGCAGTACTCGGGACGGCTGCCGTCGTACTTGGCGGCGTAGCGATCGAGGAAGTCCTGCCCGACGCGATTCGTCTCATCGTACTGGTCGACCCCGATCCAGCCCATGAACGCGTTCCACATGATCGGGTTCACCCACGCGTTCTGGAAGGCCGTGGTGGTGAAGCGCGGCGGGTCCCAATCGACGGCCTCGAGCGCGGGGTTGACGAACACGATCCCGAAGCCGAAGCCCAGGTGCACGATCGCTTCGGCCTTCGCGTCGTGCAGGGTGCGCACGGCCTCGTTGATGTCCTGAGCGGTCTGCGCGATCGCCGCCTCGGCGACGATGCGAATGCCCTTGCGCCGGCAGGCGCTTCGCAGATTCCTCAGGTAACTCTCGCCGATCAGGTTCTGCTCGACCAGGACCCCGATCTCGGCGAGCCCGCGCTTGGCGACGAGGTCGGCGATGAAGATCGGCTCGTCGGTCAGCGATCCCTGCGGGAAGGAGAAGGTCCATTCGCCCAACCAGTCGTCGGTGCCGGTGACGCTGATCGCGGGCACCTTGAACCGCTCCTCGATCGCCTCGCGGGTGGGCACGCAGTTGTCGGTGATGTGCGGACCGAACACCACCAGGCAGCCCTCGTCGACTAGCTCACCGAAGGCGTCGATCACCGACTTGACCGATCCCTTGGGCAACCCCTCCACCTCGCGGTAGATCATCTGCACCGGGCGGTCGATCAGGCCCTGCTCGCGGGCCTCTTCGAAGATGAGGTCGAAGCACCGCGTGAAACTCGCCAACAACTCCTCGGGGAATCCCGGTGGCAGCGTGAAGTCCATCAGGTAGCCGACCTTGATCGGTTCTGCGCTGCTTTCGTAGGACATCTGACCTCCAGGACGTCAAAATTGCGCGCGCGACCGCAAACCTAATATTTGTTCTGAACCCTAGTCATGGCCGTGGGCAGCGTCAATCACGGCGCCCGTTAGGCCCACCCAGATAGATGTCGATCATCTCGCCGAGGCCCTGCCCCACCGCGGCGTCGTCGGTCAGCGGCCCGGCGATCGCGGCCCGCGCCGCCTCGCGCATCGCCAGACCCTCCGCCACCAGCCGGCCCGCCGCGATCAGCACGCGCGTCGACGCGACCTCGCGCAGCCCACCGGTCTCCAGCCGGCGGATGGCCTGGCCCAAACGCACCAACTCGGCCGCGGTCGCGCCGTCCACGCCGGCCTCGTGCGCGACGATCGACTCTTCGACATCGGCTGCGGGAAAGCCGAATTCGATGGCGACCATCCGCTGACGTGTCGAGTCCTTGAGGTCCTTGAGCACGCTTTGGTAGCCGGGGTTGTAGGACACCACCAGGCCGAACCCGGGTGCTGCGTCCAGCGTCACGCCGAGACGCTCGATGGGCAGCTGGTGGCGGTGATCGGCGAGCGGGTGCAGCACCACGGTGGTGTCCTGCCGCGCCTCCACCACCTCGTCGAGATAGCAGATCGCCCCCTCGCGCACCGCGCGGGTCAGCGGCCCGTCCACCCAGACCGTCTCGTCGCCCTGCAACAGGTACCGGCCGACGAGGTCCGCGGTGGTGAGGTCGTCATGACAGGCGACGGTGATCAGCGGCCGGCCGAGGTCGTAGGCCATGGCCTCGACGAATCGCGTCTTGCCGCAACCCGTCGGACCCTTGAGGAGAAGCGACAGCCCCTGGCGGTACGCCGCCTTGAAGACGGCCTCCTCGCCGCCGATCGCCTGGTAGTAGGGCCGTGCCATCTCAGCCTCGGGGATCGCGCCGTTCCGGTAACCAAGACCGGGCTCGTCGGGCATAGCTTCCCTTCCCAGGTTGGTTGGAGCCTATCCGGAACAGATGTTTGTTTCAACGAACGGGCGCGCGGTCGCGGCAGCTCGTCGTCGGGCCTCGAACGAGCGCAGCGCGGACCGGAACAGCGGCCCGATGACGCCGGAGAGTTGCTCCGGGCGCGCGATCGTCGCGTGCGCGGTGCTGCCGAAGACCCTGCGCAGCGATTGCGTGTCGGTGCCGGCGCCGATCGTCAGGCACACGCAGCCGGTGCCGCGGCGGCGGGCTTCGGTCAAGGCGCGGCGCGCGTCTGCGGCGCCGCAGGCGCGCTCGTACCCGTGGTCGTACGCGAGCCCGTCGGAAAGCACCACCAGCAGCCGCCGTGAAGTACCGCCGCGCGCCTCGAGAACCGCCGAGCCGTGGCGGATGGCCGCGCCGAGGCGGGAGAACGCGCCGGGTTCCAGGCTGTTGAGCCGCCTCATGACCAGGGAGTCGAGGTGGTCGTCGAATCGTTTGACGGGCACCATGCTCACCGCGCGCCGACCCTGCGAGTAGTAGGCGTAGAGCGCAACGCGGTCGCCCAGGTCGTGCAGCGCGACGGCGAGGTTGGCGACCGCCACGCGCTGTTGCTCGTGCACCGTCCGCCCGACCGTGCCGGGCTCGGCCGCCGAGCCGGACACGTCGAGCAGGAGAAGCACCGACAGGTCGCGCCGGCGGCGCAGGCTGTCCAGGTAGACCGCCTCGTCGGGCACCGACCCGGCCAGCGCCTCCACCCGGGCCTCCACCACGGCGTCGATGTCGATGTCATCGCCCTGCGACTGGCGGTGGCGGCGGTGCAAACCCATCCCGAGCCGGGACAGCGGGCGGCGGACGCCGATGGCGCCGGCTATGGCCTGCGTCGCCTGTGTCTTGATGGTCGGCTCGACCTCGCGCACGGTGCACCACGCGGGCCGGTAGCTCTTGCGCGCGAAGTCCCATTCGGGATACCTCACGCCGTCGGTAGCTTTGGCT
Source organism: Mycobacterium sp. E796 (assembly GCF_001672815.1). Taxonomy (GTDB): domain Bacteria; phylum Actinomycetota; class Actinomycetes; order Mycobacteriales; family Mycobacteriaceae; genus Mycobacterium. Next base: position 40,719 of record NZ_LZKK01000080.1, on the reverse strand, counting down.
TCGTCGCCGTCGACCTGCTCGCCCGACACCGACGCCAGCGACGCGACGGCGTGCAGGCCGCGGTTGGCCGAATTGGTCCGGTGCGTCGGGGTATCGGCGCCGGGCGGTCCACCACCGCTGCCGGTGTTGCGCGCGGACGACAGCATCTTCTTCAGCCACTTGCCGATGAAGCCGCCCCCGCCGACCGGGCTGGTGAAGATGTCGGGGTCGTCGGAATCGTCGGTCTGCGCGTCGTCCAGTTCGGCGAGTTGCCGCACCTGGCCCCGTGGCACGTGGCGCGGGTCCGCCTCCTCTTGCTTGGCCGCCCGGGCGGCGGCCGCCAACACCTTGGCCGGGCGGATCACGCCGAACTCCGGCGCCGGGTCGTCGATCGCCGCCCTGCCCTCGGCAATCCTGAGCGACGCGGCGGGCGAGTCGCTGCCGCCAGCGACCTCGGCGTCGCCCAACGCCAGGCCGCCCGGCAACAGCGCACCGTTGGCGACGAGCGCGCGGTGGCCCTCGACCGCCAGGTAGCGCCTGGCCAGCCGGGGACGGCGGACCAGGGAGCGCACTACGTCGGCGTCCAGGCTGCCCGCCGCGATCATCGAGGCCTGCACGGCGATCGCGTTGAGAGCCCGCCCGGCGTCGACGTGGATCGTCTGGCCGTCCGTCCACGGCGGTTCACCGGGTCGCAGTTCGGCGACCGCGACGGGCCGGCCCGCGAGCGCGGACGCGAACATGCCGAGCGCCTGCAATCGGTCGCCACACGCGTCGTTCGCCATCGATCCCTCATCAGTGGAACTTGCTGACCAAATATCTGTTCCAGCGTAGGGTCCGGTTCCAGCTTCGGTCAATCACGGCCGGGCATCGGTCGCACTTGCCAAGGAGCGCACCATGATTGACTTCACCGACCGGGTCGCCGTCGTCACCGGCGCCGGCCGCGAGCTCGGCCAGCTGTACACGCTGGGCCTGTGAGCGCCAACGCCTAGTTGACCTAATATCTGCTCCAACGTAGTGTCCGGAAAAATGGACTTCTCCTACCCCCCGGAAGCCGAACAGTTCCGCACCGAGCTGCGCGACTGGCTGTCGGCGAACCTGACCGACGAGCTGGTGGCCGCCCGCCGGCCCGCCGGTCGGGACGACGCGGGGATCGAGTTACTGCGGGCGTGGAGCGCGACGATGGCCGACGCGGGATGGGCCGCCGTGTCCTGGCCGCGCGAATACGGTGGCCGCGGAGCGACCGTCCTCGAGCAACTGGTCTACACCGAGGAAACCACCCGCGCACGGGCGCCCATGCCGCTCAACGTCATTGGGATGAACAACATCGCCCCGGCGATCATGCAGTACGGCACCGAGGAGCAGAAGAGGGCGCTGCTCCCCCGCATGATGCGCGCCGACGACATCTGGTGCCAGGGGATGTCGGAGCCCGAAGCCGGATCCGATCTCGCCGCGCTGCGCACCCGGGCCGTGCGCGACGGCGACGACTTCGTCGTCAACGGCCAGAAGATCTGGACCTCGCTGGGCCATCGCGCGGACTGGTGTCAGCTCTACGTGCGCACCGATCCCGACGCCCCGAAGCACAACGGGATCTCCTGCCTCATCGTCGACATGTCGCTGCCGGGCATCGAGGTCCGCCCCCTCGTAACGCTCAACGGCGACGCCGATTTCGCCGAGGTGTTCTTTCACGACGTCCGCGTGCCGGCCGACGCGTTGCTCGGGCCGCTGAACGCCGGCTGGCAGGTGGCCACCACCACGCTCAGCCACGAGCGTGCCGGCGCGGCGCGGCTCTACGCCGAGATGCAGGTGCGGCTGGAAGAGCTGGTGGACGACTTCGACACCCAAAGCGACGCGCTGGACGACCCGGTGACACTGCGGCGCCTCGGCGAAATCGCAGTCCGCATCAAGTATCTCGAGGTGCTCTGCCAGCGGTCGATCTCCGCCACGCTGCACGGCGGCGACCCGTTCGCGTCGGCGAGCCTGGCCAAGACGGTGTGGGGCGAGATCGGGCAGGACATGGCCGCCCTGGCTTTCGACGTGCTGGGCAGCCACGGAACCAGCGCCCCGTGGGCGAGCTACCGCCTCACGTCGCGCTCGCTGACCATCGCGGGCGGAACGACCCAGATCAACAAGAACATCACCGCGCAGCGCGTGCTGGGATTGCCCCGCAAATGAACCTCGAACTCACCGACGAGCAGGTCGCGCTGCGCGACACCACCCGGCGCTTTCTCGCTGAGAAGGCGCCCATCTCGGGGCATGTGCGCGCCCTGCTCGACGATCCCACCGGCGTCGACGAAGCGGTCTGGCGGGGCCTGGCCGACCTCGGCGTGACCGGGCTGCTGGTGCCCGAGGAACACGGCGGGGCCGGGATGACGATGGTCGAGGCGGGGGTGGTCGCCGAGGAGCTCGGCGCCGCCCTGCACCCGGGCCCCTGGTTGTCGACCGCGGTCGCCGGGGCGCGCGCGCTGACGCGACTCGCCGGCAACGGCGGTGGCGCAACGCTTTTGGCCGGGATCGCCGACGGCAGCACCATCGCTTCCGTCGGCTTCCTGGATGCGGAAAACGCCGCCGTCGAGGCGACCGTGCGCGGTGAGGACATCGCTGTGCGGGGCGAGATCGCCGGCGTGCCCGACGCCGCGGCGGCCGACACATTGATGGTGCTCGCCGACGACCCGGCCGGCATCGGTCTTTACGCGCTGAAAACCGGCGCGTCCGGGGTTTCCGTGACGCCCGAGCGCGGTATCGACCAGACCCGCAAGCGTTTTCGCGTCGAGCTCGACGGGGCGTGCGCGCGCCGGCTGGCCACGGCCTCGCCGGACGACGTTGCGGCCGTGATCGACGACGTCCTCATCGCCACCGCCGCCGACGCGCTGGGCGCCGCGCGGGCGGTCATGCACCTGGCCATCGAATACGCAAAGGTCAGAAAGCAATTCGGACAGGTCATCGGCTCGTTTCAGGCGGTCCAACACCTGTGCGTCGACATGTACGAGACCGTCGAGCTGGCCCGCAGCGGCGTGATCCACGCGCTGTGGGCCGCCGATAATGCCGCTGACGACGAACGCCATCTTGCCGCGCTGCGGGCGAAGGCGTTCGCCGGGCGGCTGGCGACCGTGGGTGACACCGCCATCCAGGTGTTCGGCGGCATCGGCTACACGTGGGAGCACGACGCCCATCTCTACCTCAAGCGGCTGCTGGGCTGGAGCGAATTTCTGGGTGGGCCCGACGGCTACCTCACCGAAATCGGTGCGCACCTTGCCAAGAGGGGCACTTGATGGACGTCGAGTACCTCCTAACCGCGACCCGTTCGGCCCGCAAGTCGCTCGACCTCGAGGCGCCGGTCGACATCGCGGACATCCGGGAGTGCCTGCACATCGGGCTGCAGGCCGCCAACGGCTCGAATCAGCAGCCCTGGCGGTGGCTGGTGGTGACCGACCCCGGGCTGCGCGACCAGATCGCCGAGCTGTACCGCGAGTCGTATCTGCTTCGCGTCGGCGGGCAACCGCTGGCGGATCTGCTTCCCGCCGGCACGCCGGAGGGCCGGCTCATGTCGTCGACGGAGTGGCTCGTCGAGAACATGGCCAGGGCACCCGTGCTGGTGATCCCGTGCTACGAGCCCTACCTGCCCCGCATCGACGGCGACGAGTCATTCCATCAGGCCACGCTGTACGGCTCGATCTTCCCGGCCGTGTGGAACTTTCAGCTCGCCCTGCACACTCGCGGTTACGGCACCTGCATCACGACGCTGCACCTGCACCGCGAGGGGGAGATCGGCCGGTTGCTCGGTATTCCCCCGACCTACGCGCAGGGATGCCTGCTGCCGGTGGGCCGGCTGCGCGCCGGCCACACTTTCCGGCCGGCTCCTCGGCGGCCCGTCGACGAAGTGGTTGCGCGCGACGCCTGGGACGGCCCCGCGCTCTAGAATGGGCACCGTCGGCGCTCTTGTGCAGCGCATTCGATTCGGCACCGTCTGATAGCCTTCAACAAAGATTTGGTTCGGCCGGGAGGACGAATGCGCAAGGTCGCGAATCCGTCGACCGCCCGGGCAAACAACGCTGACGACTCCGGCACCCGTCGAACCGAAATCCTGCAGACCGCCGCGTCGTTGATCGCGTCCTCGGGATTGCGGACGTCGCTGCAGGAGATCGCGGACGCGGCCGGCATCCTCCCCGGCAGCCTGTATCACCATTTCGAGTCCAAAGAGGCGATCCTGGTCGAACTGACCCGGCGCTATCAGGAGGACCTGACCCGGATCGGGCAGGCCGCACAGGCCCGGCTGGACGAGCCCGACTCGCGACCGGCGTCGGAGCAGATCGTCGAGCTGGGATCGGCCATCGCCAACTGCGCCGTGCGACACGGGGCCGCGTTACAGATGTCGTTCTACGAGGGCCCCGGCGACGACCCCGAGCTGATGAAGCTGACGCAGCAGGCACCCACCGCGGTCCAGCAGGCGATGCTGCAAACGCTGCGCGCCGGCAGGTGGAGCGGCTACATCAAGCCCGACATCGACCTGCCCACGTTGGCCGACCGCATCTGCCAGACCATGCTGCAGGTCGGGCTCGCCGTCATGCGCCACAATTCGCCGCCCGACCAGGTCGCCGGGCTGCTGTGCCGAATCATCTTGGAAGGATTGGCGGCCCGGCCGCCCAGCGACGCGGCGTTGAATCGATCCAAGGCCTTCGCGGCGGCCAACGCCGTCATCGACACGTGGGCCGACGACGGCGACGCGGGTGCCGACGACAAGGCGGCCCACGTCCTCGCGGTGGCGCGAACGGAGTTCGGCCGCAAGGGTTATGAGGTCACCACCATCCGGGACATCGCGTCCGCGGCGGGGCTGGGCACCGGGACTGTCTATCGGGTGATCGGGTCCAAGGACGAACTTCTCGCATCCATCATGGAGTCCTTCGGCAGAAAGGTGGAGGCCGGTTGGGTGAGCGTTCTGCAGGCGGACGCCACCGCGGTCGAGAAGCTGGACGCGCTCAGCTGGGTCAACGTCAACGCGCTCGATCGGTTTCCCGACGAGTTCAGGATTCAGCTCGCGTGGATGCGCCAATCGCCGCCGAACACGCCCAACCCGGGCTGGCTATACGCGACCCGGCTTCGGCAAATGAAATCGCTGCTCTCCGAGGGCATCCGGTCGGGGCAAATCCGTATCGACGCGCCGTCCACGGCGATGCTGGCACGATGCGTCATCGGCCTGCAGTGGATACCGGAGAACATCCTGCGCGCCGTCGGCAAAGGCGCCGCGCTGGTGCATGCGCGCGACACGGTGCTGCGCGGAGTCGCGGTCCGCGGCAAGTAGGTATTGAAACCCGATAACTGTTACTCATACAGTTGGGCAGTTAGAACCGGGTTGGCAGTGAGCGAGAAGAGGATTTCCATGACTATAGTCGATCGGTTGCGCTACGACGGCAAGCGCGCACTCGTTGTTGGCGGCGCGACCGGCATGGGCGCCGCGGCGGCCAAGTCGGCGGCCGAACTCGGCGCCGAGGTCATCGTGCTGGATTACGCGCCGGTGAACTACGACGTCGCCCAGTCCGTGCAGGTCGACCTGCGTGACCCGGCGTCGATCGACGCGGCGCTCGCCCAGGTGGACGGTCCGATCCACGCACTGTTCTCGGCCGCCGGCATCGCCGACGGAACGGTAGACCTGATGAAGATCAACTTCATCGGCCACCGCTACGTCATTGACCGCCTGCTGGAAAAGAACCAGCTGCCGTCCGGCTCAGCAATCTGCTTCATCTCCTCGGTCGCCGGCATGGGCTGGGAAAACGACCTGGACCTGCTGCTGGAATTCCTCGAGACACCCGACTTCGATGCGGCCGTCGAGTGGGTGAAGGCGCACGAGTCCGAAGGCATCATTCACTACGGCACCAGCAAGAAGATCGTCAACGCCTACGTGGCAACGCAGGGCATTCGCCTTTTGAAGAAGGGCATCCGCATCAACGCGATCTGCCCGGGTCCTACCGACACCCCGCTGGCGCAGGCCAACGCCGACCTGTGGCTGACGTTCGCGCAGGACTACCGCGACGAGACCGGTTCGAAGGTGCACACCCCCGAGCAGATGGGCGACGTGATGGCCTTCCTGAACAGCGCCGCCGCGTTCGGCATCAACGGCATCACGCTGCTCGTGGACTACGGGCACACCATGGCGTCGCTGACCGGCGCCTACCCGCCCGGCAAGCCGATCATCGACCTGATCATGGGTCGGGTGAAGCTCTAGGTCTCGTCGACACCGATGAGCAGGCGTTCCGGGCTGCGGCCCAGGACGCGGCGCCACGGAATGCCGGCCGGGTCCTGCCCCAAGTGCAGGGCGGGTCGTGCGGCGAGCGCGGCGCGTACACACTCCTCCACGGCGACTTTGGCGAGCGAGGTACCCAAGCAGTAGTGCGCTCCGGCCCCGAAGTTCATCAGCCGGGGTGTGCCCGCACGGGTGAAGCGCTCGGGATCGAAGCGGTCCGGCGACGGCCACGCCGAGGCGTCCCGGCATGCCGAGGCGATGCACAGCAGAACCATCGTCCCCGCCGGAATGGTGGTGTCGTGCAGGTCGATCGGCGCGATCGCGGTGCGTGGAATGAGCGGGATGCTGGGCTCGAGGCGAATGGTCTCGGCCGCCACGCTCGCGAGCCGCACGTCATCGTCCGCTATCCCGGCAAGGCGGTCGCGGTACTGCAGCGTCACGAGCAGGCTGCAGGGTATCTGGCTGCCCATCGTGTCGTGGCCGGCGACAAGCAGATTCGCGATCATCGCCACGGTCTCGTCGCGGGTGAGTCCCTCGCCGTCGGCCTCTGCGGTCAGCAAGCCGGTGATGAGATCGGGACCGGGATCATCGGTTCGACGCTGTACCAGCGCCTCAACATAATGCTGCAATTCGACGATCGCGCTCGTCGCCGCCGCGATCTGATCGGGTGTCATCACGTAGAACACCGGGCTCAGGGCGTCCGCCCATCGCGAGAACGCACCGACATCGCCGTCCGGGACGCCGAGGAGGCGGCAGATCAACCGGGTTGACAGTCCGGCGAAGGAAGCGACCAGGTCTCCCCCGTCCCGCGTCGCCGAAGCGATGGCAGCAGCGGCCATCTCCGCTGCGGTCGACCTCAGCTCCTCGATCGAGCGTGGTGCGAAGGCGCGGGAAACCAGCGACCGAAGGCGGCGGTGATAGTCACCCTCGGTGGTGAACATCAGCCGGCTGTACCAGTCGCGCAACGGACCGTCGGTGATGCCCATGACGTCGAACAGGGCCAGCCCGATTCCGTTCAGCCGCTCGTCGCGGGCCAGTGTTTCGACGTCGTGGTGGCCCAACACCACGGTTGCGCCCGTGATCTCGTCGATTGCCAGCGGGCCGCTTCCTCTCGCCTCGGCGAGCACGTCGTGCATCCGCGTGGTGAAGCTACCGGTCAGGTCCACCGAGGGTTTCACCCGCATATCTCCTCCCACCCGGCTCACAGGGCGTGCTGGTGGCGCAGAATCTGCCCGGCGCGCTCACCGATGATGACGCAGGGCGCCATGGTGTTGCCGGTGGTGACCCGCGGCATGATCGACCCGTCCGCGATGCGAAGCCCTTCTACCCCATACACTTTCAGCGATCCGTCGACCACCGACATGCTGTCGTGGCCCATCTTTGCCGTGCACGTCTGGTGGTGGTAGGTGGTGACCTCGTTGCGTATGAAGCGCACCAGGTCGGCGTTGTCGAGCTTGCCCGGCATGACTTCTCGCTTGCTGAAGGGGCGAAGGGCCGGTGCGTTCCCGATCTCGCGGCACAGTTCGATGCACGCGATCGCGGCCTTGATGTCCTCGGGGCGTGACATGAGACCGTCATGGATCTTCACGGGGTCGGAGGGATTTGGACCGGTAAGGGTGATGTGCCCGCGGCTTTTCGGCCGCACCACCGCGCCATACATGGCCCAGCCCTCCTCGGGCACACCGAACGCCCGCGCGTTCTCCGCACTCGAGAACGGGAACTCGAGCTGATAGGCCTGCAGATCCGGGGCATCCAGACTCGGATCGCTCTTGCCGAAAAATGTCACCTCACCGCCGCTGTTGCGCCAGGGCAGGGGTTCGCGATATTCCCAGACGCACGAGAAACCGGGGTGATCCTGCAGGTTTCGCCCGACGCCGGGCAAATGCTGCACCACCCCGATGCCGTGTGACCGCAGGTGAGTCTGATCGCCCACGCCCGATTGCATGAGCACCTTCGGGGTATGAATCGCGCCGAGCGACAGCACGACCTCGGATCCGGCGCCGACGCAACGCAGTTCACCGTCGTGCAGAAATTCCACCCCGGTGGCCCGCGACCCGTCGAACGTCACGCGGGTCACCAGGGCACCCGTCAGCACGGTCACGTTCGGCCGGTCCATCAGCGGGAAAAGATAAGAGCGAAAGACCGATTCGCGGCGTCCGTTGCGAATGCGCAGATCGACGATCGATGCACCACCGGCGGCCTCCATGAGGCTGCCGTTTGGGCTTGCGAAGGCGGGAATGCCAAGTGATTTACCGGCGTCGAGCCCGGCGCGCGCGATTGGGCTCGGGTCGGCGGCGGGTTCGACGTAAACGGGTCCGCCGATGCCGCGATGCCGGGGGTCGGGATCCCCATGCCAGTCCTCGATCGACCGGTAGATCGCGAGCACCGAATCATAGTTCCACCGTTGGTCTTTGGCCTCGGCCGCGAAGTAGTCCCAGTCGCTTTTGTGACCGCGTGCCCACACCATGACGTTGATGCTCGAACCCCCGCCGAGGACCTTGGCCATCGCGTACGGGATTGCTCGCCCGTTGAGGTGGCAATTGCGCTCGGTGGTGAAGTTCCAGTCGCGCTCGCTGCCGAGGTTCGCCAGCCACATTCCCGGTTCGCTGATCTCGGGTCCTTCGTCGGGTCCGCCGGCCTCGAGCACCAGCACGCTCACGTTCGGATTTTCGGCGAGGCGCCGGGCCACCACCGAGCCGCTCGATCCCGATCCGCACACGATGAAGTCGTATTGCGGCTTCAACTCGGAGCCAAGCCGCCGCTGGTTGCGGCGAACGCGTTCGGCGAATTCCGCTGTGGAACGCCCGATCTCGACCGAGGTTGATGTCATCTAGGTTCTCGCTTCCAGGTAGAGCTGGCGACTCGGATGGCCGGCCACGGATACTCAATGGTTACGTCGGCCACGTCGCTCGAGCGACCTGCGGAGGCGCACAGCGCGGTTTTCGGCTATCGGTCCGCGCTGCCCGGACAGCGTTATCGCGCCCCGCGCAGGGTCTGCTGCGGCGACTCCCCGTACATCGCCTTGTAGGCGGCCGCGAACCGGCCGAGGTGCGCGAATCCCCAGCGATGCGCAATCGTGGCGACACCGGTGTGGGAGGGGTGGGCCGACCGCAGCTCACCATGCGCGCGACGCAGCCTGACCGCGCGCAGATACGCCATGGGTGACATCCCGACGTGCCGACGAAAACCCTCCTGCAATGCGCGAACGCTGACGTGGCAGTCAAGCGCCAACCGCGAAGTCGTCAGCGCCGATTGGGGCGTGCTCTCGATGATGTCCATCGCCTCGCGGACAGCTGCCGGCGCGATGGGCCGGACCGACGATGAAAGGGCCTCGCGCTGGGGATGGTCGGCCACCAGAAGCAGGCCGTACACCAGGCTCTCCACCAACGGATCCAGCACCGCCGGATGCCGCATCGGGCTGTCCGAATGGGCGAGCTCCCGACTGAGCCAATGCGCCTGGGCCACCCAGCTCCGCGCGGCGCGATCGGCCAGTGGCAGCGTTACGGCAAAGGGAACCGATGGCCTTGCCGGGTGTCCCAACAGCGTTTCGAGTGCCGCATCGACAACCAATTGGTCGATCTTGACCCCTAGATGTCGGCTCGCCCCGGGCCAACGAGTCACGCTCATCTCGGCCTCGGGTCCGTAGATCGTGGCCGTCGCGGGAGTCGAAACCCACCGTTGTCCAAGGTATTGCGACTCAAGCCGGCCCTCGATCGGGACGTGTACGTAGTAACTGTCGCGACCCTCCGAAAAGCGAAGCGACACATCGGTGTCGTAGATCAGATCGGCCAGCGTGACGGGCCCCGCGTGGATCAGGCGCTGGCTGAAGCCGAACCCGTCAGAGGGGCCGAGCAGCGCAAGCTTGTGTGAGTGAAACGCCGATTCGCAGAGGTGAATAGCCCGCTCCGGCGATCGCGTGCGAAACCAGTTGTCCGGGGTGAGTGTGCGAGACATGTTTGGAGACCTTTCATTCTCTTCCCCGACCGGCCCATGCGGGCGGCGGTCGAGTGACTAGACCGGGGGCACCGGCGAATCTCTGGCGGTACTCGCCCGGAGTGGTGCCCAGGCGCTCACGGAATAGTCGGTACAACGTTCTGGCCGAACCCAATCCGCACTCGGCCGCGATGCGCTCCGGGGTGAGATCCGTGCGCTCCAACAGGCGGCGGGCGTGCTCGACGCGCACCCGCTCGACGAACTCACCCGGGGTGACGCCCACATCGGCCTGAAACACCCGTGTCAGGTGGCGCGGTGTCACCGCTACCCGGCGGGCCAGGGCGGGCACCGTAAGGTCCTCGGACAGGTGGGCGCCGATCCACCGCCGTAACTCCGCGATATCCGGGCGTGATCCCGCGGGGACCGACAGCGCCGCGCTGAATTGACTTTGGCCGCCGGGCCGTTGCACGTACATCACCATCAACTGGGCGACTTTGAGGGCGACGTCGTTCCCGTGGTCCTCACCGACCAGCGCCAGCGCCAGATCCATCGACGCGGTGATGCCCGCGCTCGTCCAGATCCGGCCGGAGCGAACGAAGATGGGGTAGGAGTCGACCTTGACCGAGGGGTAGTCGGCGGCGAGCTGGGCCGCCGTCCCCCAATGCGTGGTCGCGCGATGACCATCAAGGAGGCCGGCCGCCGCGACGATGTTGCTCCCGGCGCACACCGCCGCGATCCGGCCTGCCGCGGCACCATGCTGGCGCAGCCAATTCGTCACTCGTGGGTCGCCGACCGCGATGGCACGACCCCCCGCAGTCATGTCGACGCGGCCGGTGATCACGACTGTGTCGGGCGGCTCGGCCAGATCACTGAAAGTCTGGTCGACGTGCAGCCGAAGGCCCGAGAAGGTCGGCACCGACCCGCGGCGACCGGCGACCACCCGCACCTCGTACCGGCGCGCGTCCGCCGGGAGCCCAAGGTTGGCCATCGCGAAGACCTCGGCGGGCCCGGCCACGTCCACGGCGTCGACGCCGGCGAAGACGGCGATGACCACCAGGTGGGGACGAAATTCACTCATCGACCGCAGCATGACGGCCGCACGTTGGGTCCGCAATGACGGACTATTGCCAAAATCGGACATCGGGGGAACAAAGCCACACATGTTTTACGTCGTCGACGCTCGCATGGTTCGATTCGCTTCCATGTTGCTAACCGGAGAGTTCTCCGATAACTTTGACTCGCAGTACCGGAGAATTCTCCGCTAACTTGTCCGCGAAGGAGCGACCATTGCGATACATCAAGCTCGGCAACTCGGGACTGGACGTGTCCCCCCTGGCGATCGGAGCCATGACGTACGGCGATCCGAAGTGCGGACATCCCGTGTGGTCGCTCCCCGAAGACGAATCGCGGGCTCTGATCAAGCATGCGGTCGAGGCCGGGATCAACTTCTTCGACACCGCCAACATCTATTCGCAGGGAAGCAGCGAAGAAATCCTCGGACGCGCGCTACGCGACTATGCCAACCGTGACGACGTCGTCATCGCGACCAAGCTGAGGCATCCAATGCGTACGGGACCCAACGGGAAGGGCCTGAGCCGCAAGGCGATCATGGCCGAGATCGACCATTCGCTACGTAGACTCGGCACCGACTACGTCGACCTCTACCAGATACACCGCAACGATCACGCAACGCCGCTGGAGGAAACTCTCGAGGCGCTGCACGATTTGGTGAAGGCCGGTAAGGTTCGCTACCTCGGGGCGTCGTCGATGCCCGCATGGGAATTTTCCAAGGCGCTCCACCTCCAGCGCGCGAACAACTGGGCGAGATTTGTCTCGATGCAGAATCATTACAACCTGCTGGCCCGCGAGGAGGAACGCGAGATGATCCCGCTGTGCCTCGACGAGGGCGTCGGAACTATCGTCTGGAGTCCGTTGGCGCGCGGCAGGCTGGCGCGTTCGTGGGCGGACGCCAAAGCCACTGCGCGGGCGTCGAATGACGGTTTCGCCGACATGTTGTATTCCGGTGTGGCTGACGGCTCCTACCAGGCCATCATCGACGCGGTCGGCGCCGTCGCCGAGGGCCGCGGCATCAGCCGGGCCCAGGTGGCGCTCGCCTGGCTGCGCTCCAAACCCGTGGTGACCGCCCCCATCGTCGGGGCCAGCAGCATCAGCCAGATCGACGAGGCGATCGCCTCGCTCGACGTCGAGCTCAGCGAAGAAGAGATGCGGAAACTAGAGGCGCCGTACACACCGCGCTACGACTTCCAGGGCATCTCCGATGACGCGCTGCTACAGGCGGTCGCTGCGCGGATACCTCAATTGTCCACGGCCAGTTAGCGATCCGTGCAGGATGTCGCTTCCTGGCATAGATTTGTCATGGCGACAAGCCCGCGCCGGGCCGAGCATGGACGTATGCGGGCCGCCGACGATTCGAAGCGAAAAATCCAGTGCGCTACGTGCTGACACCCGAGGACATGCCGGCGGCATGGTTCAACGTGGCGTCCTCGCTGCCCGCCCCGGTCCCGCCACCGCGGCACCCCGTGCTGGATCGCGACGTCGACGCCGACGATCTTCATGCGATCTTCCCGGCCGCCTTGATCGAACAGGAGATGTCCGCAGACCCCTGGATCGACGTGCCGGGCGAAGTGCTCGACGTGTTGAGGCGCTGGCGCCCAACACCATTGGTGCGCGCGATACGCCTAGAGCGGGCGCTGGAGACGCCGGCCCGGATTTACTTCAAGGACGAGTCCGTGTCGCCGGCGGGGTCGCACAAGGCCAACACGGCGATCGCCCAGGCCTACTACAACAAGGCGGAGGGTATTCGCCGGATCACCACGGAAACCGGTGCGGGCCAATGGGGTGGTGCGTTGTCGATGGCGTGCCAGTTGTTCGGCCTGCAGTGCCGAGTCTTCATGGTGGCGGCCTCGCACCGGCAGAAGCCGTACCGCCGCGTCTTGATGGAGACCTGGGGAGCCGAAGTCATCGCGAGTCCGTCTAGTGTCACGGAGGCCGGAAGGTCCGCCAGGCGAGCTCATCCCGATAGCCCGGGTTCACTCGGGATCGCGATCAGCGAAGCCGTCGAGGAGGCGCTTTCGCGCCCGGATACCCACTACGCGCTGGGCTCGGTGCTCAATCATGTGCTGCTTCATCAGACCGTCATCGGACTGGAGGCCGCGGAGCAATTGCGCCTCGCCGGTGAGGGCACCCCGGACGTCATCATCGGCGCGTGCGGCGGGGGGTCGAACTTCGCGGGTCTGGCCTTACCGTTTCTGCAATCACGCTCCCCCGATGGGAGCAGGCCTCGCCTCATCGCCGTCGAGCCACGATCCTGCCCGTCATTGACAGAAGGTGCGCTACGGTACGAGTCCGGTGATACCGCCGGCCTAACCCCTCGGATGTGGATGCGCACAATCGGGCGCGACTTCATTCCGCCGGCGATGCACGCCGGTGGACTGCGCTACCACGGCGCGGCGCCAATCGTGTCAAACCTCTTGCAACACGGGTGGATGGAGGCCGTTGCCTATCCGCAGCATTGCGTGCTGGAGGCCGCCGTGAGGTTTGCGCGCGTTGAGGGCATGGTCCCCGCACCGGAGACCGCGCACGCGATCAGAGGCGTGATCGACGCGGCGCTCGCCGCCCGGCGGGCACAGCGGGAGACGCTCGTCTTGTTCAACTACTCGGGTCATGGCCTTCTCGACTTGGCAGCCTACGACGATTACTTCCATGATCGGCTATCCGACGACTAGCGGAAAACGCTCGCAGACGATCTCCACTTATGCTCGGTGCTGCGACGATTGCGCTTTCCCAAGGAGGTGGCGGCCTGTGGCAGACGACGGTGTCGCCCGGATTCGCTCCGACGCCCTGCGCAACCGAGAGCACATCATCGAGGTGGCGCACGACGCCTTCGCCCAGTCGGGCACGGCGTCTCTCAACGAGATCGCCAAGCGTGCGGGGGTCGGGGCGGGGACGCTGTATCGCCACTTCCCCACCCGGGAAGCCTTGATCCTCGCCGTATACCGCCACGACGTGCAGCGACTGGTGGATTCGGTCCCGAGGCTATTGCGAGCTCATCCGCCCTTGGACGCGTATCGCATGTGGTTCTGCAAGGCCGCCGACTACGTCCGCGTCAAACACGGCCTGGGCGACGCCCTGCACAGCGCGGCGGCCCAGGACGCGATCAATGACACATACGCACCCGTCGTCGCCGCGGTCGCCCAGTTGCTCGATGCCTGTGCGCGGGACGGATCCTTGCGACCCGATCTCGACCCCGCGGATGTCCTGCTGCTCATGAGTTCGCTATGGCGGGTCGGCGCGGGAGCGGCGGGCAGGCGACAGGCGAAACGAATAATGGAGCTCGCGATCGAGGGACTGCGTCGCAGATAGCACGCGTTCCCGCGGGTACCGTCGGGTCATGGCACGAGTCATCGTCTTCGGCGGCCACGGCAAGGTCGCGTTGCGGCTGGCCCCCATCCTGACCGAGCGTGGGGACGAGGTGACTTCGGTCTTCCGCAACCCCGACCACTCGGACGACGTCGCCGCGACCGGCGCCACCCCGGTGGTGGCCGACATCGAGCGACTCGACACCGACGCGCTGGCCAGCCTGCTGGCAGGTCACGACGCCGTCGTGTTCTCCGCCGGCGCGGGCGGCGGCAACCCGGCCCGCACCTACGCCGTCGATCGCGACGCCGCGATCCGGGTGATCGATGCCGCCGCGGGGGCCGGCGTCCGGCGGTTCGTGATGGTGTCCTACTTCGGCGCGGGCCCGGATCACGGTGTGCCGTGGGAGAATTCGTTTTTCCCGTACGCGGAGGCCAAGGCCGCCGCGGACGCGCACCTGCGCGCCAGCGACCTGGACTGGACGGTGCTGGGGCCGGGCCACCTCACCCTGGAACCGCCGACCGGGCACATCGTCATCGGCAAGGGGAAAGGCGAGGTCTCCCGGGCCGACGTCGCGCTCGCGGTGGCCGCGTCGCTGCACGACGACTCGACCGTCGGCCGCACCATCGAATTCAACAACGGCGCCGACGGGGACGGCGTCCCCATCGCCGAAGCACTGGCTGACCAGTAAACTCCGCTGCGCGGCTGACAGGAATGGAAGGACAGGGCACGTGAAGCTTGGCGACTGCCCGGTCTTTCCGCCCGAGGCGGCAGCCGCCCTGAGCACGGACCGCGGTTTGGGTTGGCGGCTGGCGCGAGAGGCCGGCCCCGTTTTGCGAGACCCGGGGGCTCGCTGGGTGTTCGTCGTCGGGCGGGAGCAGGTGTTGGCGAACCTGGACGATCCGCGGTTGGACCGCGCCCGGGCTCTTCCCGAAAGCGATCTCGAGGTGCACGATCGGCTGTTCGCGCCGAAATCAGCGCACGAGATCGCGGCGGTGTTCCGTCCGATCGCCGCCGAGCTGATCGATCGTTTCGCCGCCGCCGGCGGCGGTGACGCGGTGGCCGATGTGACCGCGCCGATGGCCGGCGCCCTTTTCGACGTCGTGTCGCGCCTGCGGCTGTTGCCTGCCGAACACCTGGCCGGGCAGTCCGGCCACGTCTTTGCCGAGGCGTGCCGCAACCTGTTCAAACACGCCGGCTGGCACCTGTTGGCGTTGGCGCGCAGCCCAGAATTGCGCGACACGCTTCGACATCAGCCCGAGCTGATCCGCGAGTTCGTCGAAGAGATCCTGCGGTTGGAGCCGATGGTGCAGGGCTGCCAACGTTTCACCACCCAGCCGATGACCGTCGCCGGGGTGGACATGCCGCCCGGCATGGTGGTGATGTTGTGCATCGCCGCGGTGCAGCGGGACGGCAGCGACGCCATGTCCACCGATGATCTGGTGATCGGCGTTAGGGCGCACCGGCATTGGAGCCTGGGTGCGGGGTCGATGCGTTGCCGTGGTGGGCACATCGTCCGGCAGGTGTTGCGGATGCTGGTCGAGGAGTGGCTCGACCGGGCCGGGGATCTTGGGCCGGCTCCCGGCTTCTGGCCGGTGGCCGGGTTCCCGAACACCGAAAACTCTTTGTGGCTGCCGAAGCTGCCGCTGGTGGCGAGTGCCTAGTTCTGGTTAAACTCCGCTGCGCAGCTGGTTTGCCGTCGCCGCGACCGTGGCGCCGGCGTCGAGCGAGGCATGTTAGACATGCGTCGCGAGAGGGAACCCGGTGGGAGTCCGGGACTGTCCCGCAGCGGTGAGCAGGAACGACCGCCGTCATACGCACTGGTCCTACGACTGGGAAGCGACGGCCACTAGGAGCACCATCCGGTGCGCGCCTGCGAGTCCGAAGACCTGCCAGCGGTGCCGGGCGCGCCGCGTCCGGCGGCTCATCGCCTCGTGGATTGGGCGTTTGGCCGTACCGGTGCGGTGTAACCCGAAGGCGTTCACCGTGTTCGGATCGGCTGCGCGTCCGCGGCGGTGAGCGCCCCGTCGATCGATAGGACGAAATCGTGACCGCTCAACACTTCACCGCAACGGTTACCGGCTCCCCGCGCATCGGCCCGAAACGCGAACTCAAGCGCGCCACCGAGGGTTACTGGGCCGGACGCACCGGCCGAGCCGAACTGGAATCCGTCGCCGCTTCCCTGCGCCGCGACATGTGGTCCCAGCTCGCGGCCGCCGGCCTGGACTCGGTCCCGGTGAACACCTTCTCCTACTACGACCAGATGCTCGACACGGCCGTCATGCTCGGCGCGCTGCCGGTGCGGGCGGGCGAAGTCACCGACGAGCTGGACCGCTACTTCGCCCTCGCCCGCGGCAACGACGACATCGCGCCGCTGGAGATGACGAAGTGGTTCGACACCAATTACCACTACCTCGTCCCCGAGATCGAGCCCGCGACCCGCTTCGCGCTGAACCCCGACAAGGTGCTCTCAGAGCTGAAAGAGGCTTTCGCGCAAGGCATTCCCGCTCGGCCCGTCGTCATCGGTCCGATCACCTTCCTGTTGCTCAGCAAGGGCATCAACGGCGGCGGCGCGCCGATCGAGCGGCTGCGAGAGCTGCTGCCGATCTACTCCGAGCTGCTCTCGCTGCTCGCCGAGCACGGCGCCCAGTGGGTGCAGTTCGACGAGCCGGCCCTGGTGTCCGACATCTCCCCCGACGCGCCCGCGTTGGCCGAGGCCGTCTACGCCGCGCTCGGCTCGGCGAGCAACCGGCCCGCGATCCACGTCGCCACCTACTTCGGCGACCCGGGCGCGGCGCTGGCGGGGCTGGCCCGCACGCCCGTCGAAGCCATCGGCGTCGACCTGGTGGCCGGTGCCGGCACCGCGGTGGCGGGCATTCCGGAACTGTCCGGCAAACTGCTGGTGGCCGGTGTCGTCGACGGACGCAACGTCTGGCGCACGGACCTGGAGTCGGCGCTGACCACGCTGACGGGCCTGCTGGGTTCGGCTGGCAGCGTGGCGGTTTCGACGTCGTGCTCCACCATGCACGTGCCGTATTCTCTGGAGCCCGAAACGGGGCTGGACGACAACCTGCGCAGCTGGCTGGCGTTCGGGGCCGAAAAGGTAAGCGAGGTCGTCACTCTCGCGCGCGCCCTGTGTGACGGGCGCGACGCGGTCGCGGACCAGATCGCGGCTTCCAACGCCGCCGTCGCCTCCCGTCGCAGCGATCCGCGGCTGCACAACGCCGGGGTCCGCGCCCGGATCGACGAGATCATCGCGTCGGGCACGCACCGCGGCGACGCGGCCGAACGCCGCGCCAGCCAGGAGGCGCGGCTGCGCCTGCCGCCGCTGCCGACCACGACGATCGGCTCCTACCCGCAGACGTCGGCGATCCGCAAGGCGCGTGCGGCCTTTCGGGCCGGCGAGATCGACGAGGCCGAGTACGTCGGCAAGATGCGCAAGGAGATCGCCGACGTCATCGCCCTGCAGGAGCAGCTGGGCCTGGACGTGCTGGTGCACGGCGAACCCGAGCGCAACGACATGGTCCAGTACTTCGCCGAGCAGCTGGAGGGCTTCTTCGCCACGCAGAACGGCTGGGTGCAGTCCTACGGCAGCCGCTGCGTGCGGCCGCCGATCCTGTACGGCGACGTCGCGCGACCCCACCCGATGACCGTCGAGTGGATCAGCTACGCCCAGTCGCTGACCGACAAGCCGGTGAAGGGCATGTTGACCGGGCCGGTCACGATCTTGGCCTGGTCGTTCGTCCGCGATGACCAGCCGTTGGCCGACACCGCCAACCAGGTGGCGCTGGCCATCCGCGACGAGACGGTGGATCTGCAGGACGCGGGCATCGCGGTGATCCAGGTCGACGAGCCCGCGCTGCGCGAGCTGCTACCGCTGCGCCGCGCCCAGCAGGAGGACTACTTGCGTTGGGCGGTGGCGGCTTTCCGACTGGCGACCTCCGGCGTGGCCGACTCGACACAGATCCACACCCACCTGTGCTACTCGGAATTCGGCGAGGTGATCGGCGCCATCGCCGACCTGGACGCCGACGTCACGTCGCTGGAGGCGGCCCGTTCGCACATGGAGGTGCTGGACGACCTGAACTCGGTCGGCTTCGCCAACAGCGTGGGCCCGGGCGTCTACGACATCCACTCCCCGCGGGTGCCGAGCGCGGGCGAGATGGCCGAGTCGCTGCGGGCGGCCTTGAGAGCGGTGCCACCGCAACGGCTTTGGGTCAACCCGGACTGCGGGCTGAAGACCCGCAACCCCGACGAGGTGACCGCGTCGCTGCGCAACATGGTCGCCGCGGCCCGGGAGGTCCGGACGGGCTAGGCCGACTCGGGCTTTTCGGCCGGCTCGTCGGCCCGCTCGTCGGCGGGCTCCGACAGCAGCTGGACGGGCACGTCGTCGGCCCAGGGCTGGCGGGTCACCATGTCGGCGACCCGCACGAAGCCGCGCTCGAACTCGCCGGTGGCCGCGTCCACCAGCCGGTAGGCCTGGGTCTGCTTGTGGATCGGCTGCGCGTCGAGCAGCACGACCCGCACCTCGCCGGGCTCGAAGTGGCAGCGCTGCTGCATGGCGGTGATGAGCTGCTCGTTGTGCATGTGGCCGTCACCGAAGTTCCAGCCGATGGCGGTGCTGCAGATCCGCTCGCCGTCGGTGATGACGTAGCCGTCCTCGTTATGGCCCGCCATGGCGCGGTGCGCAAGCGTGAACAGGGCCCGGCCGTGCGTGTTGAACCCGCGGAACGCGTACCCCATGTAGATGGGGATCTGGGCCGCCTCCGGGCTGCCGTAGAACCGCTCCAGCTGGGCCTGCGGCATGCTCGCGATCGCCACGATGCCCCGGCCGATCTTGTCGTTGGCCGACGGCTTCATGCACCACAGCGTGGTGTCCCAGTTGCCGGCGTAATAGCGCATGCCCGGCAGGAACGAGATCTTGCGCGGGAAAAGGTTGCCCAGCACCACGATTCCCGCGATGACGACGAACAGGATCGCGACCACGACCGGATGCTTCAGGTCCGCCAACCCCAGCCGGGCGTGCGCGACGAACAACGACAGCACACCGAAGATCATGAAGACGTTCCACTCCAGCGGCACGCCCATCGGTATGGACAGCAGGATCCCCAGGTGGAAGCAGACCATGACGAACGCTGCCACGGTCGTCGGCCAGCCGCCGTGGCAGAAGAACAGCGGCAGCGGCACCAACATCTCGATCGCCGTGCTCACGTGGGCCAGGAACCGGGACAGCCGCCCCGGCCGCAGGTCCTCGGGGAACTTCTCGAAGAACTGCCGCTTCAGCCAGCGGGGCCGCACCAGCGGGTTGTTGGACATCATCGTGGAGATCACGAAGGGGAAGTGCTTGTTGAGCTTCGACGTCGCCGCGCCCATCCAGATGACCAGGAACACCACCTTGGACCCGACGATCATGTCGGCCCCGCCGAAGAGGAAGGTCACGGCCATTGCCGCGTACACCTCGCCGCGGGCGGCCAGGAAGATCACCTTGTCGCGCAGTCCCGCCGCCGCGAGGATCAGCAGGATCACCACGATGCGCCAGGTCGGCAGCAGCCCGACGCTGGTACCCAGTTCCGGCACCGGGCCGGTCCCGTCGACGAACAGCGTCCACAGCGTCATCACCAGCAGCGCCGCATAGAGGAAGACGTCCACCGGTTTGCGGGTGGTGCCGCGGGTCAGCGGGACGCGATCCGGCCACGGTGGCAGCCGGATGGTGCCGAACCGCATCCAGTACAGGATCGAGCCCATGGGCGGGAAGAACCGGTTGTTCAACGGCCCGAAGCCGCAGCCCAGCCCGATCACCTCGAACAGCATCGTGTAGAGCACGACCTTCTCGAAGACGATCGGCTCGGACCACCAGTGCGCGACGTTGGTGAACCCACCGAGCCCCTTGGTGGCCGAGGCGAACAGCCATCCGCCGAGGATGTAGAGCAGGATTTTGAGCACGTAGAACAGGTGCAGCGCGACCGGCGTGCCGAAGCCCACCTCGGCCCAGTGCCGGGCCATCGGACGGATCTTTTCGCTGCGGGTGCCCTTGTTCCATTCCTCCATGTCGAGCTGGGGCAGCTCAGGCTTGAGAAATCCCATGGTTTGACAGGTTAGAACGCGTTCTAGGCGTATGGCTTGGGTAGGGGCAAAGAATCTTTTGCCCGCAAGTTAACCGGCGGATACCGTGAAGTCGCTAGGAGAACTCCACCATGAGCAGACTTCGATTCCTCGTCGTGGCGCTGACGGCTGCCGTCGCGCCGCTGGCCGGCGGCGGTGTCGCCCGGGCCGACGCGCCAGCGCCGGGCGATGCCTGCACGGTGTTGCACGCCACCACCACCGACGCCAACGGCCGCACGATGTGGTGCAACCCCACCATGACCGGCGCCCATTCTCTGGTGTGGCAGTACGGCGGGCCTGCCACGCCTTAGCCAGGTTCGAGTGTGCGCTGACGGCTTTTGCGTGTGCGCTCACGGCGACGACACGCCGGGCGGTTACGCCGCAATGCAACTCAGCCGAAGATCCCCGGCGGGATCGTCGGCGCGGCGTCCAACACCCGCTGATCGATCACGATATTCAGCGCATCCACCGACTCGAGATCGGCCAGCGATTCCACAGCGGACACAAACCTGCGCTGCTCGGCCAGATCGACGATCCCGTCCGCGAGCCCGGTGAACTTGCCCACGTACTGCGGGCGCCGGAACGGCCGGGCGCCCAACGGGTGGGCGTCGGCCACGGCCAGCTCGTCGCAGATCACCTCGCCGCTCTTGAGCGTCACCTCCGCGCGGGCCCCGAACGCCTGCTCGGCCGGGTCGGTCGAGTGGTAGCGGCGGGTCCATTCCGGGTCCTCGACGGTGGAGACCTTGCGCCACAGTTCGACGGTGTCGCGCCGGTGGGACCGTTCCGGGGCGTAGGAGCGCTCGTGGTGCCACGTCCCGTCCTGCAGCGCGACGGCGAAGATGTAGGGCAGCGAGTGATCCAGCGTCTCCCGTGACGCGTCGGGGTCGAACTTCTGGGGATCGCCGGATCCCGTCCCGATGACCACATGGGTGTGGTGGCTCGTGCGCAGCACAATCGCCGCGACCTGGTCCAGGTCGCCGATCCGGGAACGCATCCGCCGGGCCAGGTCGATCGGTGCCTGGCTCTGGTATTCCGCCGAGTGCTCCTTGGTGTAGCTGTCCAGGATGGCGCGCTTGGGTTCGCCCGGGGCCGGCAACGGCACGGGGTACTCGCACTCGAACCCGCCCAGCAGCCGGGCGATCACCCCGTCCTCGCCCTCCCAGATCGGGGCCGGCGACCGCTCGCCGCGCATCGCCCGGTCGACCGCCTCGATGGCAACCTTCCCGGCGTGTGCCGGCGCGAAGGCCTTCCAGCTGGAGATCGAGCCCTTGCGCGATTGACGGGTGCTGGTGGTCAGGTGCAGCGCCTGCCCGATCGCCTGGTAAATGGTCTCGGTGTCCAGGCCCAGCATGGTGCCGAGGCCGGCGGCCACCGCGGGCCCCAGATGCGCGACGTGGTCAATCTTGTGCTCGTGCAGGCTAATTCCACGGGCCAGGTCGATCTGGACCTCGTAGGCGGTGGCCACGCCGCGGATCAGCTCGGCGCCGCCCACGCCGAGCTGCTGCGCCACGGCGATGAGCGGGGGGATGTTGTCGCCGGGATGGGAATACTCGGTGGCCAGAAACGTGTCGTGGAAGTCGAGCTCGCGCACCGCGACGCCGTTGGCCCACGCCGCCCATTCCGCCGGATAGGCACCGCCGACGCCAAAGACCCGCGCGCCCCGTCGGCCGCGATGCGCCAACGCCTGCCGGCGGGCCACCGTGACGGGCCGGCGCAGCACGGCCGCGGCGCTGACGGCGGCGTTGTCGATGATCCGGTTGGCCACCATCTCCGCCGTTTCCGGCTCGACGGGCACCGGATCGGCCGCGACCGCCGCAATCTTGGCGGCCAGGTGTTCCCCGCGCGGGAAGTCGTCGGAGCTGCGCCGCGCCCGGACCGTGTGCACCAGCATGACCAATGAGTACGTGACGGCGCAGCGCACGACAAATGGAGTACTCCGGTACTCAATCCGGACCCGTAGCATCGTCGGATGCTGATCGGGTGACCGATGATCTCAGCGACCGCGAAGCCGCGCTGCGTCGACTGCCGGTGCCGTATTCGCTGGCACTGCGACTGCGCGAGGCCGGGGTGGCGCGCGAGGTCATCGGCGAATACGTCGGCGTCGAGGACTCTTCCCTGGACGGCTTCTACCGGATCGCCGAACAGAAACTCACCGCGCTGCAGCAGCAACGCGAGCCCGAACTCGAGAAAGGGATCCGCAATGCAGGTATTGGGTGAGCGCGCGGTCGTTTTGGGGGCGAGCATGGGCGGGCTGCTCGCCGCGAGGGTGCTGGCCGATTTCTTCGAGACCGTCACGGTGTTCGAGCGGGACGAGCTAACCAACGATCCCGTCAACAGGCGGGGGGTGCCGCAGGGTCGGCACGTTCATGCGCTCCTGCCGCGCGGCGCTCGTGTCCTGGACGAGCTCTTCCCCGGGCTCCTCGACGAGCTGCTTGCGGCGGGCGCGCCCGTTTGGAACGACGGAGACCTGTCCAAGGCGTACCTGTCGTACAACGGCCACCGGATGTTGTCGTCTGGAGTCGTAACCGGCGATTACACGGAAATGGCCGTCTACATGCCGAGCCGGCCGCTCTTGGAGTGCCACGTTCGGCGGCGCCTGCGGCGGCTTGGCAACGTGACGATCCGTGCCGGCCACGACGTCAGCGAACTGACGGCGGCCGCGGACCGCAGTCGCATCACCGGGGTGCGGGTGGTGGACCGCGCCGGCGGCGCCCCACAGGAATTGACGGCGGACCTGGTCATGGACGCCATGGGGCGCGGGGCCCACACGCCGGCTCTGCTCGAGAACCTCGGCTACGGGCGACCGGCCGAGGACCACATCACCATGCATACGACCTACGTCAGCCAACCGCTGCGGATCCCGCCCGGCACCCTGAGGGAAAAGATGGCCGTCGTCAGCCCCGCGCCGGGCCGACCAAGGGGCATGTTCTTGGTTGGCTACGAGCGCGACACCTGGATATTCACGGTCTACGCGCTGGCCGGGCATGAGCCGCCGCGCGACCTGCCCGGGATGCTGTCGTACGCCGAGGATTACGGCCCGGCTCACTTGCTCGCGGCGGTGCGCGCCGGCGAACCGCTGGGGCCGGTGGTGCAGCATCGGATGCCGTCCAGCCAGTGGCGGCGCTACGACAAAATGCGGCGACTCCCCGACGGCCTGCTGGCCTGCGGTGACGCGATATGCAGCTTCAATCCGATCTACGGGCAGGGAATGACGGTGGCGGCGCTGGATGCCGTAGCGCTGCGAGACTGCCTGCGGCGCGGCGTTACGGACTTACCCCGCCGGTACTTTCGCGACACGGCCAAAACGATCGGCCAGGCCTGGCGGACCGGGGCGACCTCCGACCTGACGTTCCCGGAAGTTCAAGGGCGAAGGACGCCGTCGATGCGCGTCACCAACCGGCTAGTGGAAAGCGTGCTGGCGGCGTCCGAGTCCGACACCGTGGTCGGCACCCAGTTCTTCAGAGTCACCGGGCTTCTCGATCCCCCGACCCGCCTGCTTCGTCCGTCGTTCCTCTACCGGGTCGCAACCGTCAATCGGCGCGGCGCACAACGATATTCGCGGTCCGCCGTTGTCGACCGCACCGATGCCCCATTCGCAAATATCCAGGAATAAGGAGCGCCCTGATGACCGCGATCGACGAAATCACGAGCCTTCGCCAGCGCCGCGAAGAAATCATCATGCAGCACGCCGGGGCGGAAAACCGGCACGACATCGAGGCGACAATCGCCACATTTCACCACCCGCGTTACGAGGTGAACGGGCAAGCCAGCGATGGCGAGTCCGCCGTTCGAGAATTGCTGCAGGGTTTGATGACCGCGTTGCCGGATCTGCACGCCGAGGTCGGCAGGCTGCGGCACGCCGACGACGCCGTATTCGGTGAGACGGTTATCACCGGCACACATCTCGGGCCATGGGCGGGCATCCCGGCCACCGGGCGCCGCGTAGAAATTCCGGTGGCCGGAATCTTCGAGTTCGACGGGGACAAACTGCTGTGCGAAAAGGTCTACATGGACTTCGCCACGCTGTTGACGCAGATCGGTGTACTACCTGAAATCGGCTGAGCGGCAACGGGAAAGCGAAAAGGAGGATATCGATGTCGGCTCTAATCGCCGTTCCCGAGGCAATGTCCTCGGCTGCAACGGATTTGGCAAAGATCGCTTTGAATCTCGACGCGGCCCATGCGGTGGCGGCAACGCCGACCCTGGCGGTGCTGCCGCCCGCCGCGGACGAAATCTCGACGGGTGTCGCGCAGCTGTTCGCCCAGCACGCACAGGGCTATCAAGCGCTGGCCGGGCAGGCCGCGACATTCCACGATCAGTTCGTGCAGCACCTGACCGCGGGCGCGGGCGCGTACGCCACCGGCGAGGCCGCCAACGTCGCGTTGTTGGCCCCAATCACCGATATTGCGGGGTCTATCGGTGCCATCGGGGGTTTGCCGGGCCAGGCGATCGGCATGTTCAATACCGTCGGGAGCCAGCTACTCAATACGATCGCGACCTTCCGAGGTGCGTTGGTCACGGTATTGGCGCCCGTTTTGACGGTTACCGCACTCATCGCGATTATCGCGATAATCGTGGCGGCCGTGCTGATATTCCAGCTATTCAATGGGGCAGGGTTTAAGTGGCTCCTTGGTTCGTGGTGACGGGATGCCGGCCTCGGCTGCAGGAGCCCCAAGAGTTTTAAAGCAAATGGTTGAAATTTGCCGCGGCCTTGGCCCGGTGTTCCTATGCTGTCCCGATGCGTTTGTCCTGGCCCCTAACTGGGCGCGCGGAGGAGTTGCGGAGCGTCGGGACCGCGATTGCGGATCCTGACTCGGCAGGCATCCTCGTGTGCGGCGCGGCGGGCGTCGGCAAGAGTCGAGTCGCCCGGGAGGCGCTTGCGGCGGCTACGTCGCAGGGCTGCGTCGTCCGTTGGGTGGTGGGCACCACCGCGGGCCGGTTATTACCCTTCGGCGCACTCTCGTCGTGGACCACACCGGCCGGCGTTGAGAGCCTCCAACTGGTCCGCGCGGTGATCGAGGAACTCACCGCCGCCCCGAACGGCGCCCCGGTGGTCATTGGTGTCGACGACGCGCACCTGCTCGATGACCTGTCGACATTCGCGTTACAGCAGATCGTCCAGCGGGCCGCCGCGAAGCTCGTCCTGACGGCTCGCAGCGGTGAGCCGATTCCCCCGGCGACGCAGGAACTGTGGGCGGGAAGCGCGTTCGACCGACTCGACGTCCAGCCGTTGTCAGAGGATGAGACCACGGCGCTGGTGTCGACCGCCCTCGGAGGTCCGCTGGATCCGCATGCGGTCGAATGGTTGTGGAGGCTGACCCGCGGTAACCCGTTGTATCTGCGCAACATCGTCGAACGAGAATTCGCCGACGGCCGGCTGGTGACAGAGCGCGGTTGCTGGCACTGGACTGGTGAACCGGTGCTGCCGCCGAGCCTGCTCGAGTTGGTCGACTCCCGGATCGGCGCGGTCCCTCCCGCGGTCAGCGACGTCGTCGATCTGCTCGCAGTCGGCGAACCGATAGAGCTGGGGTCACTGACGCGAATCACCGACGCCGCGGCCGTCGAGGAGGCCGACCTGCGCAGCCTCGTCACCCTGGAGACCGTCGAAGATCGCACGCAGGTGCGGCTCGCCCATCCCCTCTACGCCGAGGTGCGCAGGCAGCGCTCCGCCCCGACGAGGCTTCGCCGCCTGCGCGGGCTGGTCGCAGCCGAGCTCGGTTCGTCCGACCGGTGCGATGACATGCGAACCGTGGTGCGCCGGGCGGCGTTGAGCCTGGATTCCGATCTGCCGCCCGACGCCGATCTGCTCCTCCGCGCGGCACAGGGCGCCGTGTGGCTCGCCGACCTGCCTCTGGCGGACCGGCTGGCGGAGGCCGCCATCCGATCCGGCGCGGGCGCGGAAGCGAACTTCGTTCGGGCGCATGCGCTTTCATGGCTCAGCCGCGGCCAGGAAGCGGACGATGTCCTCGCGGACATACCGCCGGCGCAGCTCGATGACCTGAACCGGTCTCGCCGCGCTTGCCTGCGCGCCGTGAACATGCTGTGGTCACTCGCGGACAGCGACGGCGCCAAGCAGCACATCGACGTCGCCATGGCCGATACCTCGCCGCGCGCCAGGGGCAGCCTCGATGCGGCCTCGAGCATGTACTGGGCGGCGATGGGGCAGCCGGACAGGGCCATGGCATCGGCGCGGGAACTCGACATCGATCTCCTGCCCGCGGTCGTTGGCACAGTGGCGAGTTGGGGGATCGTCGCCGCCGCGGGCGACGCCGGTCGCGTCTCCGAGGCGGTGGCGGGCGCCGAGCGCGCGTACACCATTGCGGTCCGCTCGTTCGACGCCGCCCACATGCGGTTCGTGATCGCCGATGCCCACCTGGGCGCACTCCTGCTTGCCGGCCGGATCAACGAGGCGATGCGCCTGGCCCAACACTTGCGTCACGAGGCCGCCAGCCTGCCCGGCGCCGCGTCGCTGATCAGCACCGCGTTGGCGGGCCGCGCCGCCCTCGGCGCCGGCCGCCTCGACGAGGCGAGCGGGCTGCTGCCGCCGGTCGTCGACACCTTGGTCGCCGTCGGCGAGCAGAACGGCTTCAGCTACCGGTACCGGTTGCCGTTCGTCACCGCCCTGGCCATTCAAGGGCTTGCCGACGAGGCCGCCGCCGCGCTCGCCACGCTGGAGCAACACCGCCATCCCAGCTGGCTCTACCTGGACTACGAGCGCGGCATCGCCAAGGCCTGGGTGGCCGCGAGCCAAGGTGCGGTCAGTGAAGCGATCGACATTGCGCGGTCTGCAGCTGAAATAGCTTGTAGCAACGGGCAATTCGCCGCGGAAGTGGTGTGTCTGCAGACCGCCACCCAGCTCGGTGACACCCGGTGCGCGCGCCGGCTACGAGAGCTGGAAACCATCGTGGAAGGTCCGCGCGCGGGTATCGCAGCGCGGTTCGCGGCCGCCCTGCACGACGGCGACGCGACCGAATTGGAAACGGTGTCATCGGACTTCGAGGAGATCGGGGACGTCGTGGCGGCCGTCGACGCCGCCGCGCACGCGGCGGTCGCCTATCGCCGCGGCGAGTTGAGGGGCTCGGCGTTGAGGTGCTCGACCCGAGCGGACGCGCTGGCCGAAAAGTGCGGCGGCGCCCACACTCCTGCGCTGCGCCAGGCCACCGAACGGTTGCCCTTCACCGATCGCGAGCGCGAGATCGTGATGTTGCTCGGACAGGGGCTGTCCAGCCGAGCGGTTGCCGAGCGGCTGACACTGTCCGTCCGTACGGTCGAGGGGCACATCTACCGGGCCATGGCCAAAACGGGCGTGACCAGCCGCGACGAACTCGCGGCCTTGCTGCGCCACGATCGATCGGGTTGACGGGTCGCGGTCGCCGTTTCGTCGGATTTGCAACGCCGACCGCGGTTTGGTGCTGAGCTATCCCCTGAAGGGAGGTGTGCGGCGTGTCCCGGTTCACGTCCTGGCTCGGCGAGCCCGATCACTACGACTGGATCACGGCCACGTTGCGCGAGCGCGGATTGCTGCGGGCGGCGCAGGTGGCCCTGGCTGTCATCTCCTCGATATCGGCGCTGGTACCGGTGGCCACCATGCTCAGCACCCGTCGCCCAACGGCCGAGGTGGTGCTCGTCGACGCCGGCGCGGCGGTCTTCGTCGTCGCGGTGAGCGTCTATTGGTTGACGCGCTGGCCAACCCGGGTCCAATCGGAGATTTTCGGAGTTATCGCCGCGATATGCATCGCGGGGTGGAGCCTGACCCAGCCGACGGCGGCCCTGGCGGCGGTCGGCTGCTGCGCCATGGCGACCAATAGCGGGTACGTCGCCCTGTTCCACAACAACAAGTTTCTGGCGTTCAGCGCGATCCTGGCGGGCATCGTCACCGTCGCTGCAGCGGTCCACCTGGCCCGCGAGGTCGACGTCGGAACCGGGCTCGCCGCGTTCTGGGTGATCGCGATGCTCAATGTGTCGTTCCCCGTGGCGATGCGAGGGATGTCGCGGGCAATGGGAACCTACGCCGAGCTCGCCGACGAGGACTCGCTGACCGGGCTGTTCAACCGCCGGGCGTTCATCGCCGCCCTCACCCGCAGACTCCGCGATCCGCACGCCGACGACACCCATCTGACCATCACCATGGTCGACCTGGATGCGTTCAAGCGCATCAACGACACCCTCGGCCACGCGGCGGGCGACCGCGCGTTGGTCGCCGTCGCCGAGGTGCTGCAACAGCAGGCGGCGCCGACGGCGGTGCTGTGCCGCGCGGGCGGCGAAGAGTTCCTGATCGCCACCATCGGCCCGTCGCCGGATGCGGAGGCGATCTCGGCGGGATTGCGCGGCGCGATCGCCGCCCTTCCGCAGGGGCTGACCGCCAGCATCGGCACCGCCACCGCCGAACTCTCCCCGATAGGAACCTCCGACATTCCGGGACTCATCGAAAAACTCATCGACGTCGCAGACAGCGCGATGTACACGGCCAAACGCCGCGGCGGTAATCAGGCCCACCATCTTTGATGCCAACCACCAAGCGCGCCCGAGAAATCGGGGTGAACACGCTACTGCCGGCACCGTGATCGGTGTAGTTTGCTGCTGGGGCGGGCCAGGCGAAGGAGCCAGTCGTGTCAGACGTCGATTACTGCGTGGTCGGAGCCGGGTTCGCGGGGCTGACGGCCGCCCTGCGGCTGAAGCAAGCCGGTCACTCGGTGGCCTTGCTGGAGGCGCGTGACCGGGTCGGCGGTCGCACGTTCACGGTCACCCGCGACGACGGCACCTGGATCGACCGCGGCGGCGCCTGGGTCGGGCCGGGCCAGGATCGCATCTACGCGATGATGGACGAGTTCGGCGTGCCCGAATACAAACAGCACAACGACGGCGACGCGATGATGGTCATCGACGGCAAGAAGCACCGCTACGGTGGCACCATCCCCTGGTCGATGAGCCCGTGGGCGGTCGCCAACCTCGGCGTCGGTTTGCTTTCGATCGAGAACATGTGCAAATCGATTCCGCGCGAAGCGCCTTGGGAGGCGAAGAACGCCGCGGAGTGGGATCGCATCAGCCTGGGGGAATGGATCGACAAGAACACCATGTCCCAGCAGGCCCGCGAGATGCTGGACATGGCGCTGTCCGGCGTGTACACCTCGGCGGGGTCGGAAACGTCGCTGCTGTGGGCGCTGCTACAGATGGGCTCGGGCGGCGGGCCCACCTTCGTCATCTCGGGCAAGGGCGGCGCCCAGGACGCCCGGCCGGTCGGCGGGATGGGTGCCATCTACCGGCAGATCGCCGCCGAACTCGGTGACGCGCTGCACCTTTCGCGCCCCGTCCGGCAGATCAGCCAGGACCGGGGTGGCGTGACGGTCGCCGCGGACGGCCTGACGGTGCGGGCGCGGCGGGCCATCGTCGCGATCCCGCTCGCCATCGCCAGTTCGATTGTGTACGAACCGATGTTGCCGGTGGACCGGGCACTTCTGCACCAGCGCATGCCAAGTGGCGCCGTCATCAAGATCTCGATCATCTACGACGAGCCGTTCTGGCGTGCCGACGGATTGTGCGGCCAGTCGGCCGCGCCCGGGTCGCCGGCCACGCTCACCATCGACGCCTGCACGAACACCGCGGACCCGGGGATCATGTGCGTGATTACCGAGGGGCCGGCCGCGCGTCGGCTGACACAAATGGACGAGGGCGATCGGAAAGCGGCGGTCATCGCCGAACTGGTCGATCGGTTCGGCAGCAAGGCCAAATCGCCGCTGGAATTCCACGAGCAGAACTGGACTACCGAGCGCTACTCCGGTGGCGGCATGATCAGCCACGCCCCGACCGGAGTGCTAACCGAATTCGGCTACACCTTGCGGGAGCCCTGCGGTCGCGTGCACTGGGCCGGCACCGAGAGCTCGGCGATCATGTGCGGGTGGATAGACGGCGCGATCCGCTCGGGCGAGCGCGCGGCGGCCGAAGTGATGGCGACCGAAACTGCCGCGGCCGCAGTCACTTAGGCCTGTGACAGGGCGCGGGCAGCACGCCGTTGTGCCGCCCGCGCCCGGGAACACTGGTCAGGCCCAGCCGGAGCCCACGGCCGAATCGGTGCTGGCCATGTTGCTGCCCGCGGACTGGACCTTTGCGCCGTGGGCATTGGCCTGCTCGTAGATCACCTGGAAGTTGCGACCCAGCTGCGTGATGAATTCCTGGCAGGCCACCGACCCGGCGCCGCCCCAGAAATCCCCCGCCGCCAACACGTCTCGCACGATCGCCTGGTGTTCGGCCTCCAGCGACGCCGCCTGGGCCCGGATCAGCGCCCCGTGCGAATCCACGTCGCCGAATTGGTAATTGATCGTCATTGCCAAACCTCCTAGCTGCTCAACGCTTGCTGCGAAGCCTGCTCTTGCTGCTCGTAATTGTTGGCGTCGCGGACCAGCCCGTCGCGCACGCCCTGCAGCATGCTCACGATGTTGCGAAACGCCTGATTCATCTGTCCCATCGTGTCGTAGGACGTCGCCTGGGCCGCCCCACTCCAGCTCGTGCCCGAAATGTCCTGCGACGACGCCCACATGCGTCGCGCCTCGTCCTCGACCGTCTGCGCATGCACCGAGAAACGGCTCGCCATTTCCCGCATCGCATACGGATCGGTCATAAACCGAGTAGCCACCGGTTTGCTCCTTTCAACAAGTGATCAATCTCTTTGTGCCGCCGCATCACACGCGGCGGAGGATCTCAACAGCCCGACGCCCACCCCCGCCCTATCCGACCCCGACCCGCGGCACCACGCTGGGCCGCGACTGCACCACATGCGGGCTGGCCCCGCCGCGACCCAACATCCCGCCCGCCGCGCCGCCGCCCATGCCGCCCATCGGCATCGGCATCATCGGCATGCCGCCCGCCGCAGAACCGACTCCCCCAGCGCCGCCGAGGATTTCGCCGCCCAGCCCCGACATCGCCGCGCTCACCATCCGCGCCGGCATCGACCCCTGCCACGTCGGGGGCACCGACATCGACCCCACCAGCCGCGCCTTGCCCAAACCGGCCGCCATGGCGGAACCCGCGCCCCCGCCACCGAGCGGCGTGGTCGCCGGCGCGGTGCTCCCGACGAACTTCGGGGCGTCGGCCCCCACCGCCGCGGCGTTGGCCAATCCCGCCGTGCCGGCGTTCGCCCCCTGCGCGAGCGACATGATCGGCGACATCAGCATGCTGACGGGCAAGGTCGCGACCTGGGCCAGCGACGACAGCGACGACAGCGGCGCCCCGGACACCAGTGATTGCAGCGCGGCCACCAGGGCCGAAAGGGGATCGGCCGCCCCGCCGCCCTGCGCAGCCATGCCGGCCAGGTCAACCGGCGGAGCCGCGAACGGCGTCAACGACGACGCCACCGACATCGCCCCGGCGTGGTAGCCGGCCATCGCGGCGAAGTCCTGGGCCCACATCTCCATGTAGTGGAACTCCGTGGCCGCGATCGCCGGGAAGTTCTGGCCCAGAAAGTTGGTGGCCACCAACGTCATCAGCTGCGCGCGGTTCGCCGCGACGGCGACCGGATGCACGGTGGCCGTCTGCGCCGCCTCGAACGCCGTCGCCGCTGCCCGGGCCTGCGCCGCCGCGGCCTCCGCCTGCACCGCCGACCCGGCCAACCACGACACGTAGGGCGCGGCCGAGCCCGCCATGGCCTGCGCTGCCGGGCCGGTCCACGGGCCGCCGGTCAGCGCCGAGACAACGGAGGCGAACGACGACGCGGATGACCGCAAGTCGGCGGCCAGCCCGTCCCAGGCCGTCGCCGCCACGAACAGCGGGCCGGCACCGGCGCCGGCATACATTCGCGCGGAGTTGATCTCCGGCGGCAACAACGAAAAGTCCGACATCACGGTCCCAACTATGCGAAGCGGTGAACCGAACTACGTCGGTCAGAACGCGTAGATCCGCGCAGTGCGGGGTCGTAGATCGCCATTCGGACATGCCCCTAGTGGAAGAAGCCGGCCTGGGAGCTGCCGTGGTTGAAGCCGCCGGAGCTGAAGTTGCCCAGGTTCGAGATGCCCGAGGAGAGCAGGCCCGCGAGCCCGATGCCGGTGACGTCGGCGCCCGCGTTGCCGATGCCCACGGCGAAGACGCCCGAGTTGTTGATGCCCGCGTCGACGCCGCCGCCCGTGTTGTGGAAACCGGAGTTGAAGCCCGCGCCGGTGTTCATGAAGCCGGAGTTGTCGAAACCCCCGTTGAAGAAGCCTGAACTCCCCGGGCCGGTGTTGCCGAAACCGGAGCTGGTGATACCGGCCGGAGTGATCGCGCTGAAGAAGCCGGTGTTGAGGTTGCCGGTGTTGAACGCGCCCGTGTTGGTGTTCCCCGCGTTCGCCCATCCCGTGTTCAACATGCCGGTGTTGAAGTCGCCGGTGTTGTCGAGACCCGTGTTGAAGTTGCCCGTGTTGTCGCCGCCGGAATTTCCGAAGCCGAAGTTGGAGGACCCCGCGTTCCCGGCGCCGAAGTTAAGGGACGCGCCGTTCCCGAAGCCGAAGTTGACTTCGCCGGCGTTGCCGAATCCGGTATTTGTGATGCCGGAGTTCCAGAACCCGGTGTTGGTGTCGCCCGCGTTGCCGAAGCCGAAATTGCCGCTGCCCGAGTTGAAGAAGCCCATGTTCCCGGTTCCCGAGTTGAAGAACCCGACGTTTCCCGTCCCGGAGTTGCCGAAGCCGAGGTTGCCGCTGCCGGAGTTCAGTGCGCCGAAGCCGATCTGGTTGTCACCCGTCAGCCCGAAGCCGATGTCATTGCTTCCGGTGTTCCCGAAGCCGAAGTCGTGGTTGCCGGTGTTGGCGGCGCCGACGTTGTTGTTGCCCCGGTTCCCGAAGCCCATGTTGGCCTGGCCGCGGTTGCCGCTGCCGACGTTTCCGCTGCCGAGGTTGCCGTTGCCGAGATTGCCGGCGCCGCTGTTGCCGTTGCCGAAGTTGTTGTTGCCGGCGTTGCCGCTGCCTACGTTTCCGCTGCCGAGGTTTCCCATGCCCACGTTCGTGTTGCCGACGTTGCCGGCGCCCACGTTGGCGTTCCCGGCGTTTCCGGCGCCGAGGTTGAGGTTGCCGATGTTGCCCAGGCCGAGGTTGATGTTCGGCAGCGCGGCCTGCGCCAGCTGGGCGGCCACCGCCGTCGCCCCGCCGTGATAGCCCACCATCGCCGACACATCCGCGGCCCACATCGCCTCGTACTGCGCCTCGGCGGCCGCGATCGCCGGAGCATTGAGCCCCAACACATTCGAACGCACCAACGACACCAACTCACTACGGTTGGCCGCCACCACCGCCGGATGCACCATCGCCGACACCACCGCCTCAAACGCCGACGCCGCCGCCCGCGCCTGCCCCGCCGAGCCTTGCGCCCGCGCCGCCGCCGCGCTCAACCACCCCACATACGGCGCGGCCGCGTTCGTCATCGCCACCGCCGCCGGACCCTGCCACCCCGCACCCACCAACCCCGACGTCACCGACCCGAAAGACGCTGCCGCCGAACCCAACTCGTCCGCCAGGCCGTCCCACGCGGCCGCGGCCTCCAGCATCGGACCCGGCCCCGCACCCAGATACACCCGCGCCGAATTGATCTCCGGCGGCAACACCAAAAAACTCATCACCCGTCCTTTAGTTGAAGAAGCCCGACTGCGCGTCGCGCCTGTTGAAGAAGCCCGAGCTCTCGATGCCGGAGTCGGCGATGCCCCCGTCGAAGTCGCCAGTCGTGGCGATGCCCGCGCTTTCGAAGCCGGAGTTCGCGATGCCCGCATTGAAGTCGCCCGAGTTTTGGATGCCGGCACCAAAGACGCCCGCGTTCTCGAAACCGGAGTTGAACGCGACTCCTGTGTTAAGGAAACCCGACGAGCTGGAGCTCGAGTTGAAAAAGCCGGAGGAACCAGTGCCATTGCCGAAGCCCGAACTTGTGACCCCCAGCTGGGTGACGACGCTACCGAAGCCGGTGTTCAGGCTTCCCGAGTTGAAGCCACCCGTGTTGGTGTTCCCGGCGTTCGCCCAGCCCGTGTTATTGGATCCCGAGTTGAAGTCACCCGTGTCAAATGCTCCCGAGTTTCCGCTGCCCGTGTTGACGGCGCCGGAGTTTCCGAAGCCCATGTTCAGGTCGCCCGCGTTCCCGTAACCCACGTTGGCGAGGCCGGCGTTGCCCCATCCCAGATTCTGGGCGCCGCCGTTGCCGAAGCCGGTGTTGACCGAACCACCGTTCCAGAAGCCGGTATTGGTGTCTCCGCCGTTGCCGAAGCCGAAATTGCCGGTCCCCGAGTTGAAGAAGCCGACGTTTCCGGTGCCGGAGTTGAAGAAGCCGATGTTGCCGGTGCCCGAGTTCCCGAAGCCGAGGTTGCCGCTGCCGGAATTCAGTGCGCCGAAACCGATCTGATTGTCACCCGTCAGCCCGAAGCCGATGTCGTTGTTGCCCGTGTTGCCGAAACCGAAGTCGTGGTTACCGGAGTTGGCGGCGCCGACGTTGTTGTTGCCCCGGTTCCCGAAGCCCATGTTGCCCTGGCCGCGGTTGCCGCTGCCGTCGTTGCCGACGCCGTTGTTCCCGTTGCCGATGTTGCCGCTGCCGAGGTTTCCGGTGCCAACGTTGTTGTTGCCGATGTTTCCGCTGCCGACGTTTCCGCTGCCGAAGTTTCCGCTCCCGACGTTGGTGCTGCCGACGTTTCCGCTGCCCAGGTTCTGGTTGCC
Source organism: Mycobacterium sp. E796 (assembly GCF_001672815.1). Classification (GTDB taxonomy): domain Bacteria; phylum Actinomycetota; class Actinomycetes; order Mycobacteriales; family Mycobacteriaceae; genus Mycobacterium. The sequence goes on along the minus strand of NZ_LZKK01000080.1, from coordinate 5,442 downwards.
GAAATTGCCGTTGCCCGCGTTGGCGTTGCCGGAGTTCCCGCTGCCGAGGTTGGTGTCGCCCTTGTTGCCACTGCCCAGGTTTTGGTTGCCGACGTTGCCGCCGCCGAGGTTGAGGTTGCCGATGTTGCCCAGGCCGAGGTTGATGTTCGGCAGCGCGGCCCGAGCCAGCTGGGCGGCCACCGCCGACGCCCCGCCGTGATAACCCACCATCGCCGACACATCCGCGGCCCACATCGCCTCGTACTGCGCCTCGGCCGCCGCGATCGCCGGAGCATTGAGCCCCAACACATTCGAACGCACCAACGACACCAACTCACTACGGTTGGCCGCCACCACCGCCGGATGCACCATCGCCGACACCACCGCCTCAAACGCCGACGCCGCCGCCCGCGCCTGCCCCGCCGAGCCTTGCGCCCGCGCCGCCGCCGCGCTCAACCACCCCACATACGGCGCGGCCGCGTTCGTCATCGCCACCGCCGCCGGACCCTGCCACCCCGCACCCACCAACCCCGACGTCACCGACCCGAAAGACGCTGCCGCCGAACCCAACTCGTCCGCCAGGCCGTCCCACGCGGCCGCGGCCTCCAGCATCGGACCCGGCCCCGCCGGTGCCGCCGGTCCCGCTCACGCTGGTTCCGCCGAGCCCGCCGGCACCCCCGCTGGAGAACAGCCCACCGTTGCCGCCGGCGCCCCCGTCCCCGCCGGGTCGGGTGATGCTGTCGCTGCGCCCGCCGACGCCGCCCGTCCCGGCCGCGCCGGACAGCATGCCGGCGTTGCCGCCGGCCCCGCCGTTCCCGCCGGTGCCCGCGTCCGAGCTACCGCCGGCCCCGCCGACGCCGCCCGAGCCGAAGAGCCCCGCCGACCCGCCGTGGCCGCCGTTGCCGCCGGCGCCGCCCGAGGCCAGGGGGGTTCCGCCGGCACCGCCGGCCCCGCCGTTGCCGATCAGCCCGGCGTTCCCGCCGTTTCCGCCGTTCCCGCCGTTGTTGCCGCCGCCGGTGCCGGATCCGCCGGCGCCCCCGTTGCCGATCAACCACCCGCCGTCCGTCCCGTTCTGCCCTGTCCCCGGGGCGCCGTTGACGCCGTTGCCGATCAGCGGGCGCCCGGTCAGCGCCTGCACCTCCCCGTTGACGCCGTCGAACAGGGTCTGCAGCGGCGACACGTTGGCGGCTTCGGCGGCCGCGAACATCGCCCCGCTGGTGCTCATCGTCTGCGTGAATTGCTGATGGAACAGCGCCGCCTCGGCGCCCAGCGCCTGAAACTCTTGGGCGTGGCCGGAAAACAGCGTGGCCAACGCCGCCGACACCTCGTCGGCGCCGGCGGCCAGCACCGCGGTCGTGGGGCCCGCGGCCGCCGCGTGCGCGGCGCTGAGCGCCGATCCGATGTTCTCCACATCCGCTGCCGCGGCCGCCACCAGCCCGGGGTCCACCATCACGAACGACATCGCTTTCCTCCCGATCGTCCTCAAGCAATCGACTCAAGGATGCGAATCATCGGGGCGGCGAACGTCGGTCAAAGCTCGTAGATCTCGCGCGACCGGGGGTCGTAGATTTGTGCGTTCGCGGTGCTTAGCCGCGGCCGGCCACTTCCTGGGCGAGTTGCACGCGGGAGGTGATGCCCAGTTTCGCGTACACGTGCGTGAGGTGGGTCTGCACCGTCCGCCGGGAGATGAACAGCCGGGCGGCGATCTCGTTGTTGGCCAGCCCGTCGGCGACCAGCCGCGCGACGTCACGCTCGGTCGGGGTGAGGGACGCCCAACCGCTGGTCGGGCGCTTGCGCTCGCCCCGGCCGCGGCGCGCGTAGGCGACGGCCTCGTCGAGTGAGAGCCCGGCGCCTTCGGCCCACGCGGCGTCGAAGTCCTGCGCGCCCATGGCGTCGCGCACCCCCGCGACCGTGCGCGCGTGATCTGCGTCGTAGATACGGAACCGCACCGCGCCGATCTGCCGCCGGATCGTGTCCGCGGCACCCAGCAGCCGCGCCGCGTCGCGATGGCTTTGGCCGTCGGCGGCCAGCCGGCCGAGGCATTCGAGGATGTCGGGGACGGCGAGGTGCGCCCCGTACTCCGCGGCGCAGCCGAGCGCCTTGTGGGCGTCGCGCTCCGCCTGATCCGGCTCTCCCTTGGCGATCGCGACGCGCGCGCGCCGGGTCAGCGCCCGGGCCAGGTGCCAGCCCGCCGACGACGCGACCTGATGGTCCGCCCAGCGTCCGGCCTCGATCAGATCGCCTCGGGCCAGGGCGACCTCGACGATCGGGTTGGCGATCGCCGCACCCAGCTCGCCCTCGACGGTCACCCGCTGCTGCGCCGCCTCGGTGGCCGCGGTGGCCGCCGCGACGTCGCCGGCGGCCAGCGCCGCGGTGGCCAACACCGCATAGCTGAACCCCTCGTTGTACGGCCACAAATCCGACGCGGCTTCCAGCGACGCGCGGGCCGCGGCCGCGGCCGCCTCCACCTCGCCCTGGAAGGAGAGCACCAGGCCGAGGCTCAGCCGCGCGCCCCACCGGAACAGGACGTCGTGCGCCGCGTCGGCATCGGCGGTCACCTCGCCGAACTGCTCGACGGCCTTGACCAACTCGCCCTTCATCATGTGCGCCAAGCCCAGGGTCCAGTGGCACGAGCGCGCATGGAACCGGTCGCCGATCGAGGCGGCGAGCTCGCAGCCTTCGCGGGAGGTCGCCTCCGCGGCGACCGGATCGCCGGCGTAGAACGCGCCGTTGGCCTGCCAGGTCAGGATCTGGATCAGCCGCCACTGGTCGTCCAGCGTACGGGCGATGCCGATGGCCTCGGCCAGGTACGGGCGGGCCGCGTCGGCGCTGTAGGAAGCGATCGCGCCGCAGGCGGTGAGCGCGCGCGCCAGTAGCGCGGGATCGTCGATCTCGCGGGCGATCGCCACGGCCTGTTGCGCCTGCTCGAGGTTGTCGCCGATGCTGCGCGACGCGTCCAGGGCCGCCTTGTCGGCGAGGGCGCGCCCGCGCACCACGGCCGAGATGCCGGCGTTGTCCTCGGGCAGCGTGGCGTCGAACCAGGCCAGCCCCTCCTGGATGCGGCCCCGCGTCTGCCAGAGCGGTTGCAGCGACGACGTCAGCTCCAGCGCCCGTTCGATCTCGCCGTTGTCCCGGCTCCACGCGAACGCGGCCCGCAGGTTGTCGATCTCGATCTCGACCTGTTCGATGCGGCGCTGATGGTCGGGGTCCGCGGGGCTGTCCAGCAGGGCCGCCAGCGCGGCGTAGTAGTCGCGGTGCCGCGCGTGCACCTCGTCGGCCTCACCGGATTCAATCAGCTTGGCCATCGCGTAGTGGCGCACCGTGTCGAGCAGCCGGAAGCGGGTCCTGTCGCCGGCGTTTTCCGCCACCACGAGGGACTTGTCCACCAGCTGGGCGAGCCGGTCGAGGATCTGGAGTTGCTCCGCGGGGTCGGCGTCGCCGATGACCCGCGCGGCGTCGAGGTCGAATCCGGCCCGGAAGACCGCCAGCCGGCGAAACAGCACGCGCTCCGGCTCGCTCAGCAGCTCGTGGGACCAGTCGACCGATTCACCCAACGTCCGTTTGCGCCGCGTCCCGGGGCGCACGCCGGTGACCAGCCGGAATCGGTTACGCAGCCCGTCGAGGATCTCGGTCAGCGACATCATCCGCACCCGCGCCGCCGCCAGCTCGATCCCCAGGGGCAGGCCGTCCAGGCGCTCGCAGATCTCGCTCACCGCGGCGGTGTCGTCGACGGCGATGTCGAAGTCGGGCCGGGCCAGGCGCGCACGGTCGACGAACAGTTCGATCGCCTCGTCGGCGAGCGACAGCGACGGGACCCGCCAGGTCACCTCGCCGGCCACCCCGATCGGCTCACGGCTGGTGGTCAGGATCGTCAACTGCGGGCACGCCCCCAGCAGCGCGACCGTCAGGTCGGCGCACTCGTCGATCAGGTGCTCGCAGTTGTCCAGGACGAGCAGCACCTGGCGATCACCGAGGAACCGCACCAGGGTGTCCGTCGCCGAGCGACCCGGCTGGTCGGGCAGGCCCAGCGCCCGAAGCGCCGCGACCGGCACCACGTCGGGGTCGGTGACCGGCGTCAGGTCGACGAACCACACGTTGCCGTCGAACTCGGCCGCCGCCTGCGCGGCCACCTGGACCGCCAGGCGGGTCTTGCCGACGCCGCCGGCGCCGGCGAGGGTCACCAGCCGGTTCTCGTACAGCGCCTTGACCACGTCGTTGGTCAGGGTGACGCGACCCACGAACCGGGTCAGCTGCACGGGAAGGCCGTGGGGAACGACGCTGCCGGTGGTGCGCAGCGGCGGGAACTCGACGTCCAGGTCGGAGTGGCACAGCTGCGCCACGCGCTCCGGGCGGGGAAGGTCGCCGAGCTGATGGGTGCCCAGGTCGGTGAGCCAGGCGTCGGCCGGCAATTGGTCGACGACCAGGTCGCGGGTGATGCCCGAGAGCAGGATTTGGCCGCCATGTGCCAGCTCGCGCAGGCGGGTCGCCCGCTCGGGGGTCGAGCCGACGTAGTCGCCGGTGTCGTCCAACTGGACCTCGCCGGTGTGCACGCCGACGCGCAGCCGGATCGGCGCCAACGGCGCGCGCTGCAATTCGACAGCACACGCGACCGCGTCGGTCGCATGGGCGAAAGCGGCCATGAAGCCGTCGCCCACGCCCGGCTCGATCGCGAGCACGCCGTCGTGGGTGGGGACGACCTCGGAGGCCGCGCGGGCCAGCCGCACGAGCGCGGCCGTCATTTGCTCCGGCCGGGACTCCCACAGTCGCTCGGAGCCCTCGAAATCGGCGACAAGCAGGGTCACCGTTCCTGTGGGCATAAACTCCCTGACGCCAGGGTCACTCCTGTTCCATGACCGCATGCCCCCGCGCACATCAGTTTCGCCCATGCCACCCGCCCAGGGTCGAGGTCCGGCGTAAATCCATTGAGGTCATCGGGGCGGCGGAGCAAGCCCCCGCGGGCCCACGAACACCGGCTGCCGCTTTGCCGTGGGCGGTCCTACGACCCCGGGCCTCGCTGCATTTACGACCCCTCATGCTCTGTATCTACGCGATACGACCGACGTTAGTTCGACGCAATCCCCCGCATATTTGACTCGTTTCCAACAGACGTCGGGGGACGGGTTCGCAATTCGCTGCGTTTTCAGCCTTCGCTCGACGGCAAGCGAGCGGGAGGGAAGGCAATGTCGTACGTGGTAGCGGCCCCGGAGATGCTGGCGGCCGCATCGGCGGATCTGGAGGGCATCCGCTCGGCGCTGAGCGCGGCAAACGCGGTGGCGGCGGCTCCGACCTCAGGGGTGGTGGCGGCCGGTGCCGATGAGGTCTCGGTCGCGATCGCCGCCCTGTTTTCCGGGCACGCCGAGCTGTATCAGGCGCTGAGCGCACGGGCGGCGAGCTTTCATCAGCAGTTCGTTCGGGCCATGAGCGCCGGCGGGGCGCTCTACGCGGAAGCCGAGGCCGCCAACG
>NZ_LZKK01000079.1 GCF_001672815.1 Mycobacterium sp. E796 | reverse complement strand
CCGTTCACCGCCAATGCCGCCGAGGCCCGCGACATCGCCGAGCTGGCCGCGAAGTCAGATCGCGTCGTCATGGAGGCAATCCAATACCGCTACCATCCGTTGACTTCGCGCGTCGAGCAGATTCTCACGTCAGGCGAGCTGGGCAAGCTCGAGCGGATCGACGTCTCCTTATGCGTATTGCTGCCGAAGCGCTCCAACGCCAACGTCTACGACTACTCCCTCGCCGGTGGCGCGCTGATGGACGCCGGAGTCTACGCGGTTGACATGCTCCGCACTTTCGGCGGTTCGACCCCGGAAGTCGTTGCGGCACAGGCAAAACTGCGCGGGACTCAACTGGACCGGGCGATGACGGCCGAGTTGCGCTTCACGAGTTGGCTCACGGGCCGGATCCGCTGCGCGCTGTGGTCGTCGGATCTTTTTCGAGCGAGCGCCAGGATCGTTGGCGATCGCGGCCGGCTGCGTTACCTCAGTCCGGCTGCTCCGCACTTGTTGCCCCGGCTCACGATCCGCTCGGCCGACGGCAAGCGGGTGGAGCGCTTCCCGCGCCGCACCAGCTATGCGTACCAGCTCGAGGCCTTCGCCGCGCAGCACCGCCGCGGCAAAAGCCTCGAGCTGGTACGCGAAGGTGGCGCGCCGCGGGAAGCGCTCGACGC
>NZ_LZKK01000078.1 GCF_001672815.1 Mycobacterium sp. E796 | reverse complement strand
GCTCATTGCCAGATTCAGCGACGGCCGTGCGGCCAATCAGTCTTGTGCCCGTGAACGGCACTGCGCGCGCCGTGGAGGCGGACGATCGCGCCTGGGTCATGGAGGCGCTGTGCAGAGAAGCAGATCCCGACGAAATGTTCGTGCGGGGGGCGGCACAACGTAAAGCTGCCGTTATCTGCCGTCACTGCCCCGTGCTGCGGGAGTGCGCGGCGGAGGCGCTCGACAACAAAGTCGAGTTCGGGATCTGGGGCGGGATGACCGAGCGCCAGCGCAGGGTCTTGCTAAAGCAGCATCCCGACGTCGTGTCTTGGACGGATTATCTCCGCCGGCGCAACGCCCGATCAGCCGGATAGCCAGGGCCGGTCGTTTTCCTCATTACGAAACTGTTACGGCTCTCGCGTTCTAAGTGGACAGCGCGGGAAGAACGAGTGTGTCGATGACCTGTCGGAAGAAACCCGCGTCGACGCTTTGGCCGTTGAGCACCCGGAACAAGCTCATCGCGGTGAGCACGTCGGCGACCGGGGACCAGTCGCGGTCGGCGGCGATCTCACCGCGGGCCGCGGCGCGGGCCAGAATTGTCGTCATGATGCGCCTGCCCTTTAGCAGCAGCAGGTCACCGAGGGCCTCGGCGAGCTGCGGGTCGTGGGTGGCTTCCAGGGCGACGCGGAGCACCAGGTCGTTGGTGATCAATTCGCTGTCGTTGCGTGCCGCGCGCTGCACGACCGCGTCCATGTCGCCGGCCAGGCTGCCGGCGTCGGGGACGTCATCGGTGCAAAGGTCGGGCCGCCAGTAGACGAGGACGTCGGTCATCAATGCCGCTTTCGATGACCACCGCCGGTAGATCGCGGCCTTGCCGACGCCGGCGCGGGCGGCGATGTCGTCCATGTTCGTGGCGTCGTACCCGTTCTCGGTCAGTGCGGCAAGAGCTGCGTTGAGGATCGCGGGATCCCGGGACCGGTCCAGGCGGCCATCCGTGCGCTGGCGAAGCTTCGATTCCATTGCGTCACACCCCCGTCAGTTGCGGGACGGGCGCAGTGTCACCCTCCGGTTCCGGCTTCGCGGCCTCCCGCTTCCTCATGGCGAAGGTGTCCAGCGGCCACCAGAACCAGCGGCCCAGCGCGGCGGCGATCGCCGGCGTCATGAACGCCCGCACGATAAACGTGTCGACGAGCAGACCCAACCCGATCGCGGTGCCGAACTGCCCGATCACCACCAGGTCGCTGACGATCATCGACGCCATAGTCGCCGCGAAGATCAGGCCGGCCGCGGTGACCACCCGGCCGGAGGCTCCCATGCCCCGGATGATGCCGGTGTTGAGGCCGGCCGGGATCTCTTCCTTCAGGCGAGAGACCAGCAGCAGGTTGTAGTCGGACCCGACGGCCAGCAGGATGATCACCGTCAGCGGTAGCACGATCCATTGCAGGCCCACCCCGAGGATGTCCTGCCAGAGCAGAACGGACAGACCGCACGCGGTGCCCAGCGACGCGAGCACGGTACCGACGATCACCAGGGATGCCACCAAGCTCCGGGTGATGAGCAGCATGATCGAGAAGATCAGGATCAGCGTCGCGATGCCGGCGATCGTCAGGTCGATCTTCACGCCGTCCTGCATGTCGCTGTACATCGAGGCGGTGCCGGCCAGCGACACCTTCGCAGACTCCAAGGGAGTGCCCTTGACCGCGTCGGCGACCGCCTGCTTGACGCCCTGCACGTGCCGGATCCCGTCCACCGAGGCGGGGTCGCCCTGGTGGGTGATGATGAACCGGACCGCCTTACCGTCGGGCGAGACGAACATCTTCAAACCACGCTTGAAGTCGGGGTTTTTGAAGACTTCGGGCGGAAGGTAGAAGCTGTCGTCGTTCTTGGCTTCGTCGAAGTAGTTCCCCATCATCGTCGAGCCTTCGGCGTTCTCTTGCATATGCGCCTGGATGCCCGCCATGGAGCTGTGCGTGGACAGCATGAAGTCGCGCATTCTTTGCATCGACTCGATGGTCTTGGGGAAGTCGGCGAGCAGCTGTGGCATCAACCGGTCCAGGGCGTCGAAATCGACTGTGAGGCCGGCGAATTTGTCGGAAAGATCGTCGATGCCGTCGAGCGCATCGAAGATGGAGCGCATGGACCAGCACATCGGAACGTCGAAACAGTGTCTCTCCCAATAGAAATAGCTGCGAATGGGCCTGAAGAAGTCGTCGAAGTCCGCGATGCGGTCCCGCAGCTCGTTGGTGGTGTTCACCAGGTCGTGCGTTCGGCCATCCATGCTGTGAGTCGTGGCGGTCATCTGCTGCATGACGCCATACATGTGCTGCATGACGCTGATCGTTCTGCCCATCTCGTCGGCCTGCTCGAGCATCGACGCCATGCTGTCGTTCATGAATTTCGCGGTTTGCAGGGTGCTGGAACTGTTCATGGCGATCACGAAGGGGATCGAACTGTGCTCGATCGGCGCGCCCAGCGGGCGGGTGATGGTTTGGACCCGCCCGATGCCGCGTTCATGGAAGACGCTCTTGGCGATCCTGTCGATGATCAGCATGTCCGCCGGATCGCGCAGATCATGGCCCGCTTCGACCATCAGTAATTCCGGATTCATGCGCGCCGGGCTGAAGTGCCGCTCGGCCGCCGTCTGCGCGACGTTCGCCGCGATGTCCGGCGGGGTGAACTTCCTGTCGTTGTAAGTCGGGACATAGGTCGTCAGACTGACGAAACCGATCACCGCGACAAAGGACGCCACGACAATGATTGGTATCGGCCACCTCGTCACCATCGTGCCGACCTTGCGCCAACCCCGTTCCGACACTTGACGTTTCGGATCGAAGAAACCGAACCTGGACCCGACCACGAGCACCGCGGGAGCCAGCGTCAGACCCGCCAACATCGTCACCACCAGCGCGATGGCGCACGGAATGCCCATCGTCTGGAAGTACGGAAGCTTGGTCGCGGTCAGGCACAAGCAGGCGCCCACGATCGTCAGACCCGACCCCAGGATGACGTGCACCACGCCGTTGTAGGCGCTGTAGTACGCCTGCTCCCGATCCTCACCACGGGATCGGGCTTCGTGATAGCGACCCAACAGGAAGATGAAATAGTCGGTTCCCGTGGCGATGGTCAGCATCGTGACCATGCTGACGGCGTACGGGGTCAGCCCGATGATGTCCAGATTCCCGGCGGTCGCCACGATGCCTTCCGCGGCATAGAGCTCGAAGCGGACCAGGATCAACGCCAAGATCGCGTTCTTCAGCGAGCGATAGATGACCAGCAGCATCACGAAGATGACGCCGATCGTGACCATCGTCATCAGTTCCATGCTGTTGTGCGCGGCGATCAGCGTGTCGGTATTGAGCGCGGTGTTGCCGGCCACGTAGGCCTTGACCCCCGGCGGCGGCGGGACGCTTTTGACGATCTTGCGGACCTCGGCGACCGACTTGTGGGCGGGTGTGGTGCCCTGCGCGCCGTCGAGGAAGACCTGCACGTAGGCGGCTTTGCCGTCCGGGCTCTGGGAGCCGGCGGCGGTCAGCGGGTCACTCCAGAAATCCTGGAGGAACTGGACGTGCTTGCTGGCCTTGAGCTTGGCGACGATCTTGTTGTAGAACTCGTGCGCGCTGTCGCCGAGCTTGTCGTCGCCTTCCAACACGACCATCGCCGTGGAGTCGGTGTCGAACTCCTGGAACTTGTGGCCGATGTTCATCATGTCTTTGAATGCGGTCGCGTCCCGCGGGGTCATGGGCACCGAGTGCCTGCCCGCGACGTCGCCAAGCGCGGGCGTGAACAGCGTGGTGCCGAGCGCGACGAGCAGCCAAAGCAGGATGATCGGCACCGCCAGGACGCGGATCATGCGGGCGATGCGGGAGCGAGAGCCGGGCTCGTTACTCATACGGATTTCACCAGGCAGTAGATGAAGGGTTCGTATTCGTCGATGGTGCGGTCGTCGCGGACTTGGCCGTCGACGACAACGCGACATCGGATGTTGCGTATGCCTTTGTCACCTTGGGCGACGATGTTGGCCGACATCGACGGCAGGGTCGTCACGATCGTGTACGACCAGGGCAGCGGGGCGTGTTCGACCAGATGGGGTTGCCCGTTCTCGTCGAGGTAGTTGGCGCTGACGCTGCCCCCCGATGGCGACGTGACCTCGTAGGTGATGTGTTTCGGGTTGAAAGGTTTCGTATCGTCGGCGTTCGCGTCGTGGCTGGAGGCGTGTGCGGTGGCACCGAAACTGGCGCGGACCCGCAGCACGACATAAGAACCGAGCGCGACAACGACGACCAGAAGTGGCGGGATCCACGCCTTCTTGAAGAGTCGGTACACTCGCCATCTCCTCCCTGCCGCCACCGCCGAAGTCGGCACGCCGAGCGGCACCCACGCGGAACGCCAGTTCCATGTTCGGCCGGTCAGGACATTACCGCATCACCGTGCGCTTCGTCCGACGAAGGGTGGTGGGCTCCGCCGCCGGCGCCGGCGGCCGGATTCCCGGGTTCGGATCCGTTGGAGGCTGCGATATTTCGGGGTCATTGCGCGCAAAGCGCCTGAACCGCGAGCCGAACGGCGACATCTGCGGCGTCCCGAGCGATATCGTCGGCTCACCGTGTGGACAACGGAGGTGCCGATAAGCGGGCAGGCGAATTTGGGTCATCCCCGCGATTACTGCTGCGGCGAGTCTGCTGGGCGCTGTGGCGACGTATTGGACGTCGAAGAAGGCCCACGAGCGCGAGAGCAAGCGCCAAGAGCGTGAGCGCGCCGCCGAGACGGAGCGTCGGCAATCGACCCTGCTGCTCGAAGGCGCGATCCGATTCGTCAGCACGATGACCGACATCACGGTGGCAAGCGACGGCCTCACGCAGATTTCCCGCGGATGGGGCGACGTCGCTTCAACCGCGAGATCAACAACTTCGTCAACCGGGTGCGCCATCACATGAACGTCGAACCGCATGCATTCAAAGCCATCGGCGAGCAAGGCCTGGAGGAGCTGTTTGGCGTGCCTGCCGCCGGACGGTGACGCGCCCGGCTGGGATCGAGCCAGCGACCTTCCGTTCTTGGCCCAAGCGGCTTAAGGAGCCGGCGGCGCAGCGGCCGTGGGCGGCGTTGGTTGTGCGCCTATAGCTTCGAGCGCCAGGGTGACTTGGGCTAGCCAGACGTTGTCGCTCAATGGCTTTCCGGTGAGCTCGGCGAATCGACGCAGTCGGTAGTTCACGGTGTTGCGATGACAGTGCATTTTGTCTGCCGTGGCCGCTACCGATTGGCCGAGCCGTAACCAACTTTGCACGGTCGTGATGAGGGGTTGGGCTCTCTCGGACGGTAACTGGAGCACCGGTCCCAAGGTGGCTGCCACGACAGTCTCGGCCGCGTCGGGTGAGCTGGCGAGCAATACGGGCAGTACGTCGCGGTTGTAGCGCGTGGTCGGTCGGTCGTTAGTGGAGGCGGACACGGCGACTTGTGCCTGCGCGCGGGCCTTCGAGCAGTCAGCGATTGCGGTGAAGGGAGCGCTGAGGCCGATCAGGATCCGGACGTCGGCGCAGATGTTCTCGACAATGCCGTCCAGCGCGTCGGCGCGGCTCGGTCGAAGGGCCACGATCCCCACCTGCGAATGAGATGCGAGGCGAAACCACGAACCTTGGACAGCGGGGTGCGCAGAGATCAGTGTCTCGATGTCGGGGGGTGACTGCACGAGCACGGGAGCGGCGGAGGTGGCTGCGATCACCGTCAGCTGGCCGTTCCGGGGCAGACCGAGGGCGGCGACAGCGTCCCAGAACGCTGCTCCGATGCTGGATTCGTTGAAGAGCACCGTATCGAGCAGGGCGGCTCGCACTTGCTCGTTGCGCCGCGCGTCGCGGATCTCGATTTCGCGGAAAACCGCGTGTGCGCGAAGCGAATTGGTGTTCATCCACGCGAAGATGGACGGTGTCGCCGCGATCAGCGCTTCCTTGTCGATTTCATCTGTGCCCGCCAGACGCGCGAGCTCATCCCAGATGGTCGCCGCTCCTAAGCGATAGGCGTGCAACAAACTGGATAGGGTTAGCCCCTGGCCGGCACGCCAAAGGATGGCCGAGTCGAAACTGATGTGATCGGGTTCAGCGCCCCGGTCGATCCACTCGAGCATCTCGGCGAGGTAATTGGCGATGTTTTCGCGAACGGTCTCGTCGCTGTCGCCGCTGCCGTGCAGGTAGTCGGGAACCTCGCTGCGGAGCCGGATGAGGACCCTGGTGACGATCGCATCCGACTGCCGGCGGACCCGGTTGGCCAGGACTGTCAGTGGTCGCTGCTCCACCATGCACGGGATCGTAGAGCGCCGCGCGCGTTTGTGCGCGGGCACAGGATTCACGATGGGGAATCTGGGCTGCGGTTCATTGTCAAGCCGGCACCGAGTGATCACCCTAGTGTCATGAGTGCCCCCGCCGAGCAGACCATCGTTCTGATCCACGGCCTGTGGATGACGCCGCTTGCGTGGGAGGACTGGGTCGCGCGTTACCGAGCCCGCGGGTTCACCGTCCTGACGCCGGGTTACCCGGGTGTGGACCCCGGCCCGGCTGGGGTCGCGGCGCTGCGTGAGGATCCCACGCCCCTGGCCGATCTCGGGGTGCGAGAGGTCTTTGATCACCTCGCCGAGCTCATCGACGAACTCGCCGAACCGCCGATACTGATGGGTCACTCTTTCGGGGGTACCTTCGTACAGCTCCTTCTCGACGCCGGTTACGGGCGAGCCGGCGTGTCCATTGACGGTGCGGCCGTCCGGGGCATCAACGCGCTGCCGTTCTCCGAGATCCGGGCTACATTCCCGGTATTGAGAAATCCCGCCAACCTGCACCGCGCGGTACCCATCACGGCCGCGCAATTCCACTACGCATTCACCAACACGCTCACCGAATCCGTTTCCGAGACCGCCTATGAGCGTTACGCGGTTCCCGTGCCGGCGCGGATCTTGTTCCAGGGCGGATTGGCTAACTTCACCCACAACGCGGCCACTACCTACAACTTCGCCAACGACGACCGTGCACCATTGTTGTTCATCGCCGGCGGACGCGACCACATCCTCCCGCCTGCCGTGCAGCACGAGAACTACACGAAAAACACCAAGCACTCGACCGCGATCACCGCCTACAAGCTATTTCCCGAGCGAGACCACTTCACCTGCGGCGCACCAGGATGGGAAGAAGTAGCCGACTTCGCCTTGACTTGGGCGCTTGACCCCGTGCCCGGGGAACTGGACTGACTCCTTCTGCAACTCCTCGCGAAAGTAGTGACGATTAATGACCACAGTGCGCGCTGCCATCCTTGACCTCTTCCGCTCACACAATCTGACCACCTGGTTCGGCAACCCCGGCTCTTCGGAACTGGCTCTGCTGCAAGACTTTCCCGACGACTTCCGATACTTCCTCGGGTTGCAGGAAATGATCCCGGTCGGGATGGCCGACGCATACGCCCAGGTCACCCGCCGTCCCGCCGTAGTCAATCTGCACACCGCGCCCGGCATGGGTAATGCGCAGGGCCAGATCTACAACGCCTACGTCAACAAGACGCCGCTGATCATCACCGCGGGAAACCAACGCCGCAACATGCAAAACCAGTACTGTCTACTGACTAATCACGAACCCACAACCACACCAAAGCCTTTCGTGAAATGGGCGGCCGAGCCGGCGATCGCGAGCGAGGCCCCGGCCGTACTGGCCCGCGCGATCCACCTGGCCACCACCCCGCCAATGGGGCCGGTTTTCGTCTCACTGCCGATGGACGACATGCCGATCGAACTCACCGACGAACAGCTCGCCGATATCAACGTGGTGCGCGACCGGACCGTGACCCACGCGACGGGTTTCCCGACCGAGTTGGCCGAGCAGATCGGTGCCCGTTTGGACGCCGCAGCATCACCGGTGATCGTTGTTGGCGGCGATATCGACCGTTACGACGCCTACGCCGCGGTGATTGAACTCGCCGAACGCACCGAATCACCGGTATTCACCGCCCCGTTGACCGGCTGGAGCGGGTTTCCGGAGAATCACCGCCTCTATCACGGCGCTCTGCCGCCGGGCGCGGGCTGGATCTCACAGATTCTCGCCGGGCACGACCTGATCCTGACGATCGGGACGGCGGTGTTCCGCTACTACCCATTGGTGCCCGGGCCCTATCTGCCCGAAGGTGCAAGCCTGATCCAGATCACCAACGATGCCGACGAAGCCGCCCGCGCCCCCGTCGGAGATGCGATCGTCGCCGATGTCCGCACCGCGGCCCAGGTGCTCGCGGCGACGGTGAAACCGACCCAACGCTCGGCCCCCGCGCCGCGCGCCGCTGCCCCCGAACGGGTGTCAGCGCAGGTGCCGCTCAAGCCCGAGGATCTGTGGACGGCCGTCGCTCACGCCGCCCCCGCCAACACGCTGTGGGTCAGCGAGGCCGGCAGCAACGAGATCCCCATGACTGAAAGCATCCGTCCGGGCGAACCGATGTCACATCTGTCCGCCGCCGGCGGTGGGCTCGGTTGGGGCCTGCCCGCATCGGTCGGCGCGCAGATCGCGGCACCAGGTCGGCCAGTCGTGGCGTTAATGGGTGACGGCTCAATGCACTACGCCATCACCGCGCTGTGGAGCGCGGCGCGATACAACATCCCGGTCACCGTGGTCGTGGCGTCCAACGCCGAGTACGGCGTGGTCAAAGAATTCGGCGTCTGGGAGAAGACCCCCAACGTTCCCGGGCTCGACATCCCTGGCCTCGACGTCGTCGGCACCGCGGCCAGTTACGGCGTCGACGCTCACGAAGCACACAGTACCGACGAAGTGTACGAGTTGGTCAAAGCCGGCATCGCCGACCGCGACCGTCCCACCCTGATCAATGCGCGAACCACCCCCGTCCCGGGCGGATTCGGCAGCTAGGAGAAATTCGATGGATGACACGATCGTTTCGGCGTTCGCCGAGGTACTCGGTGGCCCCCACGCGGTGGCCAACGACGCCACCACTTTGGCCGAAAATGGGAAGGATTACTGGGGTTTCGGTCAACAACCCGGCCTGGTGTTGCGACCATACAGCCGCGACGACGTCGTCGCAATTGTCAAAGTCGCTGCAACACATGATGTCTCGCTGGTCACGCGCGGTGGCGCGTCGAACTGCAGCGCCGGAGTCATGGCCGGTTCGGACCGGGTGGTGATAGATCTGACCGGGATGAACCGGATTCTCGACATCGATCCGCATGCCCGCACCGCCCGGGTCCAGCCGGGTGTCATCAATTCCGATCTGCAAGAGCGGTTAGCTCCCCATAAATTGGTGTTCTCGCCAGACCCGGTATCGGCGCACTTGGCAACCATCGGTGGCAACATCATCGAAAACGCCGGCGGCCCACACGCTCTCAAATACGGCGTCACCTACAACCATGTACTGTCCGTGGAGGCTGTGCTCGCCGACGGTTCGATTGTTCATTTCAGCGCCGACGACGACGGCCCTGATCTGCTGGGAGTGCTCATCGGCTCAGAAGGCACTCTGGCGATCTTGACCGAGGCCACCGTGGCGCTGCGGCCCATCCCGCCGGTCACCCGCAGCCTGATGGGCAGTTTCAACACAGCCCGGGAAGCTGCCGAAACCATCGCCGAGATCATTCAAACCGGGACCGTACCCGCCGCGGTCGAATGGCTCGACCGCGCCGGCATCTCCGGGCTGCAGCAATTCACCGACACCGGTTACCCCACCGACGCCGACGCCATCGTGCTGATCGACGTCGACGGCACTGCCGACGAGGTCGACCGCGACGCCCAGGTCGTGGAGACGGTGCTGCGGCAACGCGCCGTTGAGGTGCGCCGCGCCGATGACGACGACGACCGCGCCAAGCTGTGGTACGGACGCCTGCATGCCCCGGACGCGGTGGTGAACAGC
>NZ_LZKK01000077.1 GCF_001672815.1 Mycobacterium sp. E796 | reverse complement strand
GGAGTTGGCGACCGCGCGGGCGTTGTCGGACCTGGCGGACCAGGTTGTCGCGCTGTCCGCGGCCGCCGCGACCGGTGCCACCGGCGCTCTGACCGGCGCCGCCGCGCCGGTCCTGCCCCACTAGGACCGCGAGGAACCTGCCCCCTGACGGCACCGCAGAGCCCGCCCTCTGCGGTGCCGTCGAACATGTTTTCGTGGTCTTTTCGAGTCACAGATCGTGTCGCCTCATAAATAACACCAGAAACACAAGTAACATCAGCTGGTGTCCCGGAGTCGCGCGCCGACGATGTTGCTTACCGCCATCGCGGCGACGGTCGTCATCGTCAGCTGGGTTGGCGACGCGACGCGCGACCGGGGAACCCCGAAACCCCCGCGGCCGCCCGAGACACAGCTGGCCGAGCAGCCGCTAATCGGGCTCGGGGGCGGGGTTACGGTTCGCGAGCTCAGCCAGGACACCCCGTTTTCCTTGGTGGCCCTCACCGGCGACCTCGCCGGCACATCCACCCGGGTGCGCGCCAAGCGTTCCGACGGCTCCTGGGGCCCCTGGTACCAGACCGAATATGAGACGGCCGCCCCCGACGCCGGGCCCGCGAGCGCCGGAGCCACCGAGGGCCCGCGCAGCACCGATCCGGTGTTCGTCGGCACCACGAAGACGGTCCAGATCGCGGTCACGCGACCGATCGATGCGCCGACGACCCAACCGCCCCCGGCCCCGGCCAACGACGCGGGCCTCGGATACAAGCCGGCTTCCAGAGAACAGCCCTACGCGGAGAACATCTCGGCGATCCTCATCTCCCCGCCGCAAGCGCCGGCCAGAACCCAGTGGACGCCGCCGGCGGGGGTCATGATGCCCGGCCAGCCGCCCGCCATCATCAGCCGGGCGGAGTGGGGCGCCGACGAGTCGCTGCGATGCGGTAGTCCCCAGTACGACAATGGGATCCGGGCCGCCGTCATCCATCACACCGCGGGCAGCAATGACTACTCCCCGCTGGAATCGGCCGGGATCGTCAAGGCGATTTACACCTACCACAGCAAGACCCTGGGCTGGTGCGACATCGCCTACAACGCGCTGGTCGACAAGTACGGTCAGGTGTTCGAGGGCAGCGCCGGGGGCCTGACCAAGGCCGTGGAGGCCTTCCACACCGGCGGCTTCAACCGCAACACCTGGGGTGTGGCGATGATCGGCAACTTCGATGACGTGCCGCCGACGCCCATCCAGCTGCGCACCGTGGGCCGGTTGCTCGGCTGGCGGCTGGGCATGGACGGCGTCGACCCCAAGGGCACGGTGGCCCTGGAGTCGGCCGGTAGCCACTACACCACCTTCCCGGCCGGCGCCATCGCGAACCTGCCGACCATCTTCACCCACCGCGACGTCGGCAACACCGACTGTCCCGGCAACGCCGCCTACGCGCTGATGGACGAAATCCGCGATATCGCTTCGCATTTCAATGATCCTCCGGAGGAGTTGATCAAGGCGCTGCAGGGCGGCGCCATCTACGAGCACTGGCTCGCGCTCGGCGGCATGAACAGCGTCCTCGGCGCACCCACCTCGCCGGAAGACAACGCCGAAGGGGGCGCCCGCTTCGCGACCTTCGCCAAGGGCGCGATGTACTGGTCGCCCGAGACCGGCGCGCAGCCGGTTACCGGCGCCATCTATGACGCCTGGGCCTCGCTCAGCTACGAGCGCGGTCCGCTCGGGTTGCCCACCAGCGCGGAAATCCAAGAGCCGCTGCGCATTACGCAGAATTTCCAGCACGGGGTCCTGAACTACGAGCGGCTCACCGGAAGCGTCACCGAGGTCGTCGACGGCATCACGACGCCGCTGCAATCGCCGAGCGGTCCCGAGGTGCCATCCGAACACTTCTCGCTACCGGCGCACCCCACCGCCACCTGACGACACTTTGGCCGCCATTCCGGGCCGGATGTGGGCTCCGTCACACTAGGCTCGGCTTTGCCTGGCAATCACCCGGTTGATACCGAGTCGAGGGGAGACGGCGATGACGTTCGTGATCACAAAACCGGAGCTGGTGACGGCCGCGGCCGACGACCTGGCGGGTATCCGCTCCAACCTGACCGAGGCGACCGCGGCAGCGGTGGCCCCCACCACCGGGATCGCGGCCGCAGCCGCCGACGAGGTGTCCGCGGCAATCTCGCAGGTGTTCGGCACCTATGGCCGCGAATTCCACGCCGCCGCGGCGCAGGCGGCGGCTTTTCACGACGAGTTCGTGAGCCTCTTGAACGGTAGTGCGGCGGCGTACCTCGGCACCGAGATCGCCAACGTCGAGCAGGGCCTGCTGAGCACGGTGAACGCGCCCGCCCAGGCGTTCGGCGGCGCGGCCGCCGCCCTCGTCCCGGGCGGCGCGTACGGGCAGCTGATAGCCACGACTTCGGCGAACCTGCAGTCGCTCTTCGGCGCTTGGGCGGCCGACCCCTTCCCCTTCCTGCGCCAGGTCATCGCCAACCAGATGGGTTACTGGCAGCAGGCCGCGACGGCACTCACCTACACCGTCCAGAACTTCCCGACCGTGCTGGCGAACCTGCCGGCGACCATCCAGGCCGCCATCCAGCAACTTCTGGCGTTCAACCCGGTCACGGCCCTGCAGGGGTTCGTCACCACCCAGATCGGCTTCGCCCAGGAGTTCTTCACCAACCTCTACGCCGCAACGACAGGCATTATCACCGGCCTGCCCGCCTTTGGCGCGCAGCTCCAGGTGGCCCTGCGGGCCGTCCTGGCGGGCGATTACTTCGGCGCGGTGCAGGACGTGGCGCAGGCCTTCGCCAATCTCCTCGTTACGGGAGCCGACCCGGGCACCCCGCTGATCACCATCGGTCCGATTCCCCCATTCCCACCCACCGTGACTGCGACGGTGACCCCCACGCTGCTCGGTCCGCTTGGAAATCTGTTCGCGCTCGCGAACATTCCCGGGCAGGAGGCGCAGTACTTCACCAACCTGATGCCTCCCTCCATCCCCAGGCAGATGTCGCAGAACCTGACCAACGTGCTCAATGTGCTTACGATTCCCAGCATTTCGGCGACGGCTACGTTACCGCTATCGGCCCCGACGACCGGTTCGCTCAGCGCCTTCTTCGGGTTGCCGCTGGTGATCACCTACGCGGCCGCGGGTGCGCCGCTCGCCGGGCTCACGGGGCTGGCGACCAGCGCCACGGCGGTTCAGACGGCCCTGCTGGCCGGCAACCCCGTGGGAGCCCTCAGTGCGCTGGTAAATGCTCCGGCCGTGGTAGCCAACGGCTTCCTGAACGGCGAAACCATCGTCGACATGACGATCCCCGTGCCGATAAGCGTCACAGTGCCGATCATTGGCCCCGTCAGCACGACCCTGCCGATCACTTTGCACCTGCCCTTCGACGGCATTCTCGTTCCGCCCCATCCCATTACGGCCACGGTAGATTTCAGCGGGTTCCCGGGCGGTGTGCCCCTACTCGTCACCATCTTCGGCACGCCGTTCATGGGACTGGTCCCGCTGATGGTCAACTACCTGCCCCAACAACTCGCGGCGCAAATCGCACTCACGGGTTAATGAGCTAGAGCCACCAGCGTTCCAGTACGCGTCCCACCCCGTCGTCGCTGTTGGGCGCGGTGACCTCGTCGGCGGCGGCCAGCACGTCGGGATGCGCGTTACCCATCGCCACACCGTGGCCCGCCCACAGCAGCATCGGGATGTCGTTGGGCATGTCGCCGAACGCCACCACCTCGTCGCTGGTGATCCCCTGCGGCTTGGCGACCTCTTCCACACCGCTGGCCTTGCTGATCCCCAGCGGCACGATCTCGACCAGGCCGTTGTTCGTCGAGTAGGTGATATCACCCTCGATGCCAACATGTTTGGCAAGTTCGGCGGCCATGTCCGAACTGCGGGCACCGGCTTTGCGGATCAGCAGCTTGATCGCCGGGGCGCTCAGCAGATCGGCGATCGACACCTCGGTGTTGTCCGGATTCAGCCACGCGTGCTCGTAGCCCGGCGAGCTGATGAACTGAGGCGTCGCCGTGTCATGGGCGCGTTCGCCGATCCGCTCGACGGCCAGCCCCGCGCCCGGGATGACGCGCGTCGCGAGCTCCGCCAACTCGGCCAGCGTGTCCACGGCCAGCGTTCGCGACGACAGCACGCGGTCGTTCGCGGGATCGTACAGAACGGCACCGTTGGCGCACACCGCGATTGGCGCGAAACCGAGCGCCTCCACCACGGGCCGTATCCAGCGTGGCGGCCGGCCGGTCGCCACGACGAACTGCGCCCCGGCGGCGACGGCGGCGCGCACGGCGTCACGGGTGCGCGGGGAGATCGTCTCGTTTTCGTCGAACAACGTGCCGTCGACGTCGCAGGCGATCAGCGCCGGCAAGGTCATCGAGAGGATCCGCCTTCTCTCAATGGATTCCGCTTTGGGTCTGCCCCGGTCGCGTCACGCCGTCGGTCCCGGACCGGCGGATCCGCTCCTGCAATTCGGCCAACCGGATCGCCCGGGAATCGTCCTGGTTTGGCGCGGAACCGCCCAGCCGGCGCGGGACCCAAAACTCGCCCTCGGGGTGTGGGTACTCCTCCTGGACCCGGTAGAGCATCGCGTTCATCGTCTGGCGCACCGCGGCGATGAGCTGCTCGACGTTGCCCTCCGGTGCCAGCGGCCGCCCGGCGGCCACGGTGATCGGAACCTTGTTGCGGAACACCTTTTTTGGATGATCCTTGGGCCAAATCCGATGGGCGCCCCAGACGATCATGGGGATGATCGGCACCCGAGCCTCCAGCGCCATGCGGGCCGCTCCCGACTTGAACTCCCGGAGTTCGTAGCTGCGGCTGATGGTGGCCTCGGGATGGAGCCCGACGAGTTCGCCTTCGCGCAGCTTCCGCACGGCCACCGCGTACGCTTCCTCCCCGTTCCGGCGGTCCACCGGAATGAGCTGGCAGTGCTTGATCACGAAGTTGACGGCCTTCACGTCCGCCATCTCGGCTTTGATCATGAAGCGCAGCCTTCGCTTGCGTTCGTGGGCGGCGATCGACGCGGGCATCCAGTCCAGGTAGCTGGTGTGGTTGAGCGCGATCAAGGCGCCACCGCGCGCGGGAATGTTTTCCAAGCCTTCGTAATTGAGCTTGGTTCCGTTCATCGCAGCGAACGCGGGAACAACGAACTCCGCGAAGCGGAAAAACGGCTCTGCCATGTTCCTCTCCTTCCCCCTAACGCGGCTGATGCGGGGCACCGTGGGCGGCCCTCCTGGCCGACCGTGCCGCCGCCTCGTCGGCCTCTATCTGCGCCGCCTCGGCCAAAGTCGGCGCGCCGCCGCCGAGCCGGCGCGGCACCCAGTAGGCGCCGGCGGGGTGCGGATAATGCTGCTGCGCCCGGTGCAGCAGCGTCGTCATCGATTCGCGCAGCGCGGCATTGGTGGACTCGATGTCTCCGGCGGCCCGCAAGGGCGCCCCCACCTGCACGCTGATCGGCAGCTTCTTGCGACCGACGTTCCGAGGATGGTCCTTGGTCCAGATGCGATGCGCACCCCAGACGATCACCGGGACGATCGGGACGTCGGCTTCGGCGGCCATCCGGGCCGCGCCCGTCTTGAACTCCTTGAGCTCGAAGCTGCGGCTGATCGTGGCCTCCGGGTAGACACCGACCAGTTCGCCCTCGCGCAGCCGCCGCACGGCCACCGCGTAGGCGTCCGCCCCGGCGCCACGATCCACGGGAATGGTGCGGGTGTGCTTGATCAGGAAATTGACCACCTTCACCTGCTGCATCTCGGCTTTGATCATGAATCTAAGCCGACGGCGGCGGCGATGCACGGCTAATGCGGCAGGCAGAAAGTCGACGTAGCTGGTGTGGTTGATCGCGATGACGGCCCCGCCGCGGTCGGGAATGTTCTCCTCGCCGCTGTAGCTGATGCGCGTGCCGGTGGTCAGGACGACGAGCTGGGCCAGGATCTCGAGCGCGCGAAAGGTCGGCTCCGCCATTACTGCTCCGGTGGTGACCCGGCGGCCCGGGCGCGGCGGGCGGCCCTCTCGGCGGCCTCCTCGGCGTCCATGCGGGCCGCCTCAGCTAACGATGGAGCGCCGCCTCCCAATCGGCGCGGCACCCAGAATTCCCCGGCCGGGTGGGGCCCGTACTGCTCCTGGGCCCGCTCCAGCAAATGCTGCATGCGGGAATGCAACAGCCCCTTCAGTTCCTCGACGGCCAGCGTCGGCTCGATCGCCTCGCCGACCAGCACCACGATCGGCACCTTCGGGCGCCACAGCTTCTTGGGGTGCCCCTTGGTCCAGATCCGCTGCGCACCCCAGACGATGTGCGGAACGATCGGGACGCCCGCGTCGACCGCCATCCGGGCCGCCCCCGACTTGAACTCCTTGATCTCGAAGCTGCGGCTGATCGTGGCTTCGGGGTAGACACCCACCAGCTCACCGTCTTTGAGATTCCTGACGGCGGCTTCGTAGGACGCGGCCCCGTCCTGTCGGTCCACCGGGATGTGCCGCAGGCTGCGCATGATCGGCCCGGTGATCTTGCTGTCGAAGACCTCCTGCTTGGCCATGAACCGTACCTTGCGCCCGAGGCCCTGTTTGTAGGCGGGCAGTCCCGCGAAAGTGAAGTCCAGGTAGCCGGTGTGGTTGATCGCGATGACGGCACCGCCGGTCTTCGGCAAGTTCTCGACGCCCGAGACCGAGATCTTGAGACCCTGGATGCGCCAAACCAGGCGGGCGAGCTGGATGACAGTCCCGTATACCGGTTCCACAGCGCTTCAGCCTAGTGCTCCGGGCTGTGAGGCGCTGCAAGCGCTGGAGCGAGGCGACGCAGGCCGCCCGAAGACGCGGTGCGCGCTAAGCTCGGGGGCTGACAAGCCGTCAACCCCCAACGTCCCCCGGAAGGTATCAGTGCAGGTCACGAGCGTAGGCCACGCCGGATTCCTGATCGCGACCCGCGCGGGCAACATTCTTTGTGACCCCTGGGTCAATCCCGCCTACTTCGCGTCCTGGTTCCCGTTCCCGGACAACAGCGGGCTGGACTGGGATCAACTTGGCGACTGCGACTACCTGTACGTCTCGCACCTGCACAAGGACCACTTCGACGCCAAGAATCTCCGCGAGCACGTCAACAAGGACGCGGTGGTGCTGCTGCCCGACTTCCCCGTGCCCGACCTGCGAAACGAGCT
The DNA here is from genome assembly GCF_001672815.1 of Mycobacterium sp. E796. Lineage (GTDB taxonomy): Bacteria > Actinomycetota > Actinomycetes > Mycobacteriales > Mycobacteriaceae > Mycobacterium. Next base: position 4,892 of record NZ_LZKK01000077.1, on the reverse strand, counting down.
GCAGAAGCTGGGGTTTCACCGGTTTTTCGAGACCACGGACTCGACCACGCACCGGCTCAGTGGGCCCAAGGGCGACCTCGACATCATGGTCATCGCCCTGCGCGCGCCGGCCGACGGCCCGATCGGCGATTCGGCACTGGCCATTTCCGACGGCGAGACAACGGTTTTCAACATGAACGACGCCCGGCCGGTGGATCTGGACGTGTTGGCCGCGGACTTCGGCCAGGTCGACGTGCACCTGCTGCAGTACTCCGGGGCGATCTGGTACCCGATGGTCTACGACATGCCGGCCCGCGCCAAGGAGTCGTTCGCCAGCCAGAAGAGGCAGCGCGGCATGGACCGAGCCCGTCAGTACATCGCCCAGGTCGGGGCGACCTGGGTCGTGCCGTCGGCCGGGCCGCCGTGCTTCTTGGACCCCGAGTTGCGCCACCTCAACGACGACCACGGCGATCCGGCCAACATCTTTCCCGACCAGATGGTGTTCCTCGAGCAGATGCGAACGCACGGGCACGATCGCGGCCTGCTGATGATGCCCGGGTCGACCGCGGACTTCACCGGCTCGACGCTGAATTGGCTTCGCCACCCGTTGCCCGACGACCAAGTCGAGGCCATCTTCACCACCGGCAAAGCGGCCTACATCGCCGAGTATGCCGAGCGGATGGCCCCGGTGCTGGCCGCCGAGCGCGCGAGCTGGGCCCCGGCCGCGGGCGAGCCGCTGCTGGAACAACTGCGCGCGCTGTTCGAGCCGATCATGCTGCAAAGCGACGAGATCTGCGACGGCATCGGCTATCCCGTCGAGCTGGTCATCGGACCCGAGGCGGTGATCCTGGACTTCCCGAAAAGGACTGTGCGCGAACGGATTCCGGACGAGAAGGTCCGCTACGGCTTCGCCATCGCGCCCGAGTTGGTGCGCACCGTGTTGCGCGATCACGAACCCGACTGGGTCAACACCATCTTCTTGTCCACCCGGTTCACCGCCTGGCGGGTGGGCGGCTACAACGAATACCTGTACACGTTCTTCAAGTGCCTGACCGACGAACGGATCGCCTACGCCGACGGGTGGTTCGCCGAGACCCACGACGACTCCGCGTCGATCACCATGGACGGCTGGGAGATTCAGCGTCGATGCCCCCACCTCAAGGCCGACCTGTCGAAATTCGGTGTGATCGAGGACAACACCTTGACCTGCAACCTGCACGGGTGGCAGTGGCGGCTGGAGGACGGCCACTGCCTGACCGCACGCGGGCATGAGCTGCGAAGCACTCGGAAATGAACGCCAGTTACGGCCACTCCTATGATGATGGGCTTATTCAGCTGGATCGGGCCGCGATCACGTTGCGCCGCTACCACTTTCCCTCCGGCACGTCGAAGGTTATCGCGCTGGACGCCATCGACGGGTACAAGGCCGAGGGTTTGGGCATGTTCATGCAGCGCTTCCGCATCTGGGGCAGCTCCGACCTGCGCCGCTGGCTCCCCCTGGACGTGCAACGGCCGTTCAAGTCCACCTTGATCACCTTGGACGTCCCGGGGACCTGGCCCAGCCCGGCGTTCACGCCGGCGCGCCCGGACGAGTTTGTCGCGCTGCTGGACGAACTGCTCGCCGGACGGGGTTAGCCGAGTCACCGAACGTGCATTCCTTGCGGATTCTCGCGTGATTTCCGCAATGGTTACACGCTCGGCGAGGTGCTAGCAGCCCCGGCAGCGCCTCTCTAGCGGCCCAAGTCCTCCAGCGCCGCGCGGGCGGCGTTGTAGCCGGGGATGAACGTGATTCCCGGGCCACCGTGGCACCCGGCACCGCCGAGGTACAGCCCCTGGATCGGGATCGGTTGGCCGCGAAAGCCTCTCGGGCCCGGCCGGTTCGGCCCGATCTGGTCCGAGCTCAACAAGCCATGGCAGTAGTCGCCACCCGGGGCGCCGAACATCACACCCATGTGCCGGGGCGTGAACGTGGTGTGCCGGATGATGCTGCGCTCGAAGTTCGGCGCGAGCCGGGTGATCTTGTCGATGACGCGCTGACCCATTTCGACCTTCGTTTGGCCATAGTCCGCCCCGCCCTCGATCGGGAACCACAGCGCGAACGCCGACGCGGCGTGCTTGCCCTCGGGCGCCAGGTCGGGGTCGTTCTGCGAGGGGATCTGCAACACCACGGTCGGGTCGGCCGGCACGATGCCGCGCCGGGCATCCTCCCACTGCTGCTGGACTTCCTCGGGGGTGCAGAAGAGGCCGATCGAGGCCTGCATCGCCGGCTCGTTGAGCGCCTCGTACGGCGCGGCGAACTGGGGAGCCTCGTCCAGCGCGAAGTGCATCTGCAGGTAGCTGCCGCGGTGGTCGATCCCCGCGTACCGCTCGCGGATGTCCGCGGGCAGCGCCGCGGGGTCGATCATCTCGTTGAGCGTCACGTCCGGCGCAAGGTTCGAGACGACGACCGGCGCCGTCACCGTGTCACCCGCCTCGGTGCGCACGCCGGTCACCCGCCCGTCGGCGACCAGGATCTCGGTCACCTTGGTGCGCAGCCGCACCTCGCCGCCCAGGCTCTCCAACAGTTGGGCGAGGTGCGCGGTGAGTGCGCCGATGCCGCCGCGCAGCTTCTTCATCTGCATGGTGTCCCCGTCGGGAACCCCGAGCCCAAAGGCCAGCGCGGCCGCGCTGCCCGGGGTGGACGGCCCCCGGTACAGCGTGTTGACGGCCAGCACGGTCATCGAGCCGCGCAGCGCGCCGTGCTTCTCTCGGTCCGGCAGGTAGCGGTCCAGCACGTCGGTGACCGACCCGAACAGCATGTCGTCGATCGCCGAGCGCTCGAATTCGTTGGTGGCACAGGCATACATCTCGTCGAAAGTCTTGGGCTCGGTCCCCGCCTCGAATCGGCCGAGCGCCCGGGTGGGCGCCTGGCTCCACGCCATCAGGCCGGCCATCCCGTTGACAGCATCCGCGCCGTGCACCTCGTTGAGGTGGGTGAATAACTTGATCGGGTCGCTGTACTGGACCAGCGGGTCGTCACCGACGCCGCGCACCGCGACCGACATCACCTCCAGGTCGAGCGTCTCGAGCGTGTCCAGCCCCAGTTCCTCGACGACCACCGACGCCGTCGGAAACTGCACCGAGCCGGCGATCTCGAATTGGTAGCCGTCGAAAAGCTCGACGGTGGAAGCCATCCCACCGGCATACAGCTTGGCGTCGAGGCACACCGTTCGCAGCCCGGCCTTCTGCAGCAGCACCGCCGCGGCCAACCCGTTGTGTCCCGCGCCGATGACGATCGCGTCGTATTCAGTCATGTCCCTGCCCTCCAGGAATGGAGGCTGGCATGCCCGCGAAGTTTTGTCAATTGTGACGAAACCGCGGTCACGTCCAGGCGTCGGTAATGCCGGCCCGCAGCGACTCGAGCGCGACGTGGGACACCCGCGCCAGCTCGCCCAGCGACCGGTCGTCGCCGAGCATCCAGAACTCCATCGCACCGAACACCGCGGCCGCGATGCAGCGCGCGGTCACCGCGGCGCGCAGCCGGGCGTCCGGCGTGGCGGCCGCGGCGCAGCTACGCCGGTGCAGCTGCTCCTGGATGGCGTCGGCGAAGTCGGCCTGCACTTCCTGGATGTGGCGGACGATCCGGCCGGGATCGATTTCGCCGCCCCGCAACGCGGCAATCTTGGTCACGGCCTCAACGTCATACGGGAACGAGAACACGGCCGACTGCACGGAATCGATGATCGGTTCGTCGGCGGGACGCGCGTCCAGCGCGGCGCGAAACCAGTTCAACCCGGTGTAGTCGGCAAACAGCAGATCGTGCTTGGAGCGAAAGTGGCGATAGAACGTCCGCAGCGACACCCCGGCGTCCGCCGCGATCTGCTCGGCCGACGTCTCCTCGACGCCCTGCGCGAGGAACCGCACCAGGGCGGCCTGTACCAGCGCCTCCCGGGTGCGTTCGCTGCGCGCTGTCTGCGCCGGCCTGACCATGCTCAGTAAGGTACCCCAGGCATCGTGTGTCAATATTGACAAAACTTCGGGACTAGAGCGACACTTCGCCCATGATCTGGCTCTACATTCACGCAATCCTCGGGATCGCCGTCATCGGCTGGATTATCGCGTCGAACCCGAAGATCTACGCCAAACCCGCCGACGGACCGTGGTTCACGCCGCTGGAGCTCGTGTACTACGCGGCGGGCATTGCCTCGATCGTGCTGGGCTGGTACTTCAACATCCACTTCGTGCTCGCCGCGCACGGCGAGGGCAGCATCGTCTCGGGGCCGGCCAGCTACCCGCACTTCCTGGCGCAGCAGTTCGGCAACCCGGCGGCGGGCTCGGGTAGCCAGGACTACATCATCGCGAATGTCATTCTGCTGCCGGTGTTTACAATTGTGGACGGCTACCGGCGCGGCGTGCGGCGCCCGTGGTTGTTCTTCGTGGCCAGCTTCTTCACCAGCTTCTCGTTCCCGCTGGCCTGGTACTTCGCCACGGCGGAGCGGGTGCGCCGCCACGAGCGCAGCCGCGAGCCGGTGAACGCCTGACTCAGCGCGTCGTCTCGGCCCAGCGCGCGGCCCAGCGCTCCAGCGGGGTCAGGGCCTTGCCAAGGGAGCGGCCCACCTCGCTCAGCTCGTAGCTCTGGTCGTCCCGTTGGACGACCAGGCCGGCTTCGGTCAGCTCGCCGAGGCGGTCGTAGAGAACGCTGGGCGACATGCCGTCGCAGCGGTCGCGTAACGAGCGGGCCCCGAGCGGGCCGTCCCGAAGCTCCCACAAGATGCGCAGCGACCAGCGCCGGCCGAGCAGGTCGAGGGCGGCCATCAGCGGGCGCCCCGTCGTCGACCCGCGGACCGGCGTGCCCGGGCGCGCCGACCCGGGGCGTTACTATTTCCGTAACCATGAAGGAACAAACTACGTTACGGAAATCGAAACGTCAATCG
>NZ_LZKK01000076.1 GCF_001672815.1 Mycobacterium sp. E796 | reverse complement strand
CGCACGGTCACCGCGCCGCCGCCGTCGTTGATCGCGACGAAGTTGCCCGGGGCGATGTTGAGTCCGTACTTCTGTCGCAGGCCCGGCAGCCCGGACGGGCGCGTCTCGAACGCCGAGGGCGCCCCGAAACGCACGTCCGGCGAATGCGCCGCCAGATCGCCGATCGTCTTCAGGTTCCAGTTGCCGGCCGCACCGCTGGTGACCGTGACCGTGTCGGTGTCCGAGGCCGGCGACGGCGTCAGGACGGACAGGTCACCGGGCAGCTTCTTGTACAGCTCCAGCTCGACGTTGTCCAGCATGGTCGCGGTGGAGTCGGGCGCGAAGTACAACAGCAGGTTGCCGATGTATTCGGGCACCAAGTCGATGGAATGATCCTTCAGCGCAGGAACATACGTCTCCCTGCTACCGATCCCCATCCGCCGCCCGATCTCGAACCCGTTGGCCTCCAACGCTTCCGCGTAGATCTCGGCAACGATCTCCGACTCCGGAAAGTCGCCGGAGCCGACCACGATGGATTTCGGGCTGCGTATCTGCGTCCCCAGCGGATCGGAGTTGCTGCACGCGGCGATCAGGCATACCGTCGTCAGCCACGCTGCCGCACGGACGGTCCCGCGGCGCACGCGCAGCCGCATCCTCATACCGCCGACACTAACGGCAGAACGGCTGCGGCGCGGCAGGC
>NZ_LZKK01000075.1 GCF_001672815.1 Mycobacterium sp. E796 | reverse complement strand
TGGACGGGCTGACGGTGCCGACCCTGGTGATCGGCAGCGAGCGCGACCGCCTGACACCAATCGGCCAGTCCCGCAGGATCGCTCGAACCGCGCCCAACGTCGTCGGCCTGGTCGAGCTGCCCGGTGGCCACTGCTCGATGCTCGAACAGCCGCGCGAGGTGAACCGCCACCTGCGGGGCCTGGTGGAATCGGTGACCCACGACGCGCGGGTGCGCCGGATCAGCTCATAGCAGGGCGGCGATCTCGGCGGCCGCCCGCTGCCCGGACCGGACGGCGCCGTCGAGGAATCCGGTCCACTCGTCCGCCGTCTCGGTGCCGGCCCAGTGAATCGGCCCGACCGGCGCGCGCAACCACGGCCCGAATCGCGTCCACGAGCCCGGCGGCACCGCCGCGGTCGGGCCACCCGGAGCGAAATCCTCTGCGCCCCAACGCTGATCGACGTAGTCGAGGGGCTTGAGCGCTTCGTCGCCGAACAGCGATGCGAAACAACGCAACGTGTCGCGGCGGCGCTGCTCGGTGGGCAGCGAGTCGAACGCGCGGGCATCGACGAAGCCCATCAGGACGCCCGGGCCGTCGGGGTGCGGGCTGACGTCGAAGGTGATGAACACCGGGCCCTGGTCGGATAGCGCCTGCCCGGAAAACCCGTCGGCGCGCCAGAACGGCGTCTCGTAGGCCGCGTACGCCTTGCTGAGCCGGCCCTGCGGCCAATTGGCGGCGAGTTGTTCGTATTCGGCGGGCAGCGGGGGAGCGAACTCGATCGCCGCGCGGTGGGCCGGCGGGACCGCGACGATGACGAACCCGGCCTCGGCCGAGCCGGCGTCGGTCGTGACGGTGACGCCCGCCCCGTGCCGCTCGATGCGCCGCACCGGCGCGCCCAGCACGACGCGCGCGCCGAGTTCGGCGGCCGCGGCCTCGGCGATCTGCTGGGTGCCGCCCGGGAAACGATCCTGCTGGGCACCGTTTTCGACGTCGAGCAGCGGGTCCAGCCCACCGGCCGCGTGCACGTAGCGGGCGGCGTGCAGCATCGACACCTCGTCGGGTTCGCACCCCCACGTCACCCGGGCCACGATGGCCATCAGGTCGTGGGAGGACTCAGACGCGCGCACCGAGCGCAACCATCCGCCCAGCGACATGCCGTCCAGTTCGCGGGCGCGGCGGGCGTCCCACGGCGCCGCCACCGGGACGCTGCGCGCGATCCGCTCGAATTGCCAACGCAGCCGACCGATGTCGAGCAGTCCCGTCAGCGACACGCGTGGGATGGTGCCGCGGTAGGGGCGGGCCCAGCCGCGCCAGTGGATCACGTTCTTGCCGTCGTGGTGGGTGGGAGTGGTCGGCACCTCGAGCTCGGCCGCCAGCGCCAGGACGGCGGTTTGGGTCGGGCCGACGAAAGTGCCGCCCAGATCGGCGGGCAGCCCGGCGACGCTGCCGGTGTACGAGCGGCCGCCGACCCGTTCCCGTCCCTCGAAGACGAGAACGTCGTGGCCCTGCCGCGTCAGCTCGCGCGCGGCGGACAGCCCGGCAAATCCGGCACCGACCACGACGACGTCGACGACCGGTGGCGGCATTGTCACGCCGTCTAGTCAACAGCATTTTGACGATTTCGTAGGATAAATTTCCATTGCCGGTCTAAGTACGCGGTCAAGGTGGGCAGATGAGAGTCTTCACGGCCTTGTACGGGCCGATGGACGCGGCCGGGCGCGCGCGGGCGCTGCGCGACGCCGGGGCCAGCGGTGTCGCGACCTTCGAGGGTCCGCACGACGTGTTCGCCCCGCTGACGCTGGCCGCCACGGTGGGCGGCCTGGACCTGATGACCAATGTGGCCATCGCGTTTCCGCGCAACCCGATCCACCTGGCGCACCAGGCCAACGATCACCAGCTGCTGAGCGGGGGGCGGTTCTTCCTCGGCCTGGGCACCCAGATTCGTCCGCAAATCGAGAAGCGATTCGGCGCGCAGTTCGAACACCCGGTGGCCCGCATGACCGAGTTGATCGCGGCCCTGCGCGCGATCTTCGAGGCCTGGAACACCGGCGGGCGCTTGGACTTTCGCGGCGACTACTACCGGCACACCCTGATGACGCCGACGTTCAGCCCCGGCCCGAATCCATACGGTCCGCCGCCGATCTACGTCGGCGCGCTGGGGCCGCGGCTGACCCGCGCCACCGCCGAGCACGCCGACGGCCTGCTGGTGATGCCGTTCGGCTCCAAGCGTTTCCTGCACGAGCACACGATGCCCGCGGTGCGCGACGGCCTGCGTGCTTCCGGCCGGCGGCCGGAGGAATTCGCCGTCGTTCCCGAGATCATCGTGTCGGCCGGCTCTGAGCCGGGGGCCGACGCGAGCACCCGGCGGCTGCTGGCCTTCTACGGGTCGACCCCCGCGTACCGGCCGGTGCTGGCCGCGCACGGCTGGGAAGACCTGCAGCCCGAGCTCAACGCGATGTCCAAACAGGGCCGCTGGGAGGAGATGGGCGGGCTCATCGACGACGAGGTACTGCACACCATCGCCGCCTGCGGGACGCCCAGGGAGATCGCCGCCCACATCCGGGATCGCGTCGACGGCGTCTCGGACACCGTGTGCCTGTATCAGCCGTCGCCGATCGGGCTCCAAACGCTGTCGGAGATCGTGGACGAGTTGGGTCGAAAGGGCTAGGGCGCGACCGTCAACCAGTCCTTGAAGCCCGACGGGTCGTGGCGGCCCAGTGCGCCGTGCTCGTACAGGCCCCAGCCCTCGACCGGGTCGTCGTCGCCGTCGCGGCAGACCGCGCGGCCCACGTGGTCGATGACGCCGAAGCCGGACCGCGCGATGATGGCCGGGTCGGTCATGTCGTAAGTCAACCGCTCGACGAACTTTTCGCCCTTCCACATGCCGTGCAGCCAATCCGAATCGCCGCCGTAGCCGCCGCCGACGTGGATCGGCACGGGCAGCTTGGATTCCACGTCGAAGTGCACCGGGGTGCCGTCCGGCGCGGTCGCGTCGATGGTGGCCCCGGTCGGGATGCGGGTGCCCGAGCGGTAGTGGATATTCACCCGCGGCCAGCCCAGCTGCTCGACGCGCCCGTCGCGCCACACCCGGGTGCAGTCGTTGAGCGATCGGAACCCGTTGGGCTCCTCCTGGATGATCAGCACGATCGCAAACTCGTCGAACGCCATCGGCACGTAGAGCCACCACATGCCCTCGAACGGCGGGTCGGCGGGCCGGCCTGCGGGCTCGGGCTCGCCGATGGGCCGGATGCCCCAGGACCGGTCGCGGCTGCCCAGCCAGGTCGCGGGGTCGACGGCGATCTCCTCGCCGTCGATGGCGATGCGGCCGCTCCAGGAACCGAGCTGGGCGAAGCGCTGCGCGTCCAGCGTCACCCGGTTGCCGGACCGCATCAAGTGCGGCTGTTCCTGCACGACGTCGAACAGGCCCTGCCACGTGAGATCGGCTGCGATGCCCTCGGTTTCGTCGAGGACCAAACGCAGCTTGCGCAGCGGTTCGCTGACCTCGATGCGGTAGCCGTTGACGTTCTGGTTCAGCCGGTCCTGGTCGATGGCGTCGGACAGGTGCACCGCCGTCTGCGTGTCCCCGCGCCGGACGAGGAAGAACGCGTCCTTGACGCCGAGGTTGGGGTAGTAGCCGATGCCGCTGATCACGAAGATGTCGCCGGTGCGGTCGTGAGCGTTGAAGTAGGAGCGGTCGTAGAAGTTGCGGTCCGAGGAACCGGCCCACGCGATCGGTTGGGGAACCTGATGTACCGGGAACTCGTCAAGCGGGCCAAGCATTACTGATCCTCTCCGAGAAGGCTGTCAGCGATTAAACGTCGCATCAATCCGGCGTGGTAGAACAGCGATTCGACATCGTCGGGCTTCTCGGTCTCGCCGAAGTGCACTCGGCGCGCGCCGGTGCGCATGAACACGCAGGCCCACATCACCCCGGAGTAGACGTAGAACCAGCGCAGGTCGCCCACCTCCACCCCGGTGAGCTGACGATAGGTGGCGCGGACGTCGTCCTCGCGCATCACGTCGGGCAACCCGGGCAGCGTCGCGAGGCCTGCGAGTTCTTGAAAAACCATGTGCGCGTAGATCATCCACGCGATATCGAGCTCGCGCGGTCCCAGCGTCACCATCTCCCAGTCCAGCACCGCGACCGGCGCGAAGTCGCGATACAGCACGTTGCCCACCCGCGCGTCGCCCCACAGCAGGACGGGCTCGGCCGCGGCGGCTTCGTCCGGCCAGTTGTCTTCCAGCCACGCGAAAGTCCGCTCCAGCAGCGGCGATCGGCCGATGTCGGGCACCGCGAAGTCGTACCACTCGCGGACCCAGTTGAAGTGCCGGCGCAGCGCCGTGTCGCCGTCTTGCGGGGAGAGGAACCCAAATGTCTTCTCGGCGTTGGGGATCGCGTGCAACTTTGCCAGCACGCCCACCGTGTCGTCCTGCAGTGCGCGCTGGCGTTCGGCAGGGGCGTCAGCGAACCAGTTGCCGCCGAACGTGTAGGGCATGACGTCGGGCGGCACCTCGCCCTCGACGTAATCCATCACGAAGAAGGGCGTGCCCAGGACGTCGCCGGTGGGCTCGAGCCAGCGCACGCGCGGGACGGGCACGTCGGTGAGTTCGCCGACCTTGCGGATCACCTCGAATTGGTGGTCGAGCCGATACGTCGGGAAGACCTGCACGTCCTCGGCGGCCGGCGCCACCCGCGCCACCAGTCGCTGCTCGATGGGCTCGCCGTCCTGTTGCCAGCGTGCGGTCATGATGATGGTTTCCGACGACATGCCGGTCGCGTCCACGCCGCTTTCGACCGTCACCTGCGGCTTGACCCCGCCCGGCAACACGGTCGACAGCCACTGCGACATCACGGCGGGCAGCTTTGTGACGTCCCGGCTGGAGCGCTGAAGTCGGTCGACTTTGTCGAGCACAGGTTCGTTCGACGTTTTCGACATTAAGGTGCCTCCATTCTTCGAGACTTCCGTGAGGCAATTACGATACGGTAGGTAGCGTTATGAAAGCAGACCCGTCTTACCTTGACAAGGCCCCGGGCGCCGGGCGGCCCCGGGACCCGCGCATCGACTCGGCCATCCTCACGGCGACCGCGGAACTGCTTGTGGAGATCGGCTATTCGAACCTCAGCCTCGCCGCGGTCGCCGAGCGCGCCGGAACCACCAAATCGGCACTGTATCGCCGGTGGTCGAGCAAGGCGGAACTGGTGCACGAGGCGGCGTTTCCGACGGCACCCACCGCGCTGCAGGCGCCGGCCGGTGACATCGCCGCCGACGTGCGGATGATGATCGAGGCCACCCGCGACGTGTTCACCACGCCGGTGGTCCGCGCGGCCCTGCCCGGCCTGGTGGCCGACATGACCGCCGACCCGGCCCTGAACGCCCGGGTGATGTCGCGCTTCGCCGGCGTGTTCACGGCGGTGCGGGTGCGGCTGCGCGAGGCGATCGACCGGGGTGAGGCGCATCCCGACGTGGACCCGGATCGGTTGATCGAGCTGATCGGAGGGGCGACGATGCTGCGGATGCTGCTGCGGCCGGAGGAGGAGCTGGACGACACCTGGGTGGAGCAGACGACCGCCATCGTCGTGCACGGGGTGACGGGATGACGGGGCGGCTGGCGGGGCGGGCCGCGATCGTCACCGGCGCCAGCCGCGGGCTGGGCCGGGCGATCGCGCTGGCCCTGGCCGCGGAGGGCTCGGCGGTGGCCGTCGTCGGGCGCACCGAACAGGTGTGGGACGACCGGCTGCCCGGCACCATCGGCGAGACGGTCGCCGAGGTCGAGGGGGCCGGCGGGCGCGCCGTGGCGATCCGCGCCGACCTGACTGACCGCGACGACGTCGCACGGCTGGTGGCCGAGGCGCGAGAGGCGTTGGGGCCCATCACGATTCTGGTCAACAACGCGGCCTTCACCGCGCCCGGCCGGCCACCGGTCCCCGGCTCGCAACCGCGCGCGAAACCGCCCAGGGCCGCGAGCGGCGGCGCCAAGCCCGGCTGGCCGGGGTTCGTCAGCACCCCGTTGCAGGCGTTTCGCCGCCATTTCGACATCGCGGTGTTCGCCGCCTACGAGCTGATGCAGCTGGTGTGTCCGGACATGTTCGACGCGGGCGGCGGCTCGATCATCAACATCACCTCGGTCGCGTCGCGGATGCCCGGCGACGGACCCTATCCCGACCGCAGCGGCGGCGTCCTGCCCGGTTACGGCGGATCCAAGGCGGCACTCGAGCATCTCACGCAGTGCGCGGCATACGACCTGGCCGACCACAACATCGCGGTGAACGCGCTGTCGCCGTCGAAACCGATCCTGACGCCCGGCCTGGCCTACTACGCCCGCGAATTCGTGGACACCGCGCCCGCCGATGAATTCGCGCGCGCGGCGGTCGAATTGGCGCTGGTGGACCCGGCCGTGGTCACCGGGCGCACGATCGGGCACCTGAACGTGCTCGACGGCAGCTTCCTGCCCTTCACGCTGGCTTAGTCGCCGTCACGCCATTGATGATCAGCGCGTACAGCCGGTGCCATTGCGGGGAACGAAACCCCGCGCGCAGCAGCAGCGCCGTGGCGCGGCCTCGGGTGCGGGCCTTGCCACGCCGGCTGGTGGCCAGGGTCGGCAGCAGCCACAGCGAGAACTGGTCGACGAGCACCAGGTAACCACCGGGTCGCAGCACCCGCGCGCATTCGGCGAGCCCGGCCTGTTGATCCGTCCAGTGATCGAACGATGTCGTGCTGACGACGAGGTCGAAACTGCCGTCGGGGTAGTCGAGGTCTTCGGCCACCCCAACCGCGAAGCTCAGCCGAGTGTCGTCGTCGAAAGCGCTTGCAGTCGCGATCATTTGGGGTGCGGCGTCGATGCCGCAAAGTTGCCGGGCATCCGGGTAGCGGCGGGCCAGGGTGCGCAACAGATGGCCCGTTCCGCATCCCACGTCCAGCACGCTGCCGGGAGAGGGGATGGCCGCCACCGCGAGATCGGCGGTGCGGTCGGTGATCTCATGGTGCAGCTTGCCCCGCCACCCGTGGTCGTACTCGGGCGCGCGATCGTTGTACGCAGCGAGGTCGCGGTGCGGCGGCACGCGTTCAGTGTGGCACCGCGGGTTCACTTGCTCAACGTTCGTTTTCGTCGGGTGGGTCGGGGTCTTGGTTGAGGAGTTCGTCGGGGTGGTGGGCGTGGTTGATTCGGGGGGGCTGGTGCCTTAGGAAAAATAGAGTAGTCAGGGGTAGGAGAGTT
>NZ_LZKK01000074.1 GCF_001672815.1 Mycobacterium sp. E796 | reverse complement strand
ACCCCCTCGACTGTCGACTGGCGCGGCGTTCATGGCGTTTACGCCGGTTCGCGGAGCGAGAGACCGGCGGCGCGGTAAATCGTATCGATGACGGACATGTTCTCGATCGCGCCTTCCGGCGTCGTCTTCACCGGTTCGCCGCGCAGCACCGCCGCGGCGAAGGCCTCGAGCTGGTACGCATAGCTGGTGCGGCGCGGGAAGCGCTCCACCCGCTTGCCGTCGGCCGAGCGGATCGTGAGCCGGGGCAACAAGTGCGGAGCAGCCGGACTGAGGTAACGCAGCCGGCCGCGATCCCCAACCACCTTGGCGCTCGCCCAAAACAGGTTCGACGACCACAGCGCGCAGTGCAGGCGGCCCGTGTGCCCGCCGGCGAACCGCAATTCGGCCGTCATAGCCCGGTCCACTTCGGGACCGCCCAGTTTCGCACGAGCCGAAACGACTTCCGGGGTCGAACCGCCGAAAGTGCGGAGCATGTCAACCGCGTAGACTCCGGCGTCCATCAGCGCGCCACCGGCGAGGGAGTAGTCGTAGACGTTGGCGTTGGAGCGCTTCGGCAGCAATACGCATAAGGAGACGTCGATCCGCTCGAGCTTGCCCAGCTCGCCTGACGTGAGAATCTGCTCGACGCGCGAAGTCAACGGATGGTAGCGGTATTGGATTGCCTCCATGACGACGCGATCTGACTTCGCGGCCAGCTCGGCGATGTCGCGGGCCTCGGCGGCATTGGCGGTGAACGG
>NZ_LZKK01000073.1 GCF_001672815.1 Mycobacterium sp. E796 | reverse complement strand
CACGCCCAGACCCGGCTGGCCGCCAAGATGTCCTACACCAACATCGGATTCGCCTTGGCCCCAAGGGAATTCGCGCTGTCCGCGCTGCGCGACATCTACGGCGCCGCGCTGGGCTACCAGGTCGACGCGACGAACCTGCAGCGCGTGCTGGTCCGGCGCGGGGTCATCAGCCAGACGGGCACCATTGCCCAGTCCGGCCGCAGCGGCGGCCGACCGGCGGCGCTGTATCACTTCACCGACTCCCGGCTGCGGGTCACCGACGAATTCGCCGCATTCCGGCCGCCCGGCGTTTAACGCCCCGCCGGCCGCGACACGCCGGTACATTGGGCAGAACACCTTTCGCCCGGTGAGCTGGGGGGACCACGAGAACTGGTTCACAATGCGGCGATTACGTTTTGGCCACCGTCCGTTCATGCGCGAGAATGCCGGATGGCCAAGGAGGGATCTGCGAATGGTTGAGCTCGGCAATCTCGCGGGGGCGCATGGCGCTCAGTGGATCGGACGGCCGCAACACGAGGAACTGCAGCGCAAGGTGCGTCCGCTGCTGCCCTCGGACGACCCGTTCTACCAGCCGCCGCCCGGCTACCAGCACGCCGCGCCCGGGACGGTGCTGCGCTCGCGCGACGTCGAGCTGGCGTTTTTGGGTCTGGTGCCCCAGCCCGTCAAGGCCGTCCAGCTGCTCTACCGCACCATGAACATGAACGGCGACCCCGAGGCGACGGCGACCACCGTGATCGTCCCGGCCCGGCTGGCTCCGGGGCAGACCTGCCCGGTGTTGTCGTACCAGTGCGCGATCGACGCGATGACGTCCCGTTGCTTTCCGTCCTACGCGCTCAGGCGCCGGGCGAAGGCCCTCGGGTCGCTCAGCCAGTTCGAGTTCCTGCTGATCAGCGCCGCCGTCGCCGAGGGCTGGGCCGTGTCGGTGCCGGATCACGAGGGCATCCACGGCTCGTGGGGCGCGCCGTACGAGCCCGGTTACCGCGTACTGGACGGCATCCGAGCCGCGCTGAGCTCGGAACGGCTCGGGCTGTCGCCGTCGGCGCCGATCGGGCTGTGGGGCTACTCCGGCGGTGGCCTGGCCAGCGCGTGGGCCGCGGAGATGTGCGGCGATTACGCCCCGGAACTCGACATCGTCGGCGCGGTGCTGGGCTCGCCCGTC
>NZ_LZKK01000072.1 GCF_001672815.1 Mycobacterium sp. E796 | reverse complement strand
CCTTCTGCCTGGGCGCCCACCTCGCCCGGATGGAGGCCAGGGTGGCGCTGACCGAGTTGTTCAAGCGGATCCGCGGATATGAGGTAGACGAGGCCAACGCCGTCCGCGTCCACTCCAGCAACGTCCGCGGATTCGCTCACCTACCGATCACCGTGGAGGTCCGCTGAATGCCCCGCTTTGACCCGTTGCCCGAACGCCGGCCCACGATCGTTGCCGGCGCATCCTCCGGGATCGGGGAGGCCACCGCCATCGAACTCGCGGCGCACGGCTTCCCCGTCGCCCTGGGGGCCCGCCGGGTGGAAAAGATCAACGACATCGTCGGCAAGATCAACGCCGAGGGCGGCGAGGCGGTCGGATTCCACCTGGACGTCACCGACCCCAACTCGGTGAAATCCTTTGTGGCACAGTCGGTCGATGCGCTCGGTGACATCGAGGTGCTGGTGACCGGCGCGGGCGACACGTACTTCGGCAAGCTCGCCGAGATCACCACCGACGAGTTCGAATCGCAGCTGCAGATCCACCTCGTCGGCGCCAACCGGCTGGCCGCCGCCGTCCTCCCGGGCATGCTCGAACGTCAACGCGGCGACCTCATCTTCGTCGGCTCCGACGTGGCCCTGCGCCAGCGGCCGCACATGGGCGCCTACGGTGCGGCCAAGGCCGCGCTGCTGGCGATGGTCACCAACTTCCAGATGGAGCTCGAGGGCACCGGCGTGCGGGCCTCGATCGTGCACCCCGGCCCGACGAAGACAGCGATGGGCTGGAGCCTGCCGGCCGAGAAGATCGGCCCCGCACTGGAAGATTGGGCCAAGTGGGGCCAGGCCCGCCACGACTACTTCTTGCGCGCGGCGGACCTGGCGCGAGCCATCACGTTCGTCGCTGAGACGCCGCGGGGTGGCTTCATCGCGAACATGGAGCTTCAGCCCGAAGCCCCGTTGGCCGACAACAAACATCGCCAGAAGCTCGCACTCGGCGAAGAGGGGATGCCGTCATGACCACAGCGATTGTGCCGCGGGTGTCCGGTGGCGAAGAAGAGCACGGTCATCTGGAGGAATTCCGCACCGACCCGATCGGTTTGATGCAACGCGTGCGCGACGAGTGCGGCGACGTCGGCTGGTTCCAGTTGGCCGGCAAGCACGTCATCCTGTTGTCCGGCTCCAAGGCCAACGAATTCTTCTTCCGTTCCGCCGACGAGGATCTGGACCAGGCCGAGGCGTACCCGTTCATGACGCCGATCTTCGGCAAGGGCGTGGTCTTCGACGCCAGCCCGGAGCGGCGCAAGGAGATGCTGCACAACTCGGCGCTGCGCGGCGAGCAGATGAAGGGCCACGCCGCCACCATCGAGGGCGAAGTCAAGAAGATGATCGCGAACTGGGGCGACGAAGGCGAGATCGAGCTGCTCGACTTCTTCGCCGAGCTGACCATCTACACCTCGACGGCCTGCCTGATCGGGCTGAAGTTCCGCGAGCAACTCGACCACCGGTTCGCGGAGTACTACCACATGCTGGAGCGGGGCACCGACCCGCTGTGCTACGTCGACCCCTACCTGCCGATCGAGAGTTTCAGGCTCCGTGACGAGGCACGCGTGAAACTCGTTGCGCTGGTGCAGGAAATCATGGATCAGCGAATCGCGAACCCGCCCAAGGACAAGGCCGACCGCGACATGCTCGACGTGCTGGTCTCGATCAAGGACGAGGAGGGCAACCTGCGCTTCTCGGCCGACGAGGTCACCGGGATGTTCATCTCGCTGATGTTCGCCGGGCACCACACCAGCTCGGGAACCTCCGCGTGGACCCTGATCGAGCTGATCCGCCATCCCGAGGTGTACGCCGAGGTGCTGGCCGAGCTCGACGAGCTGTACGCCGACGGTCAGGAGGTGAGTTTCCATGCGCTGCGCTCGATTCCGAAGCTGGACAACGTGGTCAAGGAAACCCTGCGACTGCATCCGCCGCTGATCATCCTGATGCGGGTCGCCAAGGGCGAGTTCGAGGTCGAAGGCTTCCCGATTCACGACGGTGACTACGTCGCGGCCTCCCCGGCGATCTCGAACCGGATTCCCGAGGACTTTCCCGAGCCGGACGCCTTCAAACCCGACCGCTACAACAAGCCCGAGCAGGCCGACATCGTCAATCGCTGGACCTGGATTCCGTTCGGCGCGGGCCGACACCGCTGCGTTGGCGCCGCGTTCGCCCAGATGCAGATCAAGGCAATCTTCTCGGTCCTGTTGCGCGAGTACGAGTTCGAAATGGCGCAGCCCGCCGACAGCTACCACAACGACCACTCCAAGATGGTCGTCCAGCTCGCCCGGCCGGCCAAGGCCCGCTACCGCAAGCGCAGCGCGTAAGGAGTCAGTCCCATGGGCGGATTCAGGATCGAAGCGGATCTGGATTTGTGTCAGGGCCACGCCATGTGTGAATTGGAGGCGCCGGACTACTTCCGGGTGCCCAAGCGGGGCAAGGTCGAGATCCTCGACCCGGAACCGCCCGAAGACGCCCGCGCCGAAGTCGAGCGCGCGGTCGCTATGTGCCCAACGCAAGCACTATTCATCAAAGAGAAAGAAGACTGACAATGACGTCGGAGCCGTCACACTCACGCGCGGAACTCGAGGCATGGGTCGACCGGTGGCTGCAGGCCAACCGGGACTGCGAAAAAGCCGGAGACTGGAAGCCGCTGGCGGACTTCTACGCCAAGGACGCCACCTACGGCTGGAACATCGGTCCCAAAGAGGACGTGATGTGCGTCGGCGTCGACGAGATCCGCGACATCGCGCTCGGCCTGGAGATGGAGGGCCTGGAGAACTGGGTCTACGAGTACCAGAAGGTGCTCATCGACGAGAAGCAGGGCGAGATCGTCGGCTTCTGGAAGCAGATCGTCAACAAGACCGACGGCACCCAGGACGAGATCTACGGGATCGGCGGCAGCTGGTTCCGCCTCAACGGCGACCAGCTCATCGAGTGGCAGCGTGACTTCTTCGACTTCGGTCACGTCGCGAAGATGTTCGCGACCCTGATCGAGTCCGGCGATCTGTCCGCCGGCATGCAGAAACGCATCGAGCGCAGCCTGGCCGGCGAGAAGCTTCCCGGCTACTACCCCCTCGGACAAGCACCGGTACCCATCTGGTGATCTCCCGACCGGTTGGTGGTCCCCCCTTGTCGACAGCCCGGTGATGCAGGTCATAATGGTCTGCGAATGAGAACACGTTCTAAATTGCCGTCCGGCACCGGCCGGCCCCTTTCACCGACACTCGGGTCAGGGCATGCTGATGGAGGTCCTTCATGAAAACAAAAGGCGCGCTGATCTGGGAATTCAACCAGCCGTGGTCGATCGAGGAAATCGAGATCGGTGACCCGCAGGCGCACGAGGTCAAGATCCAGATGGAAGCGGCCGGGATGTGCCATTCGGATCACCATCTAGTTACCGGCGGCATCCCGATGGCGGGCTTCCCGGTGCTGGGCGGCCACGAGGGCGCGGGCATCGTCACCGAGGTCGGTCCCGGCGTCGAAGACATCGCCCCGGGCGACCACGTCGTGCTGTCGTTCATCCCGTCCTGCGGGTCCTGCCCGACGTGTCAGGCCGGCCTGCGCAACCTGTGTGACCTCGGGGCGGGGCTGCTCGGCGGCGCCGCGGTATCCGACGGCACCTTCCGCATCCAGGCCCGCGGCCAGAACGTCTTTCCCATGACGCTGCTGGGCACCTTCTCGCCGTACATGGTCGTGCACCGCAGCTCGGTGGTGAAGATCGACCCGTCGGTCCCGTTTGAGGTGGCCGCCCTGGTCGGCTGCGGTGTCACCACCGGCTACGGTTCGGCGGTCCGCACCGCCGACATCCGGCCGGGCCAGGACGTCGCCATCGTCGGCGTCGGTGGCGTGGGCATGGCGGCGCTGCAGGGCGCCGTCAACGCGGGCGCGCGCTACATCTTCGCGATCGACCCGGTGGAGTGGAAGCGCGATCAGGCCCTGAAGTTCGGCGCCACGCACGTCTACCCCGACATCAACGCCGCGCTGGCGGGCATGGCCGAGGTGACCTACGGCCTGATGGCCCACAAGGTGGTCGTGACGGTCGGCGAGCTGCACGGCGCCGACGTCGACGCCTACCTGAACATCACCCAAAAGGGCGGCACCTGCGTGCTGACCGCGATCGGCAGCCTGCTCGACACCAACGTGACCCTGAACTTGGCGATGCTCACCCTGATGCAGAAGAACCTGCAGGGCACCATCTTCGGCGGCGGTAACCCGCAATACGACATCCCGCAGCTGCTGTCGATGTACAAGGCCGGCAAGCTCAACCTGGACGACATGATCACCCGCCAGTACAAGCTCGAGCAGATCAACGACGGCTACCAGGACATGCTGGACGGCAAGAACATTCGCGGCGTCATCCGGTACACCGACGCCGACCGGTAATCCGACCGGTCCTCGGTGACCAGCTTTCCCCACCTCTTGGCGCCGGGACGAATCGGCGCCATGGCGGTGCGCAACCGGGTCGTCATGTCCCCGATGGAGACGATGTACGGCACCCCGGACGGGCTGCCGTCACAGCGCACTCGCGACTACTTCGCCGCGCGCGCCAAGGGCGGGGTCGGCCTGATCACGTTGGGCGCCACCGGGGTCGACCACCATCACCCCGAGACGCCCGGCGGCCTGCACCTGGCGACCGACGACGCGGTCGAGGCGCATCGGGCGCTGGTCGAGGCGGTGCACGAACACGGCGCCAAGATCCAGCCCCAGATCGTGCACGCCGGGCCCGACGGGCTCGGCCCGGAGATCTTCGGCGTCACCTCGCTGGGACCCTCGGTGATCCCGTCCTACCTCACCGGGCGGCCGTCGGCCGAGATCAGCAAGCGCCAGCTCTGCGAGGTGTTCGATCTGTTCAAGGCCGCGGCGCGCCGCGCCGTCGAGGCCGGCTACGACGGCATCGAGCTACACGCCGCGCACGGCTACATGCTGCTGGGGTCTTTTCTTGCCCCGCAACGCAATCGGCGGACCGACGACTACCGGGGCGACTCGTCCCGCGGGCGGGCGCGGGTGGTGCTGGAGGCGCTGGCCGCGATCCGCGCGGAGGTCGGCGACGCGCTGCCGATCACGTTGCGCATCTCCGGCTACGAGCGGGTCGCGGGCGGGCGGCCGATCTACGAAACCGCGCGGCTGGCCACCGCACTCGTCGCCGCCGGCGTGAGTGCGTTCCACGTCAGCGGCGGCGTGATCGACCGGCTCGTCACCGGGATGGTCAACGGCGCCGACGACGGCGACGAGCTCAATGTCGGCGCCGCGGCCGCGGTCAAGCAGGTGGTCGACGTGCCGGTGATCGCCGTGGGCCGCATCCACGACCCGGTGCGGGCCGAACGAATCCTGGCCGACGGGCGTGCCGATTTCGTCGCGATGGGGCGTCCACTGCTGGCCGACCCGGACCTGCCGGGCAAGCTGCGGTCCGGCCGAGCACACCGGGTCCGCAAGTGCATCTCGTGCGAAAACTGCATCGACGCAATGGAACAACGCTTCTCGGTCGACTGCGCCGTCAATCCCCGCACCGGCAAGGAGCGGGAGCTGGCCGCGCCGCGCGCCGACCGCGCCAAGCGCGTGGTGGTGATCGGCGGCGGTCCGGCCGGGCTAGAGGCCGCCCGCGTGGCCGCCGAGCGCGGCCACCGCGTGACGCTGTTCGAGCGCGGCGGCCAACTCGGCGGGTCCTTGCGGTGGGCGTCGGTCCTGCATCCGGAGAACCAGCCCTTCCTGCAATACCTGCGCGACGAGATCAAGGCCAGCACGGTGAAAGTTCTTTTGGGCCGCGGCGTTTCGGCCGACGAGGTGGCCGCGCAGGCCCCCGACGCGGTTGTGGTGGCCACCGGCGGGCACGTCGCGGTGCCGGTCATTCCCGGCGCCGACCTGCCGCACGTGCACACCGGTCCCGGGTTGCGCGAATTGCTCGATGGCCGACTGTTCGCCGGCCGGCGACAGCGGCTGGTGCACCCCGCCGCCTTCCGGCTGGCAAGTCGCGCGTGGATGCCGTTGGGCCGGCGGATCGCCATCATCGGCGGTGACCTGGTCGCTCTCGAACTCGCCGAGTTCCTCGCCGCCCGCGGCCGGTTCGTGTCAATTCTCGAGGCGGGCAAGGACATCGCGCCCGAGGTGGGCAACAAACGCAAGACCGAGCACATGGATCGCCTTGACCGGCTCGGCGTCACCGTGCACGTCCGCGCGGCCGTCGAAAGGATCACGACCCAGGCCGTGGTGTTCACGCCGGCCGGCGGCGCCACCCGGCACCTGGCCGCCGACAGCGTCGTCATCGCCGGCACGGTCCAGCCCGACACCGGCCTGTTCGACACACTGGTCGCCGCCATGCCGGGCGCCGAGGTGCACGCCGCCGGCGACTGCACCGGCCTCGGCCTCATCCGCAAAGCCACCGAGGAAGGCGCACGGGCCGCGTGCGCAATCTAGAGACAGGAGAACACCATGACCGAAACCGCTCAGGCCTCACCGGCACTGGCCGCGTCGCAATCCTCGTGGCGCTGCGTGCAAGCCCACGACCGGGAGGGCTGGCTCGCGCTGATGGCCGACGACGTCGTCGTCGAGGACCCGATCGGCAAGTCCGTCACCAACCCCGACGGCGACGGCGTCAAGGGCAAGGAGGGCGTCGCGGCCTTCTACGACAACAACATCGCGGCCAACCAGCTGACCATCACGTGTGAGGAAACGTTCCCGTCGAGTTCGCCCGACGAGATCGCCCATATCCTGGTGCTGCACAGCAAGTTCGAGGGCGGGTTCACCAGCACGGTGCGCGGGGTGTTCACCTACAAGGTCAACGACGCGGGCCTGATCACCAGCATGCGCGGCTACTGGAACCTCGACATGATGAAGTTCGGCAAGGAAGAGTAGCCGCTCAGCCGATGCGGCCGAGCCTGGTGAGGTTGCTGTAGCGTCAACATCTTCCGCTGAGGCCGCGAACGATCGGCGAAGGCGTCTTGTCACATCCGTCACGTTGGCCTCTGGCGGGAGGGATGCTCCTTCGTGCCCGCCTCGGAGCGACAATCCGGCCTGATCGAGTGTGCGCCTGCAGTTGTCGCTCACTGGTGGACAGTGTGTCGGTCGGTGGTTTCTGAATGGGTTGCTTTCACGATGATGTGTCGGTAGCCCCG
>NZ_LZKK01000071.1 GCF_001672815.1 Mycobacterium sp. E796 | reverse complement strand
CTTGGATCTCGCCGACCTCTCCCGGGCCGACGGGCTGGCCCGTCTCCAACGAGACCACGCGCACGTCCACCCCCGGCACCGGACGGCCGACCGAGTCGAGTCTCGCCCCCTGCAGCGGATTACACGCGATGACGGGCAATTCCGTGGTGCCGTAGGCGGGCACCCAACCGATGCCGGTCCGCCGGGTCACCGTCTCGGCGACGCTGGGGCTGACCGGCGTTGCCCCCCACATGATGAAGCGAAGTGAGGACAGGTCGTACGTCTCGAGCCGGGGGTGCGAGGCGATCGCCAACGCGATGGGCGCCACTGCCATCTCGACTGTGATGCGGTCTTCCTCGATCGTCTGCAGCATCCGGTCGATGTCGAATCGCGGATGTAGCCGCATCCGGGCGCCGGTCCGCAGCGCGGTGAGGATGTTGAGCAGGCCGAGGATGTGTGACGGCGGCGTGGCGACCTGAATCCGGTCGCGTCCCGTCAGTTGGAGCGCCGCGCGCCAGTGCCCCACCGCCTCCTGTAACGCCGCGTGCGTGTGGCGCACGGCCTTCGGCAGACCGGTGGTGCCGGAACTGAATGCCAGCACCGCGTCGGCGCGCGGCTGCGGCGACCCGGATATCGGCTCCCCGGGGGTGATCGGTTCGTCCAGGTGCAACATCGGCATCAGGCGGCCCAGCACCGGATGGTCCCCGACGGCGTGGGCGGGGCCGGTGATCGCCAGCGCGTGGTCCACCTCGTCGTGCTTCCATGCGGGGCTGATCAGGACCGCGGTGCCGCCCAGCCGCCAGATCGCGAGCAGCACGGCCACGAACTCGGGCCGGTTCGACGCCATGACCGCGACCCGCTGACCCGGGATGACACCCCGTTTCGTCAAGGTCGCGGCCAGCCCGTCGGCCAACGCGTCGAGTCGCGGCGGGCTCAACCGCCGTTCCTCGAACACGAGCGCTGCCGGCTCGGTCACGTCCCGTTCCTTCCAGCAGTCCGAACGCCTTGAGAAGACCCTATCGCCCTGTGAGAATAGTATTCTCTATACTGAAGAATGCAAATATGGGAAGGGCGGTCATGGCGACGGTCACCACGATCATCGAGGAGACTCCACGGGTGACAGATCCCGCATCCGATACTGGCGCCAAGGTCGGCACGGTGACGATTCACCTCGACCGCAAGAAGGCGACGGTCCCGCTGGTCCCTGGCGAAACGCTGCTGGAAAGCGCCCGGCGAGCCGGCCTGGAACCGCCGTTCAGTTGCGAGGCGGGCAATTGCGGCACCTGCATGGCCAGGCTCGAGGAGGGCCACGCGACCATGCGGGTCAACGACGCTCTCGACGACGACGAGGTTGCCGAGGGCTACATTCTGACGTGCCAGGGCGTGCCCGACACGGATTCCGTCACGGTGCGCTACGAGTAGCCACAGAGAGGCGGCGGCAATGGCCAAGGGAATCATGTACGTCGAAAGCCGGCCGAGCTCGCCCGACCGCGATCAGGAGTACAACGCCTGGTACGACGAAGTGCACATACCCCAACTCCTGAGGCTCGACGGAATCGTCGCGGCACGACGGCTGCGCCCGGTTGACGGGCAGGGGCCCTATATCGCCATCTACGAACTCGAAGGCGACGATCTGCAGGCCATCTTGGACAACATGATGGCCAACGCCGGGCAGCTGAACATGTCCGACGCCCTGCTGCTGGATCCCGCGCCGATCCCGAAACTGTTCGAGACGACGAGCGAGCGGAGCCGCTGAGCCTGATGAATGTCGACGACCTGATCCTGGTGAGCATCGACGACCACGTCGTAGAACCGCCGGACATGTTCCTGCGCCATGTGCCCGCCAAATACAAGGACGAGGCCCCGATCGTCATGGTCGACGACAAGGGCGTCGACCAGTGGATGTACCAGGGCAGGCCGCAGGGCGTGAGCGGGCTCAACGCCGTGGTGTCGTGGCCGGCCGAGGAGTGGGGCCGCGACCCGGCCGGTTTCGCCGAGATGCGGCCGGGCGTATACGACGTCCACGAACGCGTTCGGGACATGAACCGCAACGGCATCCTCGCGTCGATGTGTTTCCCGACCTTCACCGGGTTCTCCGCCCGGCACCTCAACATGACGCGCGAAGACGTCACCCTGGTGATGGTGTCGGCCTACAACGACTGGCACATCGACGAGTGGGCCGGCTCCTACCCCGACCGGTTCATCCCGATCGCAATCCTGCCGACCTGGACCCCCGACGGCATGTGCGCCGAGATCCGCCGCGTCGCCGCCAAGGGCTGCCGGGCCGTCACGATGCCGGAACTGCCTCATCTGGAAGGGCTTCCGAGCTATCACGACGACAACTACTGGGGGCCGGTGTTCCGGACGCTGTCCGAGGAAAACGTGGTGATGTGCCTGCACATCGGCACCGGGTTCGGGGCGATCAGCATGGCCCCCGACGCGCCGATCGACAACATGATCATCCTGGCCACCCAGGTCTCGGCGATGTGCGCTCAGGATCTGTTGTGGGGCCCCGCGATGCGCACATATCCCGAGCTGAAGTTTGCGTTCTCCGAAGGTGGCATCGGTTGGATTCCCTTCTATTTGGACCGCAGCGACCGCCACTACACCAACCAGAAGTGGCTGCGCCGCGACTTCGGCGACAAGCTGCCCAGCGACGTCTTTCGCGAGCACTCGCTGGCCTGCTACGTCACCGACAAGACGTCGCTGAGACTGCGCCACGAGATCGGCATCGACATCATCGCGTGGGAGTGCGACTATCCGCACTCGGACTGCTTCTGGCCCGACGCACCCGAACAGGTTCTGGCCGAGCTGAACGCCGCCGGCGCCGACGATTCCGACATGAACAAGATCACTTGGGGCAACGCCTGCCGGTTCTTCAGCTGGGATCCGTTCGCCCGAACCCCCCGCGACCAGGCGACGGTTAAAGCGTTGCGCGCCAAATCATCCGACGTCGACGTGTCCATCCGGTCGCGCGCCGAGTGGGCGCGGCTCTACGCGGAGAAGCAGCTCACGTCGCGGTAGCCGACCGCCAATGTGCGGCTGGCCGCACGCTCGAACCCGAACGTGTGGCCAGCCGCACGTTCGGGCAGCTACTCGGTAGCTTCGAGGGTCATGGCACGGCCGGCTCCGCCAGCCCGGCCAGCGCCGGGCCCAGCTCCTCGAGTTGTTCGACGGCGGCGTCGAATTCGCCGCCGACCGGTGGCAGCAACGTGACGTGGTCTGCTCCGGCCGCCAAGTGTGCGCGGATGCTGCGCGCGATGTTCGCCGGATGGCCATGGGCGACAGCGGAATTGACCAGGCGGTCACTGACTTCGTCGATGTCGCGCGACGAGTAGCCCAGCCCCGCCAGCCGGGACGCATAGGACGGCACGGCGAGGCTCGCCGACACCGACTCGCGGGCGGCCTGGATGTCGCGAACCACCGACAGGCCTACCACCAGCAGCTTGTCCGGTCCGAGCGCGCTGCGCGCCTGCGCGGTGAACTCGTGCGGCAGCCCGGCCGGCAGCGCCCCGTCGGCGAGATCCCTTGCCAGCGCCAGCATCTTCGGCCCGTTGGCGGCGACGATGCGGGCGTAGGGCGCGTCCGGCGCGGGCGGCCACGTCGGGGGTAGTCGCGCATCGTGCTCAGTGGGCGCCCGAATTCCCGGCCGACGCTCGCCGCCTGCTCCGGATATCCGATCCCGATGCCCAGCACGAGCCGACCCGGATACGCCTGCGCCAGTTGGGCGGCCGCGGCGTGCATGGTCTGCGCGGGCCGCGCCCAGATGTTGGCGATGCAGGTGCCGAACACCATGCGCTCGGTGTCGGCCAGAAGCATGCCGAGTTGCACCAGGGCGTCCTTGCCGATCACCTCGTTGGTCCACACGGCGCGGTATCCGGACCGCTCCAGCCTGTGCGCGGTCTCGCGTAGCGCGTCGGCGGACAGTGTGTCGGTGAACGAGACAGGCAGGCATACGCCCATCGGCCCCAGCGCCTTTCGAGTCGAGTCGACGACCGCGTCAGCCACGGTATCGCTCACCGCCCGAAGTAGTGGCCGGCATCGAGATCCTCCAGCAGCCCCGGGCCCTCGGGCTTCCAGTCCAGCACCTTGCGGGTCAGCGCATTCGACGTCGGATTGTCCAGTGCGGCGAAGAGCGCAAGGAAGCCGAAATGATCGGCTTCTTCAGCTGGGATGCTGACCGTCGGCACCTCTAGGTGGCGGCCGATCACGGCGGCTATATCGCGGAATGGCACGCCCTCGTCGGCCACACCGTGCAAACGCGTTCCGGCAGGGGCCTTTTCGAGCGCCAGCCGGTACAGGTGCGCGGCGTCCAGGGTGTGGACCCCGGGCCAGCGGTTAGCGCCGTCACCGATGTACGCGGACTTCCCGGTCTCGCGGGCGGTGTCGATGAGGTGGTGTGCGAAGCCGTGGTGGTCGAGATCGCTGTGCACCAACGGCGAGAGCCGGATCACGGAGGAGCGCACCCCTCGGTCGGCCAGCGCGATCACCGCGTTCTCGGAGTCGACGCGCGGTCCACCGGGCAGCGTGTCCTGTTCCGTGGCCGGACCGCCCTGCCCCAGCAGCGACAGGAGCAGGGTGCCCGAGGTGCTGACGAAGGGGCGGTCGGACCCGACGAGCACCTCGCCAATCGCCTGCACGGCGCGCAGGTCGGTGTCGGCGGCGCCCACGAAATCGTCGAAGTCGTGTTTGAAGGCCAGATGGATGACACCGTCCGCCGCCGCCGCGGCGGACTGTAAACCGTCGAGGTCGTCGAGGTCGCCCCTGTGCACCCGCACACCTTTGGCCTCGAGCGCCGCGGCGGACTCGTCGGAGCGGGCAAGCCCGGTGACCTGGTGTCCCGCCTGCATGAGTTCGTCGACGACGGCCGAACCGATGTGTCCGCTCGCGCCCGTCACAAAGACCCGCATGGATGATCCTTTCGTTGCACCGTATTCGCGACTTCCAGTCAACGAGCATCCCGCTCCGGATGTCCAAGACCTGTTCCATATGGCGCGATACCGAATTGGCATCGCCGCATTTGAGCGCCCTTTTCGCAAAACCGGAGTCCGACCAATCGCGATACACTGCACGCATGACCGAATCGGCATTGCCGGTTATCGACCTCGACCTGCGGCTTGTCGGGTATTTCGTCGCGGTCGCCGAACACCGCCACTTCGGCCGGGCCGCGAGCGTGCTGCGCGTCGCCCAGCCGTCGTTGAGCCGCCAGATCCGCCGACTCGAGCAACAGCTGGGGGTTCGACTGCTGGATCGCACGCCGCAAGGCACCCGCCTCACCGAGGCCGGCGAGGTGTTCCTGCCCCGCGCCAAGGCGCTGCTGCGTTCCGCCGCGCAGGCCGCCGCCCAGGCCCGGGCCGCCGGGCAGCCCAGCCGCATCGCGATCGGCTACACGACGGGGATGATCGTCACCCCCGCGGTGCGCGAGCTGCGCCGCGAGCATCCGGACGCCGAAGTACAAGTGTCGCACCTGGATTGGGGCCAGGCCCTCGACGCTCTGCTCGGGCACCGGGTGGACGCGGTGGTAACCCGGCTACCGTTTCCGACCGACGGGCTGCACGTCACCATCCTCTACGACGAGCCCCGGATGCTGGCCGTGTCCGTCGACCACCGCCTGGCCGGTCGGGATTTCGTGACTCTCGACGACATCGCCGACGAACCGATGCCGCGGATCCGGGACTCCGACCCTGCGTGGAGTGCCTTCTGGCGCATCGATCCCCGCCCGGACGGGCGCCGAGCGCCCGATGGACCGTTCATCGACGCGCTCGAGGACAAGTTCGAAGTCATCGCCTCCGGGCAGGCGGTTGCCATCACGGCCGGCTTCCGCGGCAGCGCGCTGCGGCCCGACATCACCACGGTCCCGTTGAAGGGCGTCGAGCCCTGCCATGTCGTTCTGGCGACGCGCGCCGGCGACCGTGGCCGTCTCGTTTCGGCCTTTCGCAAACTCGCCGAGGCCCACCTCACCGGGCCGCCCGCTTCAGCCCTCGGCTAGCTCCGGCGGGGGCCGGTAGTCGGGCTCGTAGCCCGACACGTGGATCGGGCTGCCGACCAGGCGGAAATCACCCGCCGCCACAACCACTTCCGGCGTCGCCTTGAGCGCCTCGGGCAGCGTCTTGACCGCCGCGGCAGGGACGCCGAGGGGACGCAGCCGCCGCTCCCAACCGGCGGCGGTGTCGGTCGCCAGCATCGCCGTGACGACGGCGAGCACCTCGTCGCGGCGGGCGACGCGCTCGGCCATGGTTTCGAATCCCCCGATGCCCGCTTCGGCCGCGAACGACTTCCAGAAGCCGTCGTGCGTGATGAACAGCGCCAAATATCCGTCCGCGGTTGGAAAGAGCTGAGCCGGAACGTAGTACGAGTGGGCGCCATGTGGGCGCCGCTGCGGCTCGACGCCGTTGTTGAGGTATGCCGAGGCGTGGTAGTTGAGCTGAGACAGCATCACGTCGCGCAGCGACACGTCCACCTGCCCACCGGTTCCGGAGATGATTTTGGCCAAAAGCCCCAGCGCGGCGCACATTCCGGTGGAGTTGTCGGCCGACGAGTAGCCGGGCAGCGTCGGCGGGCCGTCCGGGTCGCCGGTCAGGGCGGCGGTGCCGACGCCGGCCTGGACCACGTAGTCGAAAGCCGGATCGTCGCCGCCGTATAGGCCGAATCCGGTGATCGCGACGCAGACGATGCGCTCGTTGTGCTGTCGTAGCTCGTCGTAGGTGAGGCCCAGCCGCCGGATGGCCGACGGCTTGAGGTTCACCAGCAGCGCGTGCGCTTCGGCGACCAGCTCACCCAGCTTTCGCTGTCCCGCTTCGGAATTCAGGTCCAGCGTGACGCTGGACTTGTTGCGGTTGAGGCTGGCGAAGTAGCTGGCGCCGACCTCGCGGGAGATCTCCCCGCCGCGGGGCTCGATCTTGGTGACTTCGGCGCCGAGGTCGGCCAGCAGCATGGTCGCGTACGGACCGGCCAGCATGGTGCCGACCTCGAGGATGCGTATTCCCGCCAGCGGGCCCGCGTCGGCCGTCAACGCAACTCCGCTGCGAGCGACGCGATCATGTCGCGGGTGCGGCGCTTGGACGCGACGAGTTCGTCCCGGTTGTCGCCGATCGGCAGCAGCCGCACCGACAGGTCGGTCACGCCGGCGTCGGCGAATCGGCGCATCCGGGCCAGGATGGCGTGTTCGTCGCCGGCCGCACAGAGGTCACCGACATCGCGGGCGTCCCCGCGGTCGAGCAGGCGCTGGTAGTTGGGCGACACCTCGGCCTCGCCCAGGATGCGGTTGGCCCGCTCCTTGGCCTCGTCGACTTGTGCAGGCGCACACAGGCATACCGGGATGCCCGCGACGATCCGCGGCGCGGGCCGGCCGGCATCCGCGGCGGCCTTGCTGATCTTCGGCGCGATGTGGTCGCCGATGGCGCGCTCGTCGGCCATCCACAACACGGTGCCGTCGGCGAGTTCGCCGGCGATCTGCAGCATCACCGGCCCCAACGCGGCGACCAGCACCGGCATCGGGGTGTCGGCACCAATAGCCGTCGGGTTGTGCACCGTGAACGAATCGTTCTCGACGTCGACCGGTCCGGGCCCGGCGATGGCGGCGTTGAGCACCTGCAGGTAGTCGCGGGTGTAGGCGGCGGGCCTCTCGTACGGCAAGCCGAGCATGTCGCGGATGATCCAGTGGTGCGACGGGCCGACGCCCAACGCCAGCCGTCCCCCGGCCACGGCGTGCGTCGAGAGTGCCTGGCGGGCAAGGGCGATGGGATGCTGGGCCTGCAGCGGCACCACCGCGGTGCCGAGCTCGATGCGGGAGCTGTGCGCGGCCATCAACGAGACCATGGTCAGGCAGTCGAAGTCGTTGGGCACCTGCGGCATCCACGCGGTGTCCAGCCCCGCGGATTCGGCCCATTCGATATCGGAGACGAGCTTTTCCACCTTGCGGGCCATGTCGCCACGCTCGGCGCCGATCATCACTCCGACGCGCACTGTGGTTCCTTTGCTTCGGGGTCCGGGGTGCCGGTCAGCGCGCGGATGTCGCGCACCAGAACGTCGAGCGGTGTCCCGGTGGGGAATACCGCCGCGGCGCCGGCGGAGAGCAGCTTGGGGACGTCGGCGTGCGGGATGGTTCCCCCAACGACGACGGCGATATCTGCGGCGTCGGCGGCGCGCAACGCCTCGACGGTCCGCGCGGTGAGCGCCAGATGCGCTCCCGACAGGATGCTCAGGCCCACGACCGCGACGTCTTCCTGGACGGCGATCGACGCGATGTCTTCGATGCGCTGGCGGATGCCGGTGTAGATGACCTCGAAGCCCGCGTCGCGCAGCGTGCGCGCGACGATCTTCGCGCCGCGGTCGTGTCCGTCCAGCCCGGGTTTGGCCACCAGAATTCTTACCGCCACCTAGAACACCACCGGCTGCTGGAACTCGCCCCACACCGCTTTGAGCGCCGAGACCATTTCCCCGACCGTGCAATAGGCGTTGGCGCAGTCGATCAAGTTGTGCATCAGGTTGTCGTTTCCTTCGGCGGCTCGTGACAGCGCTGCGAGGCTGGCTCCGACTGCCGCCGAATCCCTTTCGGCTTTGACCTTGGACAGCCGTTTGAGCTGCAGATCGCGCCCTTCGGCGTCGAGCTCGTAGGTGACGACGTCGTGTTCCGGCTCTTCGGTCACGAACCGGTTCACCCCCACGACCGGGCGGGTGCCGGCTTCGATCTCCTGATGCATCTTGAATGCCTCGTCGGCGATCAGGCCCTGCAGGTAACCGTCCTCGATCGCCTGGACCATGCCGCCGTGCCGCTCGAGGTCGGACATGATCTCGAGGATGCGGGCCTCGGTCGCATCGGTCAGGGCCTCCACGAAGTAGGACCCGCCCAGCGGGTCGGCGACGCTGGCCACCCCGGTTTCGTGGGCGAGGATCTGCTGGGTGCGCAGCGCCAGTGTCGTGGTTTCCTCGGTGGGCAGGGCGAACGGCTCGTCCCAGGCCGCCGTGAACATCGACTGCACACCGCCCAGCACCGCGGCCATCGCCTCGTAGGCCACCCGGACGATGTTGTTGTGCGCCTGCGGCGCGTACAGCGACGCGCCGCCGCAGACGCAGCCGAACCGGAACATCGCCGCCTTGTCCGTCGTCGCGCCGTAGCGCTCCCGCACGATGGTCGCCCAACGACGCCGCCCCGCACGGTATTTGGCGATCTCCTCGAAGAAGTCGCCGTGGGTGTAGAAGAAGAACGAGATCTGCGGTGCGAACTGGTCGATCGTCATGCGGCCGCGCTCCACCACGGTGTCGCAGTAGGTCACCCCGTCGGCCAGGGTGAACGCCATCTCCTGCACCGCGTTGGCCCCGGCATCGCGGAAATGCGCGCCGGCCACCGAGATCGCATTGAACCTCGGAACCTCGGCCGCGCAGAACTCGATGGTGTCGGCGATCAGCCGCAGCGACGGTTCCGGCGGCCAGATCCAGGTTCCGCGCGAGGCGTACTCCTTGAGGATGTCGTTCTGGATGGTCCCGGTAAGCTTCGCCCGCGGTATCCCCTTCTTCTCGGCGGCGGCGACGTAGAACGCCAGCAGGATGGCGGCCGTCCCGTTGATCGTCATGCTGGTGCTGAGCTTGTCCAGCGGGATGCCGTCGAACAGGATCTCGAAGTCGGCCAGCGTGTCGACCGCGACGCCGACGCGGCCGACCTCCTCGCCGAACTCCGGGTCGTCGGAGTCGTAACCACACTGGGTGGGCAGGTCCAGCGCCACCGACAGCCCGGTCCCGCCCTGCTCGAGGAGGTAGCGGTAACGGCGGTTGGATTCCTCGGCGGTCCCGAATCCCGAGTACTGGCGGAACGTCCAGAGCTTGCCGCGGTAGCCGGACGCGAAGTTGCCGCGGGTGAAGGGGAACTCCCCGGGTGGCGGCGGTTCCGCGGTTATGTCCACCGGTCCGTACGCGGGCTTCAGTGGGATGCCCGACGGTGTCTGAGCAGCGTTATCCATCGATGAATAACGTACTTGCAAAAAAAGAGAATGCCAATACCGCACCGCTGACCTGGGCAAACAACTGCAACTCGCACGGGTCGCGGCCGTGATTGACCGCCCGCCCTAAGCTCCTGGTCGCGAGGGCCTAGACGACGGAGGTCGACATGACCGTTTCCCGACCATCGGCAGCGGACATCGAAGCCGCGGCCACGCACTTCGGCTTCCATCTCGACGCCGACGCCCAACGTGGCTACCTGGACGTTGTGCGGCACACGTTGCGGTCCTATGACGTGATCGACGAGCTGTACGACGAGCTCGCTCGCCCGCAGACCCCCGACAGGGCCTACCGGTTCCCCGAGCCCGGCGACAACCCCCTCGGCGCCTGGTACGTCACCACCGACATTGCCGCCGCTGCCGAAGGACCGCTGAACGGACGGGCCGTGGCGATCAAGGACAACATTGCCGTGGCCGGCATTCCGATGATGAACGGGTCGCGTGCGGTGGAAGAGTTTGTCCCCAGCCGCGATGCAACCGTCGTCGAGCGGCTGCTTGCTGCCGGGGCGACGATCGCCGGCAAGAGTGTCTGTGAGGATCTATGCGCGTCCGGGTCCAGCTTTACCTCGGCATCCGGACCGGTGCGCAACCCCTGGGACACCACGCGCGAAACCGGCGGGTCATCGAGCGGCAGCGCCGCACTGGTCGCCGCCGGTGAGGTCGAGCTGGCGCTCGGCGGCGATCAAGGCGGATCCATCCGTATCCCGGCGTCGCTGTGCGGCATTGTCGGGCACAAGCCGACGCACGGGCTGATCCCCTACACGGGAGCTTTCCCGATCGAGCGGACGATGGATCACGTCGGCCCCATGACACGGACCGTCGCCGACGCCGCACTGCTTCTCACCGTGCTCGCCGGACCCGACGGCCAGGACCCGCGCCAGCCGTCCGAGATTGCCGCGGTCGACTATCGGGCGGCCCTCACCGGCGATGTCGCCGGTCTGCGGGTGGGTGTTGTCACCGAAGGCTTCGGGCAAGCCGGCTCGCTGCCCGAC
Organism: Mycobacterium sp. E796; assembly: GCF_001672815.1. GTDB lineage: Bacteria > Actinomycetota > Actinomycetes > Mycobacteriales > Mycobacteriaceae > Mycobacterium. Next base: position 8,686 of record NZ_LZKK01000071.1, on the reverse strand, counting down.
GCGGACGACCTGATCCGGTCGGCGGCAGAGCGGCTCACCGAGATCGGTTGCACCGTAGCCGAAATCAGCGTGCCGTGGCACCGCCACGGTCTACATCTGTTCGCCGTCCTCTTTACCGACGGCGCTAGCTATCAGATGTTGGATGGCAATGGTTATGGGCTCGGCGCCGACGGCCTGTACGACCCAGAACTTATGGCGCACTTCGCAAGACAGCGTGTCGTCAAGGCCGACGAGCTCTCCAGCATCATCAAGGCGACGGCACTATGCGGCCACTTTGGCTTAAAAGTGCTCGGCGGCGCAAGCTATGCCAAAGCGCGCAACCTAGTGCCGCAGCTGCGCGCCGCTTACGACGCGGCACTCACGCAATACGACGTACTGGTCATGCCGACCGTGCCCAGCACCGCCGATACCCTCCCGACCGGCAGCCCGCAGGAACTCGCGCTTCTCGAACGCATGGTCGGTAAGGCAACCAACACCGCTCCAATCGACATAACCGGCCATCCCGCGATCTCGGTTCCCGCCGGCCTGCTCGATGGCCTGCCCGTTGGGATGATGATCGTGGGCAAACTATTTGACGACGCCACGGTCCTGAAGGTCGCCGATGCCTTTGAATCTCTTTGCGGGGGTTTCCCTGCGGCTCCGAACCCGACAGCGTGAAGGCTATGCGCGGCAGAGGATCTCGCCGTGCGGCATCGACAGCCAGCCATCCGGGGCCGCGGCCCAGGCCCGCCACGCCGCGGAGATCTCCTCGAGCTGCGCCGCGCTGGCCCGTCCCGATGCCAGCAAGTCCCGCCCCACATCGGAGTGCAGGATTCGGTCGGCCCACATGCCGCCCCACCAGTCGCGGGTGTCGGGTGTCGCGTAGCACCAGACGCTGCCCGTCGGGGTGACGTCGTCGAAGCCGGCCTGAAGCGCCCATGACAGCAGCCGCCGGCCGGCATCGGGTTCGCTGCCGTTGGCGCGGTGCGCCTTTCGATACAGGTCCAACCACAGATCCAGCTCGGGCAGCTCCGGGAACCAGATGAAGCCGGCGTAGTCGGCGTCCCGCGCCGCGACGATTCCGCCCGGTCGGCACACGCGCCGCATCTCCCGCAGCGCGCGCACCGGGTCGGTGACATGCTGCAGCACCTGATGCGCGTGAACGATGTCGAACGTGTCGTCGGGAAAACCGAGGCTGTGCACGTCGGCGGTCGCGAACGTGACGTTCGACAGGCCGCGCCCTTCGATCTCGGCGCGGGCCACGTCCAGGACGTCGGCGACCTGATCGACGGCCAGCACCGCCGCGGGGGCGACCCGCTCGGCGAAGTCGGCGGTGATGGTCCCGGGGCCGCATCCGATGTCCAGCACCGTCAACCCTGGCCTCAGGTGGGGCAGCAGGTAGGCGGCGGAGTCTTCCGCGGTGCGTCGCCGATGGCTGCGTAGCACCGACTCGTGATGTCCGTGCGTGTAGCGGGCCCCATGGTCGTCGTCCATGGCCTGAGCCTAGCCGCGTGGCTCAGAATATGATATTTCGGTCTCAGTATGCGAGACGCCTAGTCGACGGGGACGTTGAGGATCGGTCGGTCGACCGCCGCACCCGGACCGTCGAAGTGCCACCACTCCCCGGAGTAGGGGGTCAGCCCGCCGTACTGCATGGCGTCCCGCAGGCGGGCCCGGTTCGCCTGCTCGTCGGCGGTGACGCCCTGGGTCGCGTAAGCCGTTGCGCGCGAGGAGAAGTCGTCGAAGTCGGTGCCCATGTCCGCCAGACACAAACCGTCGACCTGCCGCTCGGCCGCGCACTGCTGCTGCACGCTGGTGAACGTCACGTCCACCGAAAGCCCGGACTCGTGGCTGTGCGCGTACGCGCCCGGGCGAGCCACCCACGCCGGGTTGGGCACGGCGTTGAACAACTTGACCTGCACCTCGTGCGGCCGGTAGCAGTCCCAGAACACCAACACATGGCCTTGCGGGCGCAGCGCCGTCGCGGCCGTCGCGAGCCCCGGGGCCATGGACTGGTGCACCAGGCACCGGGCGTCGGACGGATACAACTGCGTATGGGTGAAATTGTTCGTCGTCGCATAGCGCAGGTCGATGATGGCATCGGGCACCACGCTGCGGACGTCGACGAACCCGGCCGCGCGCGCGGCGTTGCTGACCGGGGGCACGTCGGGATCGGCCTGCGCGGGTGGCGCACCGGCGAATGCTATGAGTTCGGCGACCACCGTGAGAAGAAGGAAGCTCCGCAACCGAAGCATCCGGTAATTGCTGCGATAAGACTCGTTGTGCGAGGCGCTATCAGACCCGATATCAATTCCGTAAGGCGCGGTGGCCGACAACGAAACGGTCCCGAGCTCGACTGTCACGGATTGTCGAGGTCGCCAACCGTAATCGAATGCTGAATAGTGTTGGCGCCTTTGATGTCGCTGAGATCGGGCGTGAGTGCGGTCGCCGGAACGCCATGGATCGTCGACAGATCGGGCTCTTGTTCCGGGGAGGTGGTGGGTTCGCTCATCATGGCCTCACCTGAGTCGACTTTGCGCCCCTAATATCGTCGAGCTCGGGTTCTTTCGACGCTGCCTGGCCAACGTCACTCACCGGCCGCTCGTCCTCTTTGAGAGGATCGTTGGTTTTTTGCGTCATGCGATATCCTTCCTGCTAGACCTTAGAAATTAAGGGCCCGGGGTTGAGGCGAGTACGAGGCCACCTGTATAGCCAATCGTGGCTACCAGGGATATCGTCGCTATCCACACGCCGTATTTTCTGTGCCGGAGCATCTTTTCGTTATCTGCCCCGAGACGGCTGAACACGGCGGTGTAGCCGAGATAAAACGCCCGGGGATCTGCGAATTTCACATTCGGCTTGCGATTTTGCATCGACAGTTTTATCGAAGCGCCATCAAGGTTGAACATCCACTTACTATTGGGTGTCATGACGTAGAGCGCCGCCACAGCCGTCACTACTGGCAGCGCCACCAGGATTACTGTCAGCGCCAGCGGCTGGTCCTTCAACTGCTTGAGAACTGTGTCGGCATAGGCCTTGCCGAACGCGCTGAGAAACGTTGTAGCCAGTGTCAAAAGCCCGATAAGATCCTTCGCCTTTGACTGCAACTCTTTCAGATCGGTACGTTGAGCGGCTAAAAGTGCGCTCGCCTGATCGAACGCCAGCTTCGCCTCTAACTCGGCGGCTTCGGCCGAGCCGTCGGGCACAGCTGGCGTGTCAATTGCCATCACACGGCGCCCTCCGTATCACCCTGGTACGCGAAGTAGGACCGTTGAAATCGTATTCGCCGCATCGCGAGTTAGGAATATCCTCACGCGCGACGGCCGCGACCGGGCCAGGCGATTGCGGCAGCAGGCGGCAACCAACCCGCACGGCAGTGGAGAGACCGGGGACATCAGACGCGTACGGACATCTAGCCGCTCCTCGCGTCGGATCATGTGAGCCACAACGGCGATGGCAGGCCCCGGTCACGCTCAACTCGCGGCGATGTCGCCGTCGACGTAGCGCTGCAGGTTGGGCGCCATCGCGGCCACTACCTCGTCCTCGGGCATCGAGGCGATCGGCTCGATCTTCCAGACGTAGCGCAGCAACGCGAACCCGATCAGCTGGCTGGCGATCAAGCCGCTGCGTCGCAGCCGCTCGTCCTCGTCGTCCCCGAGGGTGGATCCGCCGATCAGGCCGCGCTCGATGATCAGCCGCAGCTTTTCGCGGGTCTTGGCCTCGTGGGCGGCCGTCAGCACCACCGCGCGCAGCGCGGCGCCGACGTCCTCGTCGGCCCAGACGTCCAGCACGTTGCGGATCAGTCGCTCGCCCAGTTCGGACTTGGGCGTGGCCCACGTCGCGGTGACCGAATCGAGCCACCTCTGCGGCGGCGCGGTGGCGGCGTCGAGCAGCCCCTCCTTGGAGCCGAAGTAGTGGTAGATCAGGGCGGGGTCGACATCCGCCGCGCGGGCGACGGCCCGAATTGCCGTGCCGGCCCAGCCGTGTTCGGCGAATTCGTCGCGGGCTGCGGCGACGATGCGCGCGGCCAGCACGCCGCGCTCGTCGCGCGGGCCCGGGGTGATCGACCGTTTCGCCACGACCTCACCATACCGCGAAATTTCATCTTGCGTTGAGACTAGTTTCAACGTAGCGTGAAACTATGGAAACGACGCTGAACGGCCCGCAGACCAGCGGCCGGCAATACCGAAACCTCAGCGAGCCCTGGCACGCGAAGCGCAGCGACATCAACACCGCTATCGCCATGCGCGACGGCACAAGGCTTTTGGCCGATGTTCATCGGCCCGCATCCGACGGGCGGTTCCCGGCGCTGCTCGCGGCCTCGCCCTATCCGCGGCAGGTGCAGGACCTGGGCGCCCCGGCCGGTTTCATCGAGGCCGGCGTTACGGACTTCTGGGTGCCACGCGGCTACGCGCACGTCATCGCCAACCTGCGCGGGACCTGCGGCTCGGAAGGCACCTTCAGCTTCTTCGATGCTCAGGAGCGCCGGGACGTCTACGACCTCGTCGAGTGGATCGCCGCCCAACCGTGGTGCGACGGGAACGTCGGCATGATTGGCATCAGCTACTTCGCGATGACCCAGCTCGAGGCGGCCGTCGAGCGGCCGCCCCACCTCAAGGCGATCTTCCCGCTGGCCGTAACCGCGGACCTCTACGACGGCGCGAACCACCACGGCCTGCTCAGTTCGTCGTTTGTCACACCGTTCCTCGCCATGACCGGCCTCACCGCCGAACGCAGCGACAGACTCTGGCGCAGCAAGCCGGTCGGCCTGGCCAGGCGCGTGCTGAAAAGCCCACGCGTGCACAAGAAGTTCGAGACCGCCAACGGCGAGGCGGCGGTGACCATGCTCCGCCGGCTTCTTCGCCTGCCACACAATCCACACCCCTGGGACGAGCTTTGGCAGGACGCCGTCCTCAAGCACCCGACCCGCGACGAGTGGTGGGAGCAGCGAAACCTGCTGCCGCTGTTGAAGGAAATCGACATCCCGGTGTATCTCGGGTGCGACTGGGAGAACGTGCCGCTGCACCTTCCCTCGACCTTCACCACGTGGAAAGGGTTGTCGGACAACGCCTGTGTGCGGATGGGCATGCTGGGCAAGTTCGGTCTGACCTGGCCGTGGGAAAGCATGCACATTGAGGCGCTAGCCTGGTACGACCATTGGCTGAAGGGTCGCGACACCGGGATCACCGACGGCCCGCCGATCCGATTCTTCCTGCCCGGCGCCGACGAGTGGCGCACCGCCGACTCGTGGCCGCCGTCGCAAGCCCCGCATCGCGAACTCGCCCTGCGCGCCGACGGCAGGCTGGACGGGGACGAGGGCGAGCCGGGCGGCCGTGAATTCATGGTCTTGGGCCCGGGCCTGGGCCGCGTCAAGCCCAGCGAAATCGATCCGCCGTCGGCGCTGAGCTGGACGAGCGGACCGCTCGCCGAGGACCTCGACGTGGTCGGCGACATCGAGTTGCGGCTCGTCGCCTCGGCGACCGCGATCGACACGGCGTGGATGGCGACACTGCAGGACGTGGCGCCCGACGGCGGGGCCACCGACGTAACGGCCGGCTGGCTACGCGCCAGCATGCGCGAGGTCGACGAGGCGACCAGCCGCCCCGGCGCGCCCGCATTGCCGTGCCGCAACGCGCGGGGGGTGCCGCTGGGCGAGGACGTCGATTATCGAATCCCGTTGGTTCCCAACGCCCGACGGTTCAAGGCCGGGCACCGCATGCGCCTGATTCTCACCAGCGATGACCAGGACCCGTCGGCGCCCGTGATCATGAACTTCCGCCACGCCAGCGTCGGGACCAGCAGCCTGAACACGGTTCGGTCGTCGTCGCGGCTGCTGATCCCGGTGTTCGGCTGACCATTGATGAACCGCGATCCGTGATCTATCGTCCCGGGTAGCCGATCGGCTAGTCCTGGCCGCGGCCCGAAGGAGCGGACACGATGGCCGGTCTCGGCGTGGGCGTCATGCACAACACGATCAACTCGCGGTTTGGCCCGAAACCCTTGATCCACGCCGACTACCTGACCGGGCTCGCCTGCGGAGCCGACTCCTTCTGGGTGGCCGACCACCTCAGTTCTGCGTGGCCGCCGTCGATGTGGACCACCAGGCACGTGGGCGCGGCCCGGGTGATCCCGAAGATCGACGCTCACCTCGAGCCGTGGACGATGCTCGGCTACCTGGCCGGCCGCAACCGGCTCGGCCGGATGCGCCTCGGGGTGGCCGTGACCGACGCCGGTAGGCGCAATCCGGCGGTCACCGCACAGGCCGTGGCGTCGTTGCACCTGCTGACGCGGGGCCGGGCGGTGCTGGGCATCGGAACCGGCGAGCGGGAAAGCAACGCGCCTTACGGCGTCGACTGGTCCAAGCCGGTGGCGCGCTTCGAGGAGGCGGTTGCCACCATCCGCGCGCTCTGGAACTCCAACGGCGAGTTGGTCACCCGCGACTCGCCGTTCTTCCCGCTACACAACGCGACTTTCGCGCTTCCCCCGTACAAAGGCAAATGGCCGCCGATCTGGATCGCCGCGCACGGGCCGCGCACAATGCGCGCCACGGGGCGATACGCCGACGGGTGGTTCCCGGGAACGACCCGCGCCACCGAATACGGCGAGCAGCTCGACATCGTGCGCACGGCGGCGTCGGACGCCGGACGCGACCCGATGGCGATCACCCCGGCACTCATCCGCTTCATTGTGACCGGCCGGTCCCGCGACGAGGTCGACGAAGTAGTGAATTCCGACATCGCGAAGGTGTTTACGCTCAACTGCCCCGCCAAGGACTGGGCCCGCCACGGCGTGGAACACCCGATGGGCGCCGACTTCGCCGGCGTGCAGGACCTGATTCCGCAATTGATCGACGAGGAGACTGCGCTGTCCTACGCGGCGAAGGCACCGCGATCGCTCGTCGAGGAGTTGTTCGCGGTGGGCACGCCCGACGAGGTCGTCGAGCAGATCGCGGAATTCCGCGACAACGGCATGCGGTATCTGGTGGTGGGCAACGCCGGCGCCATCCAACCGAGTCTGCGCAAGAGCGCATACGCGACCGCGCCCTACGTCAAGGTCGTGCGCGGCCTGCGGAAGCTGTGAGGCGGTTTGCGATGCCGATGATCGATCTGACGTTCGTGCGTGGCTCGATGGACGACGACGCGTTGGGCCGGCTGGCCGACGAGCTGGTGACCGTGCTACTGCGCGCCGAACGCGCCCCGGACACAGCGTTTCTGCGGGACAACACCTGGGTGTACCTGCGCCCGGTGGAGGCCGCCGAGCTCTCGGTCGGCGGCCGCGGCCCGGGCGCGCCCCGATTCCGGGTCGACCTGACCGTGTTCGAAGGGGCGCTGGATCAGCACCGCAAGGAACGGCTCGCCGCCGACGTGCACGGCGCGGTGTGCGCCGCGGCGGGAATCGAGCCGCAGGGCCCGCGCGCGTTTCATGTGTGGACGCTGATTCATGAGATCCCCGAAGGCAATTGGGCCGGCGGCGGCAAGGTCATTTACTACCAACAGGTGAAAGGCCTTGTGGCCGAGGACTTGCCCGACGATCGCCTGGCCTGAACACCCGCCCAGCCCCTCGCAGCACCCTATGCTGGCTTTGGGAGGGAGGGATCCATGGCGTATGCACTGGCGCAGCCGCAGGTCATGGCGACCGCGGCCGCGGACATGGCGGTGATCGGTACGAGGCTCAACGACGCCGCGGCAGCCACGGTGGGCCGGACGACCGGTGTGCTGGCGGCCGGCGCCGATGAGGTGTCCGCGGCGGTGGCGGCCCTGTTCAGCGCGACCGGCAAGGAGTGGCAGGCGCTGCTTGGGCGGGCGGCCGCGTTGAACACCGAGTTCGCCAGCGCGCTGACCTCGGCCGCTGACGCGTATGCCAATACCGAGGCCACGGGCGTGGCGGCGCTGGCCGCAACCGGCGGCGCGGCGACCAGCGCGGCGGACCCGCCGGTCACGCTCGTCCTGGGCGGCAGCGGAATGCCCATCCCTCCCGCAACCTTTGTTGCGAACGTCGTCAGCAAGTACGTGGCGCCCAATTTTCCCGTCGGCCTCGTCCAAGCCCTGTCCCTGCCCGCGGGGGAATACCCGGACAGCGGCATCAAGGACTTGATGCAAAACATATCGATAGCTCGGGGCGTCACGATCCTGAACAACGCGATCCAACAACAACTCGCCGCCGGAAACACCGTTAACGTTCTCGGCTATTCGCAGGGCGCCAACATCGCGGCGCTGGAAATGCAGTTGCTGGACCCCGCCGGCACGCCGAGCAATTTGCCGATAAACTTTGTGCTGCTTGGTAATTCGATGAATCCCAACGGGGGCTGGGACGCGCGCTTCCCGGGTTTGAGTCTGCCGACGTTGGGTTTTTCGACACTTGGTCCGATGCCGACCAATGACTTCGTGACCAAGGTCTACACCCTCGAATACGACGGCTGGGCCGACTTTCCGCAATACCCGATCGATATCTTCGCCGACTTGAATGCGGTGGTGGGAATGGTGACCACGCACGGCGGCTACGAAAATCTCACGCCCACCCAGATCAACTCGGCGACCGTCTTGCCGACGCAGGGAGCCACGACCACCACCTTCTACATGATCCCGAGCCAGAACCTGCCGCTGCTGGATCCGGTGCGGCACATCGCCTATGTCGGCAACCCGATCGCCGATCTGGTCCAACCGGTGCTGAGACCCCTGGTCAACTGGGGCTACGGCGATCCGAATTA
>NZ_LZKK01000070.1 GCF_001672815.1 Mycobacterium sp. E796 | reverse complement strand
GGGCTACCAGGTGCCCACGCTGTGGTCCGGGGACCTACGGGATTCCGCGCTGCTCTCCGAAGACCAGATCGTCAAGTTGGCCGACCTGTCCTTCACCCGGCAGAACATCGTGATCGGTCACCTCAACCACGCCCCGATCACCCACGTTTACAAGCAGCTGGTGGACATCATCCGGGCCCGTAGGCTGCGCACTGTGACGCTCAACGACGTGTTCCTGAAGCCCGAAATTCCGCACCGCACAGCGCGTTTCGCCGGCTAAATCGGCCTCAGGGGGTACTGCGGCGCAAGCGGTTCGGCGGACGGCTCGTTTCCGGCCCGTTGCCTGCTGCTCATGGCAGTGACGGTACTCGGGACGCGATTCAAATCAGGGTCAGGAATGCCGCGCCGAGCAGGCCCGCCGCGATCATCACGACAACCGCCGTCGCGACGGCCCGCCAGCCGAAGCTGCGGGCGACCATCACCGCACCCGGGACGCTGACGGCCGGAAGGGTGATCAACAGCGCGCCGAGGGTTCCCGACGAGACGCCGAGCAGCGCCAGGCCCTGCAGGATCGGGATCTCGCCCGCCGTCGGGATGACGATGAGCGTGCCGACGACCGCCGCGAGCACCACGACCAGCAGGCCGCCCTGCTGCAGGCGGGTCAGGGACAGCAGCCAGCCGCGGAACGCACCGAGTGCAAGCACCAGGACGGCGTACTCGGGCAGCAGTACCAGGCACAAGCGCAGCAGGGCTCCCGCGAAGCTTCGGGCGGGCGCCCAGGGCTGCTGCGCGGGCACGGGCGTCTCGGGCGGGGCAACCCGCCGCGACCGCGTCACGAGGCCGACGACAGTCGCGACGCCGACCACCGCGGCGATCCCGACCACCAGCCTGGTCAGCGCCCACTGCCACGGCGCGACGAACACCAGGAAGACCAGCACCGCGGGATTCAGCACGGGGTTGCCCAACCAATAGGCGATGGCGGCGACTCGGCTGACCCCGTTGCGCCGCAAGGTGACGGCGACCGGTGCTGCGCAGCATGTGCACATCATCGACGGCATGCCGGCAAGGCCGCCGGCCACCGCGGTGGAGACCAGGCGGCGCCGGTTCAGCACGCGGGGCAACCACGAGCGCGGTATGAATGCCTGAACCGACGCGCTGATCAGCAGCGCCACCACCAGCGCCTGCCAAATGGACAGGACGTAGGCGTGGAAGAACGTCGTGGCGGCATGCCAGGTCGGGGCGTCGCCGCTGTGCACGCCGCCCACGGTGAGGATGTTCGATCCCGGCCAGTGATGGGTTCGCTGGGCCCTCAGCGCTTTCGTCACATACGGCGTCCACTTGGCCCACAGCAGGCCCGTCACGAACACCGCTGCCGTGGCGACGGCGCCCAGCGCCACACCGGCGCGGCCCGGCGAGCGAATTGCATTGACACTCAATGGCAGCGCCACGCTCAAAGACGCTAACGGACAACCTCTGGCAGCGCCCACCGGGGCCGACCGGGCTGGAGGGATCGTCCGCGCCACGCCACGCTATGGCCCCCGAAAACGGACTTACCGGTTAGTCTCGGCATCGTGTACGGGGCTACCGAGACCGGATACAGCCGATACGTCGCCATCGGGGACAGCCAGACCGAGGGCCTGTGGGACGGTAACGACACCGTCGGCTTCCTCGGGTTCGCCGACCGGCTCGCTGCAATGATCGATTCGCACTATCCCGGCCTGCACTACGCCAACCTGGCGATTCGCGGCAAGCTGGTGGCCGACGTGCTACACGAGCAGCTCCCGCCGGCGCTCGCGATGCGGCCGGACCTGATCACCGTGTGCGTCGGGATGAACGACGTCATCCAGCCGGGTAACTCGTTCGGCCGGGCGCTGGTCAACCTCGATCACATGCACGCCGCGCTCGCCGAATCCGGGGCGACGGTGGTGACCACCACCTTCCCGAACGTCGCGCAGTTCCTCCCGCTCGGTCGGCTGGTCTCCGGGCGGCTCGCCCGCATCAACGACGCGATCCGGGCCGCCGCCGACCAATACGGCTTCCGGCTGGTCGACCTCTACGACGCGCCCTCGATGCGCGACCTGGACACCTGGGACGTCGACCGCGTGCACGCGTCCACCAAGGGCCACATCCTGTTCGCCGCCGCGGCGGCCGAGGCCCTGAATCTGCCCGGCAGCAACCATGATTGGGCCGAGGCGAGCGGCAGCCCCACGCGGCTGCCGCTCCGGACCCGGACCTACGGGCAGCTGCGCTGGACGCAGGAGAAGTTCATGCCGTGGGTGTGGCGGCGCATGCGCGGCAAATCCTCGGCCGACGGGCGGGTGCCCAAGCGCCCGCGCCTGGAACCGGTCAGCACGCCGACCGAGAGCACGGCGGCGCGGTTTATCCGTCGGTCAGGCATCCTTGACCCATGAACGTGGAGGCTTTGCTGCAGTCGATCCCGCCGCTGCTCGTGTACCTGGTGGTCGGCGGTGTGGTCGGGGTGGAGAGCCTGGGCGTTCCCCTTCCCGGTGAGATCGTGCTGGTCAGCGCGGCGCTGATGTCGTCGCACCACGACCTGGCCGTGAATCCGATCGGCGTCGGCGCCGCCGCGGTGATCGGCGCGGTGGTCGGCGACTCGATCGGCTATTCGGTCGGGCGCCGGTACGGCCTGCCGCTCTTCGACCGGCTCGGTCGGCGGTTCCCCAAACACTTCGGCCCCGGGCACGTCGCGCTCGCCGAAAAGCTGTTCAGCCGCTGGGGCGTTCGCGCGGTGTTCTTCGGCCGCTTCATCGCGTTGCTGCGGATCTTTGCCGGCCCGCTCGCCGGCGCGCTCAAGATGCCCTACCCGCGCTTCCTCGCGGCCAACGTCTCCGGCGGCATCTGCTGGGCGGGCGGTACCACCGCGCTCGTGTACTTCGCCGGAATGGCCGCCGAACGCTGGCTGGAGCGGTTCTCCTGGATCGGCCTGGTGGTCGCCGTCGTGTGCGGCATCACCGCCGCGATCCTGCTGCGCGAACGCACGTCGCGGATGATCGCCGAGCTGGAAGAAGAGCACTACCGCAAAGCCGAAGCCACCGACGCCGCTTAAGCCGGCGTGACGAGCGCGCGCTCTGCTCCGTGGCCGTTTAGCGGGAATCCATGGCTTTGCGCGTGCGTCCAGGGCGGGAAAGTCGCCCGGATCCCGCCATCAGTTCACACGGAAAGCCCAGGATTCACACTCAAGGCCCTGAGCCGACGCCGCTTAACCCACCGCCTCGCCGATGTCGATCGGCTCCACCGGGCGGTGCTCCTCGATGAGCGAGAGGCCCATCTTGCGGGCGCGCTGGGCGGCATCCAGGTCCCCCACCACCGCGAGGATCATCGCGCCCTTCATCAGGATGTGCCAGGACGACGCGAACTCCTCGACGTCGGTCAGCCCGGCCGCGACGGCGCGGCGGCGCACGATGTCGCGGACGTGGTCAATGTGGGCGATGCAGGCCTGGCCGGCGGGATGGTCGGCGCCCAACTCCAGGAGCACGTTGATGAACGAGCAGCCCTCGTAGCCGTCGCGCGACTGGAACCAGTCGTGTAGCACGTCGAAGATCGCGAGCAGCTGTTCCTCAGGGGTGCTGCCCCGCTGCCGGGACTGCTCCTCGATCAGGCCGTGCGTCCAGAGCTCCTCGCGCCGCTGCAGCACGGCCAGCACCAGCGCGTCCTTGGTCGGGAAGTGGCGGTAGAGGGTTGCCCTGGCCACGCCCGCTCGCACGATCACCTCGTCGGTGCCTACGGCGCGGATCCCACGCCGGCTGAACAGCTCATACGCCGCGGTCAGGATGCGTTCGCGGGCCGAGCTGATGACAGGAGTGACATTGTCGCTTGTCATACCGGGCCTTACCATACTCTTATCAGCCTAAGGTAGACAGACCGCCCTGTCTCGTTATACAAATGAGATTCGCGCACTTCGCGCAGCGTCTGTCTTCAGACAGAAGGACGGGCATCCATCCCGGCGCCCGGCGTCGGTAGATTAGGGAGTCCCTCATGAGCCCGATTACTGCGGAATCAGCCTTCAGTCCGCACCTGAGCCTCAGCACGCGGCTGGTCCACGAGCTGGGTGACCCACACAGCACGCTGCGGGCGACCACCGACCGCAACGGCGCGGCGGTGATCATCAACGCGGGTGGCGAGATCGATGCCTGCAACGAGCACACCTGGCGCCTGCTGGTCGGCGAGGCCGCCAGCATCGTCATCCCGCCGGGCCCCTTCGTCATCGACGTCAGCGGCCTCGAGTTCATGGGCTGCTGCGCGTTCGCGGTGCTGGCCGAGGAGGCGAAGCGGTGTCGAGAGCGCGGC
>NZ_LZKK01000069.1 GCF_001672815.1 Mycobacterium sp. E796 | reverse complement strand
TGCCGACCTGGATGCGCCGATCGCCGACGGTGGCGGTGACGCCGCGCCCGGGTTCCTCGACCACGTCGGTGGGCAGGGCGAAGTAGTCGCGGTTCTCCGATTTTCGGGCCAGCCGGGCTTGGCGGTTGTGGCGGCGTTCGGTGGCCACCCGGTGGGCGCGGTCTTGGGCGCGGGTGCGGCGGCGTTTGGGCATCATCGCGGCGCGTTGGTCGCAGTACTCGACGGGCGGGTCGGCCTCGGCGGCCGGGAAGACGCCGCCGACCCCGCGACACAAACTCGGGAACAGCAGCGCACTGCCCGGGGTGGTGACATAGGTGTGCCCGGCCGGAGACGTCAAGATCAGCGTCCCGTCAGGCAGCTGCTGTTCGGTCCAGCCGAAGAAGGTCTTGATCAAATGATGCAGGCGGCAATAACACTTCAGGTTGGACGCGTGCGTCGGCCCGCCCTGCGCGTAGGGGATCGTATGATCCAAATCGCAGCCGACGGCCGGGGCATCACAGCCCGGCCAGCGACACGTCAGATCGCGGCAGCGCACGAAATCAGCCAATGCCTTCGACGGCACATACCCGTCCTCCGGGGGCGCGTCGCCGGGGTGCACCAACGGCAGGAGCTTGGCCGATTTCGCCAACTCGGCGAGCAGTTCGGGGGTAATCAGCCCATCAGCGCCCACCTCCAACCCCGCCGCGCCGCTGCCGTCCAGGGCGGCCTGCTCGGCGATCACATGAATCACCACCGGGCCCGCGGCCGGGCGTTTCCCCGCCGCGCAGTCCGGGCGCCCGCACCGACAGCCCAGCCGATCCGCCCCGGCCGCTAACGCCCCCAACGCATCAGCGCGGCGCTGCTCGCGGGTGCGGGGATCATGCGGGCACACAGTGGCCGCCAACCCGTTGAGCCGCTTGTCCAGCGCATGGGCGTCGGGGCTGAGCAGGACCCCGCCGATCTCCGCGCGCCCGTCCAGATCCGGGCCGACCCACACCTCCCGATCGCGCTGGGCCTTGGCACGCCGGCGCACCGCGTCCCGATCGGCTTTGGCCACGATCCGATCCACCTGCGCGGCCAACCGGCCCTGCGTCATCGACGGCCAGCGCGCCACATTGGCCGCCAACTGCGCATCCACCCTCGCCAACACCTCGGGATCCTCGATCAAATCGGTGCGATACACGATCGTCTGAAACAACCGGAAATCGATCTCCCCAGCTCGAAACACCTCCCCCACCAAGGACAGCCGCTCACGCATCGCCCGGGCATAGCGCAGCCGGCTAGCGGCCAGCCCCTGGCTGATCCGCAACGCCGCCCCTACCTCCGCGGCGACCGCCTCCATGGTGTCGATCGCCCAGTCCTCGCTCTCCGAACACCGCGACAGCCGATAGCGGAACAAGTCACCGATCGCCTCCAACTGCGCCGCCGCGGCCCGGTTTTCCACCCGCGCAAACGCACCGATCTCATCCAGCAGCGCCGCCGACTCGCGCGTCGTCGACGGATAGCGCCGCTCGATCATCTCGTCGAACCGGGCAATCACCTCGGCACGAGCCGCTTCATCGAACATGTGTTCGAGTATAGCCGGGCCCGGGGACAAGCCGGTCATTGCGGGAGACAAGGACGAAACGCCCGTTACGGCCAGGGCGCGCACAGCGGCGCGCACGCCGGCCCGCGCGGCACGTGATCCCCCTCGACAATGTCGTTGTGCTGCGGGCTATCCGGGAATCCGGCCGCGGGATACCAATAGTCGTGGCAGACGTTCAAGTCCCACCCCTCCCGCTGCATGGCGGCGATCGGGCCTCCAGGCGACATGTGGTCGTTCGGATCCGGGTGGCCCGGGCACCAGGTGAAGTGGTTGAGCGGCGCCGGGGCGGGTTGGGCCACGGCCGCACCTCCGGCCAGACCGACGCCCGCCGCGGCGAGGCCGCCCGATAGGAGCGCCCCGGAAATGGCCTTCTTCAGTGTGTGCATGACGGCAGGCTAGCGACGGGCGCATGCGAAATTCTTGCGGCTACGGGCCCGGCCGCCGGCTGACGAACTCGCGGCGCACACCGGAGCGCGGGTCGTCGAACTCGATGCGCTGCGCCAGCAACCGCAGCGGCGCGCTGAAGTCGTCGGGTGCCACGTCAATGACGTTGGGGTACAACGGATCACCCTCGATCGGCACGCCCAGCGAGGCCATGTGCACCCGCAGCTGATGGGTGCGTCCGGTGCGCGGCGTCAGCCGGTACACGCCGTCGGCCAACAGCTCCACCAACGTCTCCGCGTTCGGCGCACCGGGCTCGCAGAAGGCCTGCAAAACGCCGCGGCGCTTGACGATTCGGTTGCGCACCACCCGCGGCAGCACCAACGCGGGGTCGACGGCGGCGCGCGCCAAATAAACCTTGCGAACCAAACCTCGGGAAAACATCGTCTGGTAGGCGCCGCGCACCTCGCGCCGGGTCGTGAACAGCAGCACTCCGGCCGTCAGCCGGTCGAGCCGATGCGCCGGACTCAGCTCGGGCAACCCCAGTTCGCGGCGCAGCCGCACCAGCGCCGTCTGCGCCACGTGCCGGCCGCGAGGCATGGTGGCCAGAAAATGCGGCTTGTCGACGACGACGATGTCGTCGTCTTGATGCAGCACCGGAATCTCGAAGGGCACCGGCACCTCGTCGCGCAGCTCGCGATAGAGGTAGACGAAAGAACCCGCGGGCAGCACAGTCGTCTCGTCGACCGGGGTGCCGTCGGCGTCGACAACCTGGCTGGCCGGCGCGCCGAACCGGGTGGTCAGCTCGGCCAGCACCGGACCGCCGCGCAGCCGCACCCGGGCCGGGCCGAGCCCGTCGCGCACGGGAAGGGGCGCCGGCCTCAACAGGGCCTCAACGGGGACTCAACTGAGCGGTACCGGCTCGAGGATCTCGGCGCGCGCCTCGGGCGCGCTGGCCCGCAATTCGTCCGCCGACACGTCGTCGGGCTGCGCCTGCGACAGAATTTCGGCCTCCACCCGCGCGGTGTAGTTGGCGACCTCGCGGTCGACGTCCGCGGCGGACCACCCCAGCACGGGCGCCACCACGTCGGCCACTTCGCGGGCGCAGTCGACGCCGCGGTGCGAGTACTCGATGGAGATGCGCATCCGGCGCGCGAGGACGTCCTCCAGGTGCAGGGCCCCCTCGGCGGTGACGGCGTAGAGGGCCTCGACCCTCAGGTAGCCGGGCGCCTCCTTGATCGGGCTGAGCAGGTCGGGAGACTCGGCCGCAAGCTCCAGGACCTCGCCGATCAGCGACCCGTAGCGGTCCAGCAGGTGGCGCACCCGGTACGGGTGCAGGCCCTTCAGCGTGCCGACGTGTTCGACCTGGTTGACCAGCGCGAAGTAGCCGTCGGCGCCGAGCAGGCTGACCTTCTGGGTGATCGACGGGGCCACCCGGGCAGGAACGAACTGGGCCGCGGCGTCGATCGCATCGGCGGCCATCACCCGGTAGGTGGTGTACTTGCCGCCGGCGATCGCGACCAGGCCGGGCGCGGGCACCGCCACGGCGTGCTCGCGGGACAGCTTGGACGTCTCCTCGCTCTCGCCGGCCAGCAGCGGCCGCAGGCCCGCGTACACGCCGTCGATGTCGGCGTGCGTCAGCGGTGTGGCCAGCACGGTGTTGACGGTCCCGAGGATGTAGTCGATGTCGGCCTTGGTGGCCGCGGGATGGGCGAGGTCGAGATTCCAGTCGGTGTCGGTGGTTCCGATGATCCAGTGGCTGCCCCACGGTATGACGAACATCACCGATTTCTCGGTGCGCAGGATGATCGCGACGTCGCTGACGATCCGGTCGCGCGGCACCACGACGTGCACGCCCTTGGACGCGCGGACGTGAAACCGCCCGCGCTGCTTGGACAGCGCCTGAATCTCGTCGGTCCACACCCCGGTGGCGTTGACGACGACGTGGCCGCGGACCTCGGTGATCGAGCCGTCCTCGGAGTCGCGGACCCGCACGCCGGTCACCCGGTCGCCCTCGCGCAGCAGCGCGACCACCTGGGTGGAGGACCGCACCACCGCGCCGTAGTGGGCGGCGGTGCGCGCGACCGTCATGGTGTGGCGGGCGTCGTCGACGACGGTGTCGTAGTAGCGGATCCCGCCGATCAACGACGTGCGCTTGAGGCCCGGGCTCAGCCGCAACGCGCCGGCACGGGTCAAATGCTTTTGCGCCGGGACGGATTTCGCGCCGCCCAGGCGGTCGTAGAGGAAGATGCCGGCGGCGGTGTAGGGACGTTCCCAGACCCGATGGGTCAGCGGGAACAGAAACGGCATCGGCTTGACCAGATGCGGCGCGAGCTTGGTCAGCGACAGCTCGCGCTCGTGCAGCGCCTCGCGGACGAGGCCGAACTCGAGCTGCTCGAGGTACCGCAGGCCGCCGTGGAACATCTTTGACGAGCGGCTCGACGTACCCGAGGCGAAATCGCGCGCCTCGACCAGCGCCACCTTGAGCCCGCGCGTGGCGGCGTCCAGCGCGCACCCCGAGCCCACCACGCCGCCGCCGATGACCACCACATCGAACTGCTCGGCGCCCAGCCGCTCCCAGGCGACGGTGCGGTGCTGCGGGCCCAGCGCGTCGATTGGGTCGGTCACTGCGGGGACTCCTGTCCGGTTACTCGTCGGTAGCTGTGCTGTACCCAGGCTAGTTGGTCCGGCCCCTCAAGGTCGGCTTAGTCCAGATCGTCGTGGGCCATCAGCCGGCGCGCCGCCTCGGTGATCGAGCCGGACAGCGAGGGGTAAACGGCCAGCGTCTGCGCCAACTCGTTGACGGTGATGCGGTTGGTCACCGCGACGGCGATCGGCAGGATCAGCTCGGAGGCGATCGGCGCCACCACCACGCCGCCGATCACCACGCCGGTGGACCGCCGGCAGAAGATCTTGACGAAGCCCTGCCGCAGGCCCGACATCTTGGCGCGCGCGTTGGTCCGCAGCGGCAGCATGATGGTGCGCGCCGACACCGAACCGTCGTCGATCATCGATTGCGGCACCCCGACCGCGGCGATCTCGGGCCTGGTGAACACCGTCGCGGCAACCGTGCGCAACCGGATCGGGCTGACGCCCTCCCCCAGCGCGTGATACATCGCGATCCGCCCCTGCATCGCGGCCACCGACGCCAGCAGCAACAGCCCGGTGCAGTCGCCCGCGGCGTAGATCCCCGGCACCGAGGTGCGCGAAACCCGGTCCACGGTCAGGTAATTCCCCTGCCCGAGCTCGATGCCGACGCGCTCCAGGCCCAGGCCGCTGGTGTTGGGAACCGATCCGATGGTCATCAGGGCGTGGCTGCCCTCGACGGTGCGCCCATCCGTCATCTTGACCAGCACCCCGGCCTCGGTGCGGGTGACCGACTCGGCGCGCGCGTTCTTGAACAGCTGCACCCCGCGTTCGGCGAACGACTCTTCCAGCACCAGCGCCGCGTCGGCGTCCTCGTACGGCAGCACCCGGTCGCGGCTGGCCGCCACCGACACGCGCACCCCCAACTCGGTGTAGGCGTGCACGAATTCGGCGCCGGTCACGCCGGAGCCCACCACGACCAGGTGCTCGGGCAGCGCGTCCAGGTCGTAGAGCTGACGCCAGGTCAGGATGCGTTCGCCGTCGGGCTGGGCCGTCGGCATGATCCGGGGGCTGGCGCCGGTGGCGATGAGCACGACGTCGGCCTCGTGCTCGCTGGTGCTGCCGTCTGCGGCGGTGGCCTTGATGCGGTGCTTGGCCAGGCCGGGCGCGGGGTCGACGAGCTCGCCGCGGCCCGCGACCACCTCGACGCCCACGCTGAGCAGCTGGGCCATGATGTCGGCCGACTGCTCGGTGGCGAGGCGTTTGACCCGGGCGTGGATCTGCGGCAACGAGATCTTGGCGTCCTCGAAGTCGATGTCGAAGCCCAGCCGGGGCGCGCGGCGCAGTTCGGTGCGCAGCCCGGTGGAGGCGATGAACGTCTTGGACGGCACACAGTCGTCGAGCACGGCCGCCCCGCCGACGCCCTCGGAGTCGATCACGGTGACGTGCGTCGTGTCCGGATGGGAGGTGGCGGCGACCAGCGCGGCTTCGTAACCGGCCGGCCCTCCCCCGAGGATGACAATGCGGGTCACCACAGGTCCTAACCTAACGGGGCAGCCGGGACCCCGCGAATCGCTCGGGTGAATACCGCGCGAGCATGCGACGTCTAAGCTTTCCCCGTGCCGATCTACGCCGCGTACGGGTCGAACATGGATCCCGAGCAGATGCTCAAGCGCGCGCCGCACTCGCCGATGGCCGGAACTGGCTGGCTGCACGGGTGGCGGTTGACGTTCGGCGGGGAGGACATCGGCTGGGAAGGGGCCCTGGCGACGATCGTCGAGGACCCACAATCGAAGGTATTCGTGGTGCTCTACGACATGACGCCGGCGGACGAGACGAACCTCGATCGGTGGGAGGGCTCGGAGTTCGGCGTCCACAAGAAAATCCGCTGCCGGGTGGAGCGCATCTCGTCGGACACCACCACCGACCCCGTGCTGGCGTGGCTGTACGTGCTGGACGCCTGGGAGGGCGGCCTGCCGTCGGCGCGCTACCTCGGCGTGATGGCCGACGCGGCCGAAATCGCCGGCGCGCCAGAGGATTACGTGCACGATCTGCGGACCCGCCCGGCGCACAACATCGGCCCGGGGACCAGCGCCTAGAACTTTCTCCCGCGAGCCTCGGCCGCGCCTAGAACAGGGCCGCCTGCTCGACGATGTTGACCATCACCCGCAGCCCGATCGCCAGGGCCCGCTCGTCGAGGTCGAAGGTCGGCTGGTGCAGGTCCAGCTGCAGTCCCTCGCCCGACCACACCCCCAGCCGGGCCATCGCGCCGGGAATCTCCTCGAGATACCAGGAGAAATCCTCACCACCGCCGGACTGGCGGGTGTCGGCCAGCGCGTCGGGGCCGACGGCCTCGATCGCGTGGGTCAGGATCCGCGTGGAGATGTCCTCGTTGACCACCGGCGGCACGCCGCGGCGGTATTGCAGCGCGTGCTCGATCGCCAGCGGGGACAGCAGCGCGGACACGGTCTCGCGGATGACCTCCTCGAGCGCGATCCACGTCTGGCGGCTCGCGGTGCGCACGGTGCCGGCCAGCACGCCGGTTTGCGGGATCGCGTTGGGGGCAACGCCCGCGTTGACCGCGCCCCACACCAGCACCGTGCTGTTGCGCGGATCGATGCGGCGCGACAGCACCCCCGGCAGCCCGGTGATCAGCGTGCCCAGGCCGTAGACCAGGTCGGCGGTCAGGTGCGGGCGCGACGTGTGCCCGCCGGGCGAATACAGCGTGATCTCCATCTGGTCGGCCGCCGAGGTGATCGGGCCCTGCCGGACCGCGATCTTGCCGACCTCGAGGCGCGGATCGCAGTGCAGGGCGAAGATCCGCGACACCCCGGACAGCGCCCCGGCGGCGATGGCGTCGATCGCCCCGCCCGGCATCAACTCCTCGGCGGCCTGGAAGATCAGCCGCACCCCGACGGGCAGCTCCGGCACGGAGCTCAGCGCCAGCGCCGTACCCAGCAGGATCGCGGTGTGCGCGTCGTGCCCGCAGGCGTGCGCGACGTTGGGCATCGTCGACGCGTACGGCGCCCCGGTCAGCTCGGCCATCGGCAGCGCGTCCATGTCGGCCCGCAACGCGATCCTCGGCTCGTGCTCGGGGCCCATGTCGCAGATCAGCCCCGTCCCGGGCAGCAGCTTCGGCTTCAGCCCCGCGTCGACCAGCCGCTCGGCGACGAACTGGGTGGTGGCGAACTCCTGCCGGCCCAACTCCGGGTAGCGATGGATGTGCCGGCGCCACTCCACCAGGTCCTGGTGGTGCGCGGCCAACCACGATTCGGCGGTGTCGACGAGGCTCACGCGCGCGCCCCGCCGGGTCTGCGCTCCTGCGCGGCCAGCACCCGGTCGCGCTGTTCGGGAGCCTGGGCGAGCTGAACCACCGTGCGCGCCAACATGATCGCGCCGTCGACGACGGCGCGGTCGGCGCTTGGGCCGGCGGCCGCCGCCGCGAAGGCGCGCTGGTGCACGGTGGCGCCGCCGGCGTCCACCGCGACCACCGGATGGATGCCCGGGAGGACCTGCGTCACGTTGCCCATGTCGGTGCTGCCCATGGGCAACGCCGCCTCGTACTCGCGGGCCACCGGCTCGCGCCCGAGCCGGCGCATCTCCTCCCGGAAGACGTCGGACAGCCACTCGTCGGGCTTGAGTTCGTCGTACGCGGGCGCCGGATTGTCGATTTCGTACTCGCAGCCGGTGGCCAGCGCGCCCGCCGCGAAACACGCGTACATCCTGCCCTCCAGCTGTCTCAGCGAATCCGACTCGACCGCCCGCATCGCATACTGCAGCGCCGCGTGCCCGGGGATGACATTGACCGCCTGACCACCGTCGGTGACGATCCCGTGCACCAGTTGGCCGGGCGCCAGTTGCTGCCGCAACAGCCCGACGGCCACCTGCGCGACGGTCACGGCGTCGGCGGCGTTGACCCCTTGATGCGGCGCTACGGCAGCATGGGATTCCTTGCCACGGTAGTGCACGGTCGCTTCCGACAGCGCGAGCGAGCGGGCCGCCGCGATGTCGGCGGGCCCGGGATGCAGCATCACCGCCGCCGCGACGTCGTCGAACACCCCGGCGCGCAGCAGCAGCGCCTTGCCGCCGCCGGCCTCCTCGGCGGGGGTGCCGATCAGCGCGACCCGCAGGCCCAGGTCGTCGGCCACCTCGGCCAGCGCCAGCGCGGTGCCCACCGCCGACGCCGCGATGATGTTGTGCCCGCACGCGTGCCCGATCTCGGGCAGCGCGTCGTACTCCGCGCACACCCCGACGGTCAGCGGTCCGCTGCCGAAGTCGGCGCGGAAGGCGGTGTCCAGGCCGCCCGCGGAGGCGGTGATCTCGAAACCGCGCTCGGCGACCAGCGCCTGGGCCTTGGCGCAGCTGCGGTGTTCGGCGAACGCGAGCTCCGGCTCGGCATGGATGGCGTGGGACAACTCGACGAGGTCGGCGCCCCGTCGTCGCACGACGTCCTCGACGCTGTCCAGCGGGTCGTCTAACGAGCGAGCGGGCATCTTCGCAGTATCTCACCGCCCCGAGCCGCTCCGTGAAACCAAACCGTTTCACCAGTTTTGGACCCACAACTGGACTTAAAGTATGTAATTCTGCTATCTATATGACGTCCAGTCAAAAATGTGGTCGGAAGCAGAAGGAACCCACTGATGAGTTTTTTGGTGTTGCCCCCCGAGATCAACTCGTTGCGGATGTTCGTCGGAGCGGGGTCGGCACCCATGCTAGAGGCCGCGGCCGCCTGGGACGGCCTGGCCTCCGAGCTCGCGTCGGCGGCGTCGTCGTTCGCGTCCGTGACCTCCGAGCTGACCGGCCAGGCGTGGCAGGGCCCGGCGGCGGCGGCGATGATGGCGGCGGCCACCCCCTACGCCGGCTTCCTGAGCGCGGCCGCCACCCAGGCGCAGAACGCGTCGGCGCAGGCCCAGGCCGTCGCCGCGGTGTTCGAGTCCTCGCTGGCGGCGACGGTGCACCCGGTGATGGTCGCGTCCAACCGCAGCGACCTGGTGTCCCTGGTGATGTCGAACCTGTTCGGCCAGAACGCCCCCGCGATCGCGGCCACCGAGGCCGAGTACGAGCAGATGTGGGCCCAGGACGTGGCCGCGATGGTCGACTATCACGCCGGCGCGTCCGCCGCGGCGACCCAGCTGGCGGCGTCCGGCCCGCTGGAGTTCATCGAACAAAACATCTTCAAGCCCCTGGAAGCCCTGCCCGGCATCAATTTCGCGGGCATCGGCAACTCGCACCTGATCACCCTGGGCATCGGGAACTCGCAGTCCTGGAACCTGGGCAGCGGCAACCTGGGTGAGCTCAACCTGGGCAGCGGCAACATCGGCAACGTGAACCTGGGCAGCGGCAACTTCGGCCACTGGGACCTGGGCAGCGGCAACATCGGCAGCTTCAACTTCGGCAGCGGCAACACCGGCGGCTTCAACCTGGGCTTCGGCAACAACGGCGGCTACAACCTGGGCTTCGGCAACCTCGGCAGCAACAACTTCGGCCTCGGCAACCTGGGCTCGGGGAACTTCGGCTTCGGCAACACGGGCACCGGCAACATCGGCATCGGACTCACCGGCGACCACCAGATCGGTTTCGGCGGCCTGAATTCCGGTCTCGGCAACATCGGGTTCGGCAACTCGGGCACCAACAACATCGGCTTCTTCAACTCGGGCACCGGCAACATCGGCATCGGCAACTCGGGCCAATTCAACTGGGGCGTGGGCAATTCGGGAGCGCTGACCGCGGGGCTGTTCAACTCGGGATCGAGCGACACGGGGTTCTTCAACTCGGGTGACTACTGCACCGGCGCGTTCAACGCGGGCAACTACAACACCGGCATCTTCAACTCCGGCAGCGTCAACACGGGCCTGTTCAACTCCGGCGACCTGAACACCGGCGCGGGCAACCTGTTCACCGGGAGCGGCGCCAGTTCGGGTTTCGGCAACCTCGGCACCGGTAGCTCAGGCTTCAACAACGCCGGCGACTTCGCCTCCGGCGTCGGCAACACCGGCGACTACGTCTCGGGCTTCTTCAACGCGGGGATCAACGGCGCCGTGACCGGGACGCCGTCGGCCTTCGCCTCGGGCGTCAACGCGCTGCGCAACCTCCTGGGCCTGTAGCGGCTACACCAGCCCGGCGATGAACCCCGCCGCCTCGCCGGGGTACGGCGGCACTTCGTACGCGTGGTGGGCGTCGCGGTCGCGACCGCCGACGACGCAGACCGGGTCACCGTCGCTGCACAGGTCGATGGCGCGACCGGCCCACGCGCCCGTCGACGACAGGGGCGTGTTGAAGCGGTTGCCGGGATTGCCGAACACCGCGACCGCCCGCACCTTGTCGGCCAGGGCGGGATCCAGCGCCGGAGCCGATCCGAAGTTGCCGATGCGCTCGCCAAGGGGCGGGACCCCCGCCAGCATGGACACCGCCGCGGCGCCCTGCGAGAAGCCGCCGAGCACCAGCCGCGTCGCGGGGCACTGCTGGGCCATCTGCGCGATGTGGTCGCGAGCGTCGTTGGCGCCGTCGGCCGTCGTCAGGAAGTTGTAGCTGGCCGGATAGTTCACCGGATACGCATCGACGTGGCGCGCCCCGAGGGCCGGCTGCAGCGCGGCGAACAGCGCGTCGCCCACCGCCCCCAGGCCGGGCGGCTCGGCGGTGCCGCGGGCAAAGATCAGTTGGACATCGGGACACGGATCGGCCGCCGCCGCCGGCGCCCCGCCGCACACGATCACGACCGCCGACACCGCAACGGCAACCACCAGAGGAAAATTCGACCACCCACGACGACGCATACGGCAGATCCTCACATACGCCGGGATAAGCTCGCCGACTGTGGCCGAACCCCTGCCCGATCCCGACGAGCTCGCACAGCGGGCGGCGCGGGCCATCGCCGAGCGCACCGGGGTCCCCGAGCACGACGTCGCCATCGTCCTCGGCTCGGGATGGCGGCCGGCAGTGGCCGCGCTCGGCCCGCCGACCGTCTCGCTGGCCCAGGCCGAGCTGCCCGGGTTCGCGCCGCCAACCGCCACCGGGCACACCGGTGAGCTGTTGTCGGTGCGCATTGGCGCGCACCGGGTGCTGGTGCTGGTCGGTCGCGTCCACGCCTACGAGGGGCACGACCTGTGCCACGTCGTGCACGCGGTACGCGCGGCCTGCGCGGCGGGCGTGCGCACCGTGGTGCTCACCAACGCGGCCGGCGCGCTGCGCCCCGACATGGCGGTCGGTCAGCCGGTGCTGATCAGCGACCACCTGAACCTCACGGCACGCTCACCGCTGGCCGGCCCGCAGTTCGTGGACATGACCGACGCCTACGCGCCGCGGTTGCGCGAGCTCGCCCGCGCCGCCGACCCGGAGCTGACCGAAGGCGTCTACGCCGGCCTGCCCGGGCCGAACTACGAGACGCCCGCGGAGATCCGGATGCTGCGGGTGCTGGGCGCCGACCTGGTCGGCATGTCGACGGTGCACGAGACCATCGCCGCCCGCGCGGCCGGCGCCGAGGTGCTGGGGGTGTCGCTGGTGACCAACCTGGCCGCGGGAATCTCCGGAGAACCGTTGAGCCACAACGAGGTGCTGGCCGCCGGGACCGCCTCGGCCAGTCGGATGGGCGCGCTGCTGGCCGACGTCGTATCCCGGCTGTGACGACATGACGCCGGAGGAGTGGATCGCCCACGATCCCGACCCGACAACGGCCGCCGAGCTCGCCGCCCTGGATCCCGACGAGCTGGCCGCGCGGTTCGCCCATCCGCTCGCGTTCGGCACCGCGGGGCTGCGCGGGCCGGTCCGCGGCGGGCCCGACGCGATGAACGTCGCGGTGGTGTCGCGCGCGACGTGGGCGCTGGCCCGCGTGCTCGGCGAGCACGGTGTGGTGATCGTCGGCCGCGACGCCCGGCACGGCTCGGCGGTGTTCGCCACCGTGACCGCCGAAGTGCTTGCCGCCGAAGGTTTTTCGGTGCTGCAACTGCCGGGACCGGTGCCGACGCCGGTGGTCGCGTTCGCGGTGCGCCGCACCGGCGCGGCCGCCGGCGTGCAGATCACGGCGTCGCACAACCCACCGGCCGACAACGGCTACAAGGTGTACTTCGAGGGCGGCATCCAGATCGTCTCGCCCACCGACCGCCGGATCGAGGCCGCGATGGCCGCGGCTCCCCCGGCCGACCAGATCGCCAGGCGCGCCGTGGAACCCGCCCACACCGATCTCGTCGAGCGATACCTCGAGCGGGCGGCCGCGGTGCGCCGCGGCGCCGGGTCGGTGCGGGTCGCGCTGACGCCGCTGCACGGCGTGGGCGGCGCGGTGGCGGTGGAGGCGTTGCGCCGGGCGGGATTCGACCAGGTGCACACGGTCGGGGCCCAGTTCGCGCCGGACCCGGACTTTCCCACCGTCGCGTTCCCCAACCCCGAGGAGCCCGGGGCCACCGACGCGCTGCTCGCGCTGGCGGAAGACACCCGCGCCGACGTCGCGATCGCGCTGGATCCCGACGCCGACCGCTGCGCCGTCGGCATCCCCGGCCCGTCGGGTTGGCGGATGCTGTCCGGCGACGAAACCGGTTGGCTGCTGGGCGATTACATCCTGTCCCACGAGAAGCCCGGCAGGGCGGTGGTGGCCAGCACCGTGGTGTCGTCGCGGATGCTGGCGGCGATCGCCGCCGAACACGGCGCTACCCACGTCGAGACCCCTACCGGCTTCAAGTGGCTGGCGCGCGCCGATTCGGGCGTCCCGGGCGGCAGGCTGGTGTACGCCTACGAGGAGGCGATCGGCCACTGCGTCGACCCGGATGCCGTGCGCGACAAGGACGGCATCAGCGCGGCGGTGTTGGTGTGCGACCTGGTGGCCGCGCTGAAGGACCAGGGCCGCTCGGTGCCCGACGCGCTCGACGACCTCGCCCGCCGTCACGGCGTGCACGACGTCTCCGCGGTGTCGCGCCGCGTCGCCGACGCCGGCGAGGCCACCGAGCTGATGCGGCGGCTGCGGGCGGCGCCGCCGGCCCGGCTGGCCGGCTTCGCCGCCACATTCACCGACATCACCGACGCGCTGATCTTCACCGGCGGCGACGGGCAAACCTCGGCGCGGGTGGTGGTGCGCCCGTCGGGCACCGAACCGAAGTTGAAGTGCTACGCGGAGATTCGCTGCGCACCGACGGACGACCTGGCCTCGGCGCGCGCCCGGGCCCGGGCGCTGCGCGACGAGCTGGTCTCGGACGTGCGCGGCTGGTGAGCCAGGCTAGCGGGGTCCGAATTGGCGATCGCCGGCGTCGCCGAGGCCCGGCACGATGTAGGCGATCTCGTTGAGGCGGTCATCGACGGCCACCGTGAAGAGCCGCGCGCTCGGCGCCGCTTTCTCAAGCGCCGCAACGCCTTCCGGCGCGGCCACCGCGCACAGCGCGGTGATGTCCGACACGCCGCGCCGCTGCAGCAGCTCGATCGTGTGGCACATCGACCCGCCGGTGGCCAGCATCGGGTCCAACACGATCACCGGCGCGCCGGTCAGGTCGTCCGGCAGCGACTCGAGATATCCCGTCGCGCAATGGGTTTCCTCGTCGCGGGCCACGCCGACGAAGCCCACCCGCGCCTCGGGAAGCAGCTCCAGGGCGCGCTCGAGCATGCCCAGGCCCGCGCGCAGCACCGGCACCAGCAGGGGCGGGTCGGCCAGCCGCACCCCGACCGTCTCCGCCAGCGGCGTGCGGATGGGAAAGGTCTCGCGGGCGGCGTCGCGGGTGGCCTCGTAAACCAGCATCGCGGTCAGCTCCCGCAACCCGGCCCGGAAGTGTGCGTTGTCGGTGCGTTCGTCGCGCAGCGTCGTCAGCCGGGACAGGGCCAGCGGATGATCAATGACGCGCACGTCCATGGGATTTGACCCTATATAACGATTGCGAGTAGCAACGCCGACACGCTCGCTCGGCGCCGTCGGGCGGGCCGATCCGCTCATATACTCCCGGCGTGCTGAGCGCAATCAAAGGCCTTCTCGGCGCGGCGGCGTTGGCGGGGCTGGCGATCATCCCGTCGGCGCCCCGGGTAGAGCTCGCGGCGGCCGCGCTGCCCCAGCCCGCGCACGTGGTGATCGTGGTGGAAGAGAACCGCGCGGCGACCACCATCATCGGCAACAAGTCCGCGCCGTTCATCAACGCGCTGGCCGCGGGCGGGGCGAACATGGTGCAGTCGTTCGCCGAGGCGCATCCCAGCGAGCCCAACTACCTGGCGCTGTTCGCCGGCAGCACCCTTGGCGTGACCAAGGACTCGTGCCCGGTCGACGGCGGCGCCACCCCGAACCTGGCCTCCGAACTGCTGGCCGCCGGGTACAGCTTCGTCGGTTACGCCGAGGGCCTGCCCGCGCCGGGTTCGACGGTGTGCAGCGCCGGCAAGTACGCGCGAAAGCACGTGCCGTGGGCCAACTTCAGCAATGTGCCGGCCGCCAACTCGCTGCCGTTCTCGGCCTTCCCGATGGGCAACTACGCCGCCCTGCCGACGGTGTCGTTCGTCATTCCCAACAACGACGACAACATGCACGACGGCTCGATCGCGCAGGCCGACGCGTGGCTGAGCCGCGAGCTGTCCGGCTACGCCAACTGGGCGGTGGCCAACAACAGCCTGCTGATCGTGACGTGGGACGAGGACGACGGCGGCCCTCGCAACCAGATCCCGACCGTGATCTACGGCGCGCACGTGCAGCCGGGCAACTACAACGAGCAGATCAACCACTACAGCGTGCTGTCCACGCTGGAGCAGATGTACGGGCTGCCGAAGACCGGTTACGCGGCCGGCGCCGCGCCGATCGCGACCATCTGGGCGGGCTAGCCCGGGGCCGGGTGGCCGCGCCGCCCGTCGCTATTGTGTGCCGCATGGCTGCTGACCTCGTGCCGATCCGCCTGAGCCTGTCCGCCGGTGACCGCTACACGGTGTGGGCGCCCCGCTGGCGCGACGCCGGAGACGAGTGGGAGGCGTTCCTGGGCAAGGACGAGGACCTGTACGCCTTCTCCTCCGTCGCCGACCTGGTCGCGTTCGTGCGCTCGGGCGCCGACAACGACCTGACGGACCACCCTGGCTGGGCGGACCTGACGTCGGCGCACGCGCACACGTTCGAACCGGGCGAGGACCGGCAGTTCGATCTGGTCGTCGTCGAGGAACTGGTGTCGGAGAAGCCGACCGAGGAGTCGGTGAACGCGCTCGCGGGCGTGCTCGCGATCGTGTCGTCGATTGGATCGGTGTGCGAGCTGGCGCCGGTGTCGAAGTTCTTCAACGGCAACCCCAACCTGGGCACGGTGGCCGGCGGCATCGACACCTTCACCGGCAAGGCGGGCCAGAAGCGCTGGAACGCGATCGCCGAGGTGATCGGCCGCAGCTGGGACGACGTGCTCGCGTCGATCGAGGAGATAATCAGCACGCCCGAGGTCGACGAGGACGCGTCGGCCAAGGCCGCCGAGGAGCTGGCCGAGGAGCGCGAAGAGCCCGAGGAAGAGGAGGCGGCGGCCGACGAGGAGGAAGCCGTCCAGGACGAGGACCAGGACCAGGACGACGACACGGAAGCGGCCGAAGACGAAGAGGTCGAAGAGGAAGAGCCAGAGGAGGCCGAGGAGGAGACCCGCGCGCCCGGCGACACCGTCGTGCTCGGCGGCGACGAGGACTTCTGGGTCCAGGTCGGTATCGACCCGATCCGCATCATCACCAGCTCCGGCACGTTCTACACACTGCGCTGCTACCTGGACGACCGGCCGATCTTCCTGGGCCGCAACGGCCGGATCAGCGTGTTCGGCTCGGAGCGGGCGCTGGCCCGCTACCTCGCCGACGAGCACGACCACGACCTGGCCGACCTGAGCACCTACGACGACATCCGCACGGCCGCGACAGACGGCTCGCTGGCGGTGGACATCACCGACGAGAACATCTACGTGCTGAGCGGGCTGGCCGACGACTTCGCCGAGGGACCCGACGCCGTGGACCGCGACCAGCTCGACCTGGCCGTCGAGTTGCTCCGCGACATCGGCGACTACTCGGAGGAGAGCACGGTGGACAAGGCGCTGGACACCGCCCGGCCGCTGGGCAAGCTGGTGGGCCACGTGCTGGAGCCGGACTCGGTCGCCAAGCCCACACCCCCGTACGCGGCCGCCGTGCGCGAGTGGGAGAAGTTGGAGCAGTTCGTCGACGGGCGGCTGCGGCGGGAGTAAGGCGGGAGTAGGCCGCGAAACGCGTCGCGTTTGACGGGCCACCGAGACTGCTCTTTACTGGCGCAGGTGTCGCTTCCCGGCATCGGCCCACTGCCCCTGTACGGATTCCAGCGCCCGGGCCTGCTGCTCTTCGGTCTGATCCCGCTGGCGTTGCTTGCCGTCTATGTCGTGGTGCAG
>NZ_LZKK01000068.1 GCF_001672815.1 Mycobacterium sp. E796 | reverse complement strand
CCATTTTCTCCGAGTCGTCCCAGCTCTTGGCCAGGGTCCTGAGACTGATTCGCCGGACGTGGTGGCGGGACGGCCGCGCGGCTTGGACGCTCATACCCGTCCAGCATTACCGATGACCGCCCACGCAGCCCACATTGGCCAGGGGTGAGTTCGGCGGGACTAGCTTTCGCTGACCTCCAGCACGGCGTCCTGCTCGGTCAGCTTCGACTGGTGCTGGTTCGCGTGGTGCTGGCAGAAGAGAAGCTCAAGTCCGGAAGGCAGCTTGGCGCGGACGCGAGCAGCGGCACCGCAGCGATCGCAGCGGTCCGCTCTGGTGAGCTCGGGACTGGTCAGAGTTGCGTACATGGCTTCTCCGTTCTCGTTCATTCACTGTCTCAGACGTGTGGCGTTTTCGCCTTGTTCCCCGATCGTTATCGGGTGTGTCGTTTCTCACGAGTTTTAAGCTGGCCGACTGTGACCGTTCTGGTGCACCTGTGCGGGCGCGAGGAGTGGTCCCGCGCCCGCGATCGGGGCGGGATCTCGCCCGGGGCCGACGGGTCCCGGTTCATCCACCTGTCGACGCCCCAGCAGGTGCATCTGCCCGCCAACCGGCTCTACCGCGGCCGCGACGACCTGGTCCTGCTGCACATCGACCCGGCGCTGCTGGACTCGCCGGTGCGCTGGGAGCCCGGAGTTGCAACGGACCCGGAGTCGATGCGGTTCCCGCATCTGTACGGGCCGTTGCCGGTGCGGGCGGTGATCGGGGTCACCGACTATCCGCCTGCCGCGGACGGCACCTTCCAGCCGGCCGCGCCTCAGGAGCCGACGTAGGCGTCGGCCTCGATCTCCACCAGGAGTTCGGGGGCGATCAGTGCGGACACCTCGACCATGGTCGCGACCGGACGGATCTCGCCGAAGAACTCGGCGTGCACCGCGGCGACCTCACGCCAGCGCGAAATGTCGGTCACGTAGATGCGGGTGCGCACCACGTCGGTGAGCTCGGCACCCGCCTGCTCGAGCGCAATCGCAATGCGGCACAACGCGTCTCGGGCCTGGGCGGCGATATCACCGGCAGGGCCGGCGCCGGTCGTCCCGGCCACCGCCACGTGCGGGCCGACGCGCACCGCCCGCGAATAGCCCACCGCCGACTCGAAGTCGGAGCCGGACGACACCATTGTGCGGTTGGTTGACATGCGGTCACGGTACGCGCGATTGGCTTGGCCACCAAAGGCTTTACCCGCGCGGCCGCCGGTGGTAGGAGTGCTGTGTGGGTAAAGCAGCCCCGTTCACCGTGACGCGGGTCAACATCGTCACGCCGGACCGCGGAATCCGCATGGCCCAAGGAGTTTTCGTGCTCGTCGAGGCGGCGCGATGACCCCCGGCATCTCGGCCGGCGCGCTCGCCGCGCAGGAGGCGCGTTTCGCGCGGGCGTTCGCGGCCGGCGATGTGTCGATTGTGCGGGACCTCTATCAGCCCGACGTGGTGTATGTGAGCCCGACCGTGCGCCTCTTCGACTGGCCGTCCCCCATCGAGGGCGTCGAGCGCACGCTCGAGTTCATCGCGCTGACCATCCGCGGCTGCGCGGACATCCGCTACGAGGCAGTGGATTACGCCATCACGCCCGGCGCCGACACGGCGTTCGTGCGCGTCGAATTCGACTGGGACCAGGGCGGCCAACGCCTGCGCTCGACGTACGTGGTGGTCTACCGCTACCGCGACGGCCGGATCGCCCGCCAGGAGCTGTACTACGACCCCAGCGGAGCACTGGAGCAACTCGATCCGCCGAACCGGAATTAGCCGGCGACGGCCGATATAGCATTCCGCCATGATGCGCGTCGCGATCGTGGGCGGCGGTGCCGCGGGCCTCCTCGCCGCGGTCCATCTGCGCCGGCGCCAACCGGAGGCGCAGATCACGCTGATCGATGCGTCCGGTCGTCCCGGCACAGGCGCGGCCTACGGAACCGACGACCCGACCCACCTGTTGAACGTTCCCGCCGAGCGCATGTCCGCGTGGCCCGACGACCCCGATCACTTTTGCCGGTGGCTCGACGAGCGGGCCGTCGCCCCGGTCGAGAGCTTCGCGCCGCGCCTCGCATATGGCCGCTACCTGCGGGAACAACTCGCCGCCGCCGACGTGCGGATCGAGCGCGCGGAGGTCGTCGGGTTGGTGCCGGGCGCGCCGGCGTGCCTGACCCTCGGCGACGGACGTTCGCTGTCGGCGGACGCCGTCGTGCTCGCGACCGGGCGGCCCGCGGGCGGCATGCCCGAATCGCTGGAGCGTGCCTTCGCTCCGGTGTTGGCCTTGAACGCGGACTCGGCCACCGACGGCAAGGTCGTGGTGGACCCCTGGGCGCCGGGAGCGCTTGCCGCCCTGGCCGCGCGCCGGCCCGGCAGCGTCCTGGTGATCGGTTCGGGACTCACCGGCGTCGACGTCGCGCTGCATCTCATGGCGCGCGGTGCCGCGGTCACCCTGCTTTCGCGGCACGGCACGCTGCCGCGCCGGTTCCGCGCCACCGGCGCACCGGCCGAATTGCCCAACGTCGACGCCCTCGCCGACGACCTCTCGCTCGACGCATTGCGCACCGCGCTCACCGCGGACTTCGCGTACGCGCGCGAAAACGGTTGGGACTGGCGACAAGTCATCGACGCGCTCCGTCCGCGCACCGCCCGGCTGTGGCGGTCGATGGGGTGGGAAGACCAACGCCGGTTTCTGCGCGAAGACCTGCGGCAATGGGAGGTGCTTCGGCACCGCATGCCGCCCACGATCGCCGACGCGGTCTATCACGCGATCAACGGCGGCCAGCTGAGCATCGAGGCGGGTGAGGTCGCCGACGTGTCGCTGCGCGGCGACGGCGTCGAGCTGGTGGTCACGACGAGCTGGCGATCCATGCGCCGGCGCGGGGACGCCGTCGTCGTCGCCACCGGCGCCGCGTGGGATCGGCGGTCCCTGCAACGCTCCCCGCTCTGGGCGAACCTGCTCGACACGGGCGTCGCGTCGCTGCACCCGTGCGGCGTGGGGGTGCGGCTCGACACGGACGGCTATCTCGTCGACGCGACCGGCGGGACGGTCCCCGGCGTCGTGTGTCTGGGCTCGATCCGCCAGGGCGAGGAGTGGGAGACCACCGCGATCCCGGAAATCCGCGCGCAGGCAGCCGCCATCGCCGAGCTGCTCGCCACCGACACACACGAACGCCCGGTGCGGGTGCCCCGTCTCGTCCCGACCGGGCCGCGATCCACGGGTGCGTCCGCGGCGTACGCCGAGGGAATGCGTCGCCTGCTCGCGGTTCAGGACGGCGCGTCGGTCGCCTTCGCCGAAGCGGTCGCCGACGATCCGCACCACGCGCGTGCGCACGTCGCGCTCGCCATGATCGCGACGGAACGGCCCGACCGCGCCGGCGGCCCCGACGCCGTCACCGGCCACCTCGCGCGGGCGCGCGCGGCGCTTGCCCGCGGGAGCGACGAAGACCGCAGCCACGTCGAAGCGATCGCGACGTGGTGCGAGAAGGGAAACGCGGCGGGCACCGACGCGCTCATCGACCACCTCGAGCGAGTGCCGGACGACGCGGTCGCGTTGCTGGTGCTGGCGCCGTCGATCGCGTTCGCGGGGGCCGGTGACGCGTTGCCGGACGCGTGGCAGTACGTCGAGCGGTTCACCGGCGTGCACGGCGAGGCGCCGTGGTATCTCGGCTTGCGCGCCTACGGCCGCACGGAGCAGGGCCTCTGGTACGACGCGGCCGACCTGGCCGACGCCGCGCTCGAACTCGATCCGGGCAACGGCAATGCCGCGCACGCGCTGTCGCACGTGCACTACGAGACCGATGCGCACGGCGCCGGGCTGAAGTGGCTGACGGAGTGGATCGCGGGCGAGGGCCGCACCCAGCGCTACGTCCCGCACTTTCAGTGGCACGCCGCGCTGCACGAGCTCGCGATGGGCGACGCGGCCGCCGCGGCGCGCCGGTACGCCGCGTCCCTCGCGCCGCCGCACTCGAAGGACGTTCGCTGCCTCGTCGACGCCGGTTCGCTGGCCTGGCGCGCGCGCCTACATCCCGACTGGGTCACCCCGCCCGACCCGATGGCGGTGCTCGCCGAGGCCAGCTCGCTCGCGTACACGCCCCAGACGCCGTTCATCGCGTTTCACGCGCTGTTGGTACTGGCCGCCGCGAACGACCCGGCCGCGATCCGCGCGATCGATGTTCCCGGCGCCACCGACGCGCAGGCATCGACGTTGCGCCTCATCGGCGAAGGCCTCATCGCGTTGACCGAGGGCGAGCCGCGCGCCGCGCTCGACTACCTCATCGAATCGCTGCCCGGGCTCCCGTCCATCGGCGGCAGCCGCGTGCAGCAAGAAGTCATTCTCGAAACGGCGTTGGCGGCGATGCTGCAGCTCGGTGCGCCGGGTCAAGCGGCGCGCCTGCTGTCCCGGCATCGCGCGGCCCCCGGGCCGCCGGTGACCCGTGGTGCCGTGAACTAGTCGAGGTAGTCGCGCAGAACCTGAGAACGGCTGGGGTGGCGCAACTTTGACATCGTCTTGGACTCGATCTGGCGGATGCGCTCGCGGGTCACGCCATAAACCTGCCCGATCTCGTCCAGGGTGCGCGGCTGGCCGTCGGTGAGCCCGAAGCGCAGCCGTACTACGCCG
The DNA here is from genome assembly GCF_001672815.1 of Mycobacterium sp. E796. Classification (GTDB taxonomy): domain Bacteria; phylum Actinomycetota; class Actinomycetes; order Mycobacteriales; family Mycobacteriaceae; genus Mycobacterium. Next base: position 7,603 of record NZ_LZKK01000068.1, on the reverse strand, counting down.
GCTTCGCGCTCGGACAGCGTCTCCAGCACCGACTGCAACTGGTCCTGCAGCAGCGTGAAAGACACCGCGTCGACGGCCACCACGGCCTCGCTGTCCTCGATGAAGTCGCCGAGCTGGCTGTCGCCCTCGTCGCCGATGGTCTGGTCCAGCGAGATCGGCTCGCGCGCGTATTGCTGGATCTCGAGCACTTTCTCGGGCGTGATGTCCATCTCCTTGGCGAGCTCTTCGGGCGTGGGCTCGCGGCCCAGGTCCTGAAGCAGCTCGCGCTGGATGCGACCCAGCTTGTTGATCACCTCGACCATGTGGACCGGGATGCGGATGGTGCGCGCCTGGTCGGCCATCGCCCGGGTGATGGCCTGGCGGATCCACCACGTGGCGTAGGTGGAGAACTTGTATCCCTTTGTGTAGTCGAACTTTTCGACCGCGCGGATGAGACCCAGGTTGCCTTCCTGGATGAGGTCGAGGAACGCCATCCCGCGGCCGGTGTAGCGCTTGGCCAGCGACACCACGAGGCGCAGGTTCGCTTCCAGCAGATGGTTTTTCGCGCGGTCGCCGTCGCGGCAGATCCACATCATGTCGCGGCGCTGGGCGGCGGGCAGTTTGTCGCCGCGCTCGGCGTGCTCGGCCATCAGCTGCGTGGCGTACAGGCCGGCCTCGATGCGCTTGGCGAGCTCGACCTCTTCCTCCGCATTGAGCAGCGCCACCTTGCCGATCTGCTTGAGGTACGCGCGAACCGAGTCCGCGGACGCGGTGAGCTCGGCGTCCTTGCGGGCCTGGCGCAGCGCCTCGGATTCGTCTTCGTCCCAGACGAAATCGCCGGAAGCCTTGTCCTTTTCGGATGGCTCCGCGATCTCCTCTTCCTCGACGGCGGCGGTCTTGGCCTTCGCGGCGGGCGCGGCCGCAACCTCCTCGCCGTCCTCGGCGTCGTCCGCCTCGAGGTCGGCCTCCTCGCCCTCGGCGGCCACGTCGACTTCGAGGTCGTCGAGGTTGAGGTCGTCGGCGTCGATGTCCAGGTCCTCGCCGGGCTCGACCTCGAGGTCCGGCTCGCCGTCGAGATCCTCCACCTCGACCTGGGCGTCGGCGTCGAGCTCGAGGTCGGCGTCGCCGCCCGTCGCGCCTTTGGCCGCCGCCTTCGTGCCGCGGGCGGATGGCGCCTTGGCGCCCTTGGCCGCGGAGCGGGCTTTCTTCGGGGCCTCGTCGGGCGCTGCGGCCTCGGGCCCACCGGCGGACTTGGCGGGCCGCGGCGCGGCCTTGGCGGCCCGCTTCGCCGGGGCGGCGGCGCCATTGGCGGCCTTCGCCGGCGGGCGCTTGGCGGGGGACGATGGAGACTTCGTGGCGGTGCGTTTCACCGGCTCATCGGTCGCCGGGCTTGCCTTGGTCGCTGCCACTTACACCCCTTCGGTCGGACGCACTTTCGGTGGGTTTGGGCATGGCTAACCGAAAGTGTCTGCTATGTCGAATGTCGGCGTTGGAGATCAGCGTGAGTGCTCGCACGCTTTCAGTCGGGCGGTCGCCGAGGACCATTGTAACGACAGCACGCGCTCCTACCGGCCTACCGGGCAAAATTCAGTGCGTCACGTCCGAGGTGGCGGCCATCGCCGCGCCGACGATGCCGGCGGTGTTTTGCAGGGCGGCGGCCACCACCGGGGTGCGGTTTTCCAGGAGCGGCAGCCATTTGTCGGCCTTGCGGCTGATGCCGCCGCCGGCGATGAACAAGTCGGGCCAGATCGCATTTTCGATGGCCACCAGCACCCGTGTGACCTGCTGGGTCCACTTTTCGTAGCTCCAGCCGTTGCGTTCTTTCACCGACGACGCCGCGCGCTGCTCGGCCTCCTTGCCGCCGACCTCGAGGTGGCCGAATTCGGTGTTGGGAATCAGGGTCCCGTTGTGAATGACCGCGGACCCGATCCCGGTGCCGAACGTGAGCAGCACGACCAGACCCGATTGTTCGCGGCCCGCGCCGTAACGCTCCTCGGCGAGCCCGGCCGCGTCGGCGTCGTTGAGGATCGTGACGTCCTGGCCGTTGAGCTCGGCGCTGATCACGTCCCGCGCGTTGGTTCCGATCCACGCCTTGTCGACGTTGGCCGCCGTCTGCACGACGCCGTGCGTGACGACGCCCGGATAGGTCACCCCCAGCGGCCCGGTCCAGCCGAACCCGTTGACGACCTCGGCGATGGCCTTGGCGACGGCCTGCGGCGTCGCCGGTTGCGGGGTCAGCACCTTGATGCGTTCGCCGATCAGCAGCCCCGTGTCCATGTCGACGATGCCGCCCTTGATGCCGCTGCCGCCGACGTCGACGCCGAACCCCCGGCGCTGCGGCTTGCCGGCGGCCGCGTCGGGTGGCGCGCCCGTGATCGAGTCGGTGCTGGTCATCGAAACTCCTCGGCGAGACTTGGCCTGTCCGATCACCTTAGCTCGACCGGTACCCCGGCTGGGGGGTCTGCGCAGCCCTGGCGTCTGTGATGCGATGGACCGGTGACGCGACCTGACAACGAGCCCGCGCAACTGCGTTCGGTGGCCGAAAAGTTGGCCGCCGAGGCCGCCGAGTTCGTGCGGCGCCGGCGCGCCGAGGTGTTCGGCCCCACGGCGTCGGTCGCGGCCAGTGGTGCCGTGCGGTCGAAGACGACCCCGACCGACCCGGTGACCGTCGTCGACACCGAGACGGAGCGGCTGTTGCGGGACCGGTTGGCCGAACTGCGGCCCGGCGACCCGATTCTCGGGGAGGAGGGCGGCGGGCCCGCGGACGCGCAGTCCGGCGCGGTCACCTGGGTGCTCGATCCCATCGACGGCACAGTGAATTTCGTCTACGGCATCCCGGCCTACGCGGTGTCGGTGGGCGCCCAGATCGACGGCGTGTCGGTGGCGGGGGCGGTCGCCGACGTCGTCGCCGGGCGCGTCTACTCGGCGGCGAGCGGCCTCGGCGCCCACGTCACCGACGATCGCGGAACGCGGCCGCTGCGCTGCGCTGCCGTCGACGATTTGTCGATGGCGTTGCTGGGCACCGGGTTTGGTTATTCACGCCGGCGCCGGGCGAGTCAGGCGGCGCTATTGGCGCACATCCTGCCGGCGGTGCGCGACGTGCGCCGCATCGGTTCCGCGGCGCTGGACCTCTGCATGGTCGCGGCGGGCCGGTTGGACGCCTTCTACGAGCACGGGCTGCAGGTGTGGGACCGCGCGGCCGGCGCGCTGATCGCGGCCGAGGCGGGCGCCCGCGTCCTGGTGCCCGAGCCGAACGGCCCGGTGGGCGGTGCAGGGTTGGTGGTAGCCGCCGCCCCCGGAATTGCCGACGAGCTGCTGGCCGCCCTGCAGCGTTTCGACGGCCTGGCGCCGCTGCCGGAATGACGGGTCAGCAGCTGCTGGCGTGAATCTTTTGCAGCAGTGCGGGATCCGACGGTTCGGTGGCACCGGGTCGCAGGCTGGCCAGCACCGCGTCGATGTTGTCATTGTGGGCCAGCGCGCTGAACTCCGTGCCGAGCGCCAGGTCGACGGAGTCGTCGGCGCGGTTGTCGTTGAACAGCTCGGTGCACGGCGCGACGAGCCACACGGCGGCCGCGGTCGCCTGCCCGGCCGTGCCGAAGCGGATCTGGCCCACGCAGTTCAGCCGGGTGCCCGCGTAGAGGGGATCGTTGGCGGCGGTCGGCTGGGCGAAGCCGAGGTCCTTCATCGCGCCGGCGACGTCGCCGGCCTGCCCGCCGCGGCCGCTGGCGTTGAGGACGCGCACCTTGGTGTCGGCGAGCTTGGCCGGGTTGACGTCGGCCATGGCGCTGCGGGACACCTGCTCACCGAGTTGCGGCGCCGCCGAGCCGGGCGGCTGCGGCGGCGGGTTGCACACCACCGCCTCGTGCACCTTCGCCGGCCGCGTCAGCGCCACCGTCCACACCACGGCGGTCGCCACCACCAGCAGCGCCACGACGACGATGGCGGGTCGGGGGTTGCGGCGCCGAAAGGGGCGTCCATGCTTGTCAAAAGCGGTACCCTCGGTGATTTGCGCGACCACAGGGGAACTCTAACTGCACCGTTTGAGGCTCAAGACAAGGGTCGACCCGGGGATGTGACGTAAATCACACCTTAATGGTGGGGGATACGGGCACGAATCATTTGGTGGATGCGTTCGACGCTGGTACAAAGCGTTGCTTGAGGTTAACGAGGCCTGTTGAGGGGATAGGGCGGGAAAGATATGCCTACCGACTATGACGCTCCGAGGCGCACCGAGACGGACGACGTCTCGGAAGACTCGCTGGAGGAGCTCAAAGCACGGCGGAACGAGGCGGCCTCGGCCGTGGTCGACGTGGACGAATCCGAATCCGCCGAGAATTTCGAACTACCTGGCGCCGACCTGTCCGGCGAGGAGCTGTCCGTTCGCGTCATTCCGAAGCAGGCTGACGAGTTCACCTGCTCGAGCTGCTTTCTGGTTCAACACCGCAGCCGTCTCGCCAGCGAGAAGAACGGCGTGATGATCTGTACCGACTGCGCAGCCTGAACGGTCAGCTGCGTAATGCCGACAGCACCCGCTCCGGGTGGCGGCAGCTCACCAGCCAGTACGGCGTGGGATCGTCTGGGTCATCGAGGACGACCAGAACCATCGGGCCGACCCATGCCCGGTGCAGGACGTAGGCCGCCGGGTCGAGCTGCCGGCCGAGCGCTGCGGACTTCGCGGTGGGGGCTATCTCGGCGGAGCGGGCGATCACGTTGACCGGCAGGTGCGCGTCGCCGGCCCACAATTCGACCCCGCCCGGGGCGGCCGGGTCCGCGGTGACGCGGATCTCGACCCGACCCAGCCACAGCAGCGTCCCGGCGGCCACCACGAACAGCGTTGCGTACGGCAGCCAGTGGGGCAGGGAACGAACACCGAGGTTGACTTCGAAAGCGATCAGCGCGGCCAGCCCGAAAGCCAATGGCCACCACCACCATGGCACCCAAAGGCGTTCGCGATATCGCACATTGTGCGGCGCGACGCGGGTATCAGACACGCGGTCAAGGGTAGTCTGTGGCCCCGTGTCGACCAGTCTGGCTTTGAAATGAAAGTTGTGCGCCTCGACCCCGAGCTTCCGCTGCCCAGTCGCGCCCACCACGGCGACGCCGGGGTCGACCTGTACAGCGCGGAAGACGTCAAGCTAGATCCGGGGCAGCGGGCTCTGGTGCGAACGGGCGTTGCGGTCGCCATTCCGTTCGGGATGGTGGGGTTGGTGCATCCCCGCTCGGGATTGGCTGCGCGGGTGGGGCTTTCGATCGTCAACAGCCCGGGCACCATCGACGCCGGCTATCGCGGCGAGATCAAGGTCTCGCTGATCAACCTCGACCCGGCGGAGCCGATCGTGGTGCACCGCGGTGACCGGATCGCCCAATTGCTGGTGCAGCGGGTCGAATTGGTCGAGCTGGTCGAGGTGTCGTCGTTCGACGAGGCCGGGCTGGCCGAAACATCCCGTGGCGATGGTGGTCACGGTTCCTCCGGCGGACATGCGAGTTTGTGATGGCACTTGGTAGATCAGGCAAAGACGACAGCGACGACGGCCTCGAGACGGAAGCCGCCGCGGATCCGGTCGACGACGAGTTCGAGGACGAGCTCGAGGGCCCGTTCGACATCGACGACTTCGACGACCCGGCGGTCGCCGAGCTGGCCCGCCTCGACCTGGGTTCGGTGCTCATCCCCATGCCGGAAGCCGGTCAGTTGCAGGTCGAGCTGACCGAGACCGGCGTGCCCAGCGCGGTGTGGGTGGTCACGGCCAACGGCCGTTTCACGATCGCCGCCTACGCGGCCCCCAAGACGGGCGGCCTGTGGCGTGAGGTGGCCGGTGAGCTCGCCGAGTCGCTGCGCAAGGACTCGGCGAAGGTCAGCATCAAGGACGGCCCGTGGGGCCGGGAGGTGGTCGGCACCGCCCAGGGCGTGGTGCGCTTCATCGGGGTCGACGGGTACCGCTGGATGATCCGCTGCGTCGTCAACGGGTCGCACGAGACCATGGAGGCGCTGGAGCGCGAGGCGCGAACGGCGTTGGCGGACACCGTGGTTCGCCGCGGCGACACACCGCTGCCGGTGCGCACGCCGTTGCCCGTGCAGCTGCCCGAGCCGATGGCCGAACAATTGCGGGCGGCCGCGGCCGCCCAGCAGCAGCAGGCCCAGGAGCAGCCGCCCGACGAGCCGGCGGCCCGCCGCAGCGCCGAGGGATCGGCGATGCAGCAGCTGCGCACGACGACCGGCGGCTAGCCCCCTGGACTACGTGGCGATCGCAAGCGCGGCATAGCCGGGCGAAGCGGGTCGCCACCCTTGGACTACAGCTCGGCCAGCGCGGCCAGGCAGGCGGCACCCAGCGCGGCGGTGTCGGTGCCCATCTGATCCAGCGTCACGGTCCGCAGCGCCGCCCGCGGCGCGGCGGCGACCCAGTCGACGGCCACCTGCAGCGGGTGGATGGGGTCGTCGACCGCCGCGGCCACCGCCAGCGGCGCGGCCAGCCGGGCCAGGTCGGCGCAACTGGGCGCGACGTAGGCCGCCGCCTCGTCCATGGCGTCGGGCAATTGCGGCCATTGGGCGCGCCAGGACCGGGTCAGCTCGTCGGCCAGCCACGGCGGGCTGGATGCCCGCATCTGCGTCGTCGTGGCCGCCAAACCGTCGGCGCGCAGCTGCGCCGCCGAGTGTCGCGCCGCCAATGCGGCCGGCGCTTCGTGCGGGGCGCCGGCCCACGCGGGCAGCGCGGCCAGGACGGCGACCGTGCGCTCGGGATGGGCCAGCGCCCACGCGGCCGCCACGGCCGCGCCTATCGAGACCCCGCCGACGCCGATCGGGCCGTCGCGCGCCGCGTCGTCCAACGCCGACAGGTACCCGTCGACCAACCGATCCGGACGCGGCGACGGGGCGACCAACGTGGCGCCGACATCGCGCAACGGGCCAGAAAACGCCCGGTGGACGTAGTCGTCGTCGGAGCCGGTTCCGGGCAACAGCACCGTCGCGACACCGCGCAGATCGACAGTCACCCTTCGATATTGCCCGGCCCTCAGACAGCGTCCAACATCACGTTTCGTTCTGTTGGCACCGGGGAACCAAGAGGTCTACGGTGTCCGTTGGCATAGAGAAAGCGCCGAAGCTTTATCACCAGTGTCAGGAGGGGCCATGGGGGCCCAAGGGTATCTGCGCCGGCTCACCCGTCGATTGACGGAGGACCCGGAGCAACGCGATTCCGAAGAGCTGTCGGACGAAGTCGACAGCGCCGGCGCGCAGCGTGCGATCGATTGTGAGCGTGGCCAGGAGGTCACCATGATCGGCACCCTGCGCAGCGTGGAAACGAACGGCAAGGGTTGTTCCGGCGGGGTCCGCGCGGAATTGTTCGACGGCACCGACACGGTCGCGCTGGTCTGGCTGGGTCAGCGCCGCATCCCCGGCATCGACTCCGGCCGCACGCTTCGGGTGCGGGGCCGGCTCGGCAAGCTCGAAAACGGGACCAAGGCGATCTACAACCCGCACTACGAAATTCAACGGTGACCGTCCCCGGCGATCGGGGAAGCGTGACCACCAATCGTGTTGCCCCGGAGCGGCTGCTGACCCAGGTTGGCGGGGTGAGCGGCCTGATCTACTCGTCGCTGCCGGTGGTCGTCTTCGTCGCGGTGTCCAGCC
>NZ_LZKK01000067.1 GCF_001672815.1 Mycobacterium sp. E796 | reverse complement strand
CCACGACGGGCTGCCGGTCAGCACCTCTGCACCGCCGTCGGTGATGTGGACGGTGTCGCGGCGCAGAACCGCGCCGACACCCTCCTGCCACACATAGCCGGTGATCGCCAGCACCATCCCGGCATCGAGGCGGTCGTCTTCCCCTGCCGCCGCAAGAGTTTCGGAGACGACGGGCGGATCGAAACCCAATCCCAAGCCGTGCGCGACGGGCATCGGCGGTATCGGCTCGCCGGCCACCCGATAGGCGGCTAGCAGCCCGGCCGCGGATGCGCCGGGGCGACAGGCCGCAAACATCTTGTCGAACAACGCATCCGAGCGTGCGAACAGCTTCCTGGCCGAGTCGTCGGCCGCGTCGGCTGTGATGTTTCCGGCGGGCCAGGTTCGGCCCACCTCACCGACGTACCCGTCGGCGAGGGCACCCGCGGTGAAGGCGACGAGGTCACCGGGCCGTACCTCGCGGTCGCCGCGGCGCCACGGGTGCTCACGCGAGGTCACCCACGCGACGTCCTGGGTGGCCGGCGTGCTGACCCCGCCCGCGGCCATGGCCTCCAGCGCGGCCCCGGCGAGCGCCTGCTCGGACGCCCCGGGCCGCAATTCCTTCATGGCGGCGGAGAGTCCGTGTTCCGCCACCCGAAGCGCCGGGCCCATCGCCGCGATCTCGTCGGGCGTCTTGACGCGGCGCGCCGCGCGCATCGCGGGCTCGCCGTCGACCAGCTCGGCGTTCGGGAAGGCCTCCGGCAGCAGCGCCGCGAAAGTCGGTGTAATGGCGTCGGTTCCGACCCGGCGCGCCGCTTCGGCGCCGTCGATCTTTTTCAGCACGTCGATCAGGGTCAACGGGTTCCAGGCCAGCCCGTAGAGGTGATCGTGACCGATCTCCTCGGGGACACCCTCGTCATCGGTGCTGTTGAGGTAGATGTCCCCGGTCTCGCGCACCACGACGCACATCGGACCGAACGGCCGCGTCCCGGCTATCCACAGCTGGGGCGCTCCGGTCACGTAGCGAATGTTGGATTGCCGGCCCAGCACCAGGATGTCGAGGGCGTGCGCGTCCATCTGCGCCAGCGCCCGCTCCCGACGCCCGGTCCGCAATTGCGGGGGGTCGGGCGAAATCTCAGTCGCCATAAGGGGAGTAGGGGTAGTCGGTGATCGGCGTGTAGCCGTCTTCGGTGATCACCACGATCTCCTCACTGCGGTAGCCGCCCGTGCCGTCCTCCCACACCACCGGTTCGAGGACCAGCACCATGCCGGGTGCAAAGACGAAGTTGTCGTCGAACTCCTCGCCGAGGTCCGTTCCGATCATGGGTGCCTCGGCCGGGTAGGTGCCGATGCCGTGGCCTAGATAGAAGTGCGGCAGCCAGGGCTTGCGACCGCCGTTGGCGGCGATCGCCGCACGCGCCAGATCGCCCGACGTGACACCGGCCTTGGTCACCTGCAGCACCGCGTCCAGGATCGCCCGCCACTGCCGAAATTGATCCTGCTGCCGCGGCGTGGGCTCCTGGCCGACCACCCAGGTGCGCCCGAAGTCCGAGCAGTACCCGGCGTAGCTGATGCTGATGTCGGTCCAGAGCACGTCACCGGCGGCCAGCTCGCGAGCCGAGGGGAGCAGCGGCAACGCCAGGTCGCCGTGGGTCGTCCACACCCCGGCCTTCCGCGAGCTGGGCATCACCTGCCAGATGGCCTCGAGCATGTTGGTGGTGGCGCCCAGCTCGAACGCGCGCCGCACCAGCTTGGCCGAGAGATCGATCTGCCGTACGCCCGGCGCCAACGCCGCCTGCACGTCGACCACCGCCTGTTCGGTGATCCGGCAGGCCCGGCGAAGGCAGGACAGCTCGTCCCGCGTCTTGACCAATTGCGCCGCGCCGAGCACGATCGCCGCGTCCGACGGCGGGCCGGCGGGGAACAGCGTCGCCGCTGACCGTCGCATCGCGCCGGTGAGCTCGTCGACGGCCACCGTCGCGCCCCGCGGGATCAGCGCCGCCAGTGTCCGAGCGAAATCCTCTACGCCCCGGTCGAATTCGAGATAGACCGGACCGTGCAGATGGTCCTCGGGCACCGGCGGATCGCGAGGTTCCAGGGACGCCCCGGCGCGAAACGGCATGAACAGATGCGGGTGCTCGTCGTCGGCCAGCACGACGGCCACCGGCCGCTCCACGTGCGAGAGGCCCGCGTCGATCAACGCCCAGCTGGCGCCCGTCGCATACCCGACATAGCCGTTCATCAGCAGGATGAGCGCGTCGACGCCGTGGTCGGCCATCGCAGCGCGCAGCCGCGCGCCGGTCTCGGCGCGCATTCTGACGAAGTCCGGCTCGTCCGGGATGTCGATCACCGAGCCGTGGGCGCTGAGTGCGTTGGTCATCTAGATGCCCAAGAAGTTCCGGATGTTGCCCCCGACCACCCGAACGGCGCCTTCGGGGCCGACCGCGTCGACAACCGCGGCCAGCGACCGCTCCGAGTAGCCGAAAGTGCTTTCATTGTGGGGGTAGTCCGATGACCACATCACCTTGTCGATGCCGATCTCCCCGATCTGGTCGAGCCCCAAGCCGTCGACCATGAACGAGGCGCACATGTGGTTGTCCCAGTAGTAGCGGATGTCGCGCCGCGGGTGGTCCTTGAGCATGTGCCGATACGAGGCCAGCACGTGCTCGGCGTCCTGCAGCGCCGGTGGCACCCAGGCGATGCCGCCCTCGAACCAGCCGACGCGCAACCGGGGATGGCGGTCGAGGATGCCGCCGAAGATGTACTTGGAGAACATTTCCCGGAACGAGTCGATGTTGACCATCATCGCGACGGCGACGCTGTTGACCTCGCTGGGAACCTTTGGTTGGCTTTCGCCGATGTGGTGACTGACGGGCAGCCCGGCGTCCTCGACCTCGTCCCACACGGCGTCCATCGCGACGCTGGAGAAGTCGATGGCGCGGCCGTTGTCGTCGTTGCCGGGGCTGATCGGCATCAGAAATGTCTTGAGCCCGAGCGCTTTCAGCTCGGTCAGCGTGCGCCGGGTGCCGCGCGGATCCCACCAGTTGATCAGGCCGACGCCGTAGCAATGGCCGCCGGAGCGCTCCTGCACGGCGGCGATGTGTTCGTTGTAAATGCGAAAGATGCGCTCCCGCAAGTCCTTGTCGGGATAGTGGAACAACGCCAGCACCGCGTTGGGGAACACCAATTCCTTGTCCACCCCGTCGTCGGCGAGTTCGCGGACCCGGGCGTCGATGTTGCTGCTCACCGCGCCGGCCAGGTCGTCGTACTGCATGAGCACCGCGCTGAAATCGCCGACCACCATGGATTGGCCCGGGCGCCCGAGCAGGTAGGCGCCGTCCTCGTACCAGATCCGGGGGGCGTGATCCTTCAGGTCGTCCGGGAAGTGCTCGTAAAAGATGTCGTCGGCCACCGAGATGTGGTTGTCGGCCGAGAACACTTCCGTGCCGGCGGGCAGGCCGGTGGGACACCCGGCGGCGTGACCGCGGCGGTGTTTGGGTGCGCCGATCACGCCCTCCGGGTACACGGTTTGGCTCGACATCATCGTCCCTTCATTCCGCGTGCGTGACACCGGTGAGTTGTTCGGACAGCTGCCACAGGCGTCCCATGTCGGCCTCGCTGCGCGCCAATCGGGGGACCCCTGCGAACGTGACCCCGCCCCCGGCGGTCTCGTAGAGGCCGCGCGGGCCGTAATAGGTGCCGCCGCGGGCGTCCGGTGACACCGCCGCGTAGAGCGTGGGCTTGATGCCTTCGTCGACGTCGAGCCACATGAACGGCAGCAGCCGCCACGTGAGCCGGGTGAGCCGGGCCTGCAGCGTCGGCCTTTCCCGACCGTAGGACGCGCCGCTGAGCAGGTTGGTCTTGCTCAGCCCGGGATGCGCCGCGTTGGACTTCAGGCGCCAACCGCCGAGGCGGCTGCGCCGATCCAGTTCCATCGCGAACATCAGTTGCGCCAGCTTGGCCATTCCGTAGGAGCGCATGGGTCGGTAACCATGTTGGGCGTTGGGATCGCTGAAGTCGAGGTTTCGCTGGGTTGCGGCGATGCTGCTGACGGTCACCACCCGCGCGGACTTCGCCGCGCGCAGCAACGGCAGCAGGTGTCCGGTCAGGGCGAAGTGACCCAGATGGTTTGTGCCGAACTGCAATTCGAAGCCATCGCGCGTCTCCTGGCGCCGCGGCGGCGTCATCACGCCGGCGTTGTTGATCAGTATGTCGATCGGCCGGCCCTCCGCGACCAGCTCCTCGCCCAGCGCCGCCACGCTCCGCAGCGACGACAGGTCCAGATGCCTGATGGTCAGCTTGGCCCATGGCGCTTCCCGGCGGACCTCGGCGATTGCGGCTTCTCCCTTGGTCCGGCAGCGGACCGCCATGACCACGTCGGCGCCCGCTGCCGCGAGCCTTCTCGACAGGCCAAGCCCGAGACCGCTATTGGCGCCGGTGACGAGCGCGCAGCGGCCGGACAGATCGGGCACGTCAAGGGACAGGTCGGGCTTCACCATGTGACGGGGAGCTCGTACACGCCGTAGGCCAGGGTGTCGTGTTTGAAGGGAAGCTCCTCGAGGGGCACGGCCAACCGCAGCGTCGGGACCCGGCGCAGCAGGGTGGGCAAGACGATCTGCAATTCCATTCGGGCCAGTTGCTGGCCCACGCACTGGTGGCGGCCGTAGCCGAACCCGACGTGGGCGCCGTCCTCCCGCAGTAGGTCCAGCCGATCCGGGTTGGGGAATTGCCGGGGATCCCAGTTGGCCGGCGCGACATCGAGGATGATGCCCTCGCCGGCCCGGATGGTCTCGCCGCCGACCTCGATGTCCTCGACGGCGATTCGACGCTGACCCGTCTGGATGATGCTCAGGTACCGCATCAGTTCCTCGACGGCGTTGGCGATCACCTTCGGGTCGTCGGCGTCGCGCAGCAGCGCCCGCTGCTCGGGGTGCTCCAGCAACGCCGCGACGCTCAGGCTGATCATGTTCGCGGTGGTCTCGTGGCCGGCGATCAGCACGCCGAGCGCCAACTGCGTCGCCTCGCGCACGCTCAGTTCCTCGCCGTTGACCCGCTCGGCCAGGTCGGACACCAAATCCTCAGACGGGCTTTGCATTTTGGCGCGAATCAGGTTGGCGAGGTATTTCGCCAGCGAGGCGGCCCCTTGGGCCGTGTCCTCGTGGGTCGCGTATCGCCCCGTGCCCCGTTGGGCTTGTTCCTGGAAGAAGTCCGCATCCTCGTAGGGGACGCCCAACAACTCGCTGATGACCAGCGACGGCACGGGCAGCGCCACGGTGCTGACGATGTCACCAGGATTGGGACCGGCCAGCAGGGCATCGATGCGCTCGACGGCGATCTTCTGCACCGCCGGGCGCAGCGCTTCGACGCGCTTGAAGGTGAACGGTTTCGACAGCATCCGGCGAAACCGGGTGTGTTCCTCGGCGTCGGAGGTGAAGACGGATCGGGGCCGGGTGTGGACCGTCGCCAACATGCCTTCGTTCCAGTGCGGGTAACCGGGCAGCCGGTCGTCGACGCTGGTGCGCGAATCGGTGAACAACGCGCGAATCGCGTCGTAGCCGTGGATCAACCAGGGGGTGCTGCCATCCCAGATCCGGACTCTGCTCAGCTGCTTGGTGTCGTTGAGCGCCAAGGCTTCCGGCGGCGGCGCGAAGGGACAACCCGGCGCCCGCGTCATCGGAAACTCCGGGACGCCGGTTTCGGTCCTGGTATCGGTCATCCCGCTCCTCGGTTATCGTCCGCGGCGTTCACGTGCACCGGAGCGCGCCACAGGCCGACGATCGCGTCGATGAGCCCTTCGCCGGCGACCGGCCAGCTCGAACGCGACCGCGGCCCATGCTCGGCCAGCGCGCCCTCGTGTTCGGCGCAGGTGTGCATCAGCATGTTGCGGACCATCGAGATCCGCTCGAAGCGCACCCGCTTCGGCAGCTCGGGCAGGCAGCGGTTGATGCCGTCGATCGTCCGCACCAGCAGCGGCGAGGTCAGCGCATCCTTGGTGACGACGTGGCGATAAGTGGGGTCGGCCAGCGCCTGGGCGGCGAACCGCGCATACCAGCTGGGGGTGCCCAGCGCGGCCAGGTGATCGGTGAGGGGGCGCACCAGCGCGCCGACCCACTCCCGGAGCTCGGTCGATTCGCCGATATCGGCCAGCATCTGCGCGCGCAGCTGCTCGATCGGCTCGCGGTGCTTGCTTTCGATGGCCCGGAGCAGGTCGGTCCTGGTCCCGAAGTGGTAGCACGCGGCGGCGTTGTTGCCCTGCCCGGCCGCCTCGCTGATCTGCCGGTTGGACACGGCATACATGCCACGTTCGGCGAACAACACCTCGGCGGCCGACAAGATCGCCTCGCGAGTGCCCGTCGACCTCTCGGAGCGAGCCATTCTCTGCGCGGTCATCGCCCAAGTGAACAACGCACGCCAGATTAAATCAAGGGATTTATTTAATGCTCGCCGCCTCGGGATCCGCTCAATTCGGCGCGCCTGTAATTTCGCAGGCCCTTACTCGTATTCTCCTGCGGATTTACAGGCTCGGCGACTGTCGGTCGCAGCCGACGTGCCCCGTTAGTCGAAATCCGGGGCGGTCCCGACGATTTGATCCGACCGGGCGGGACTACAGTACGCGTGTGAATCCGCTGCAGCGGGTGGCGCGAAACCCGACGGCATACAGGTGGTTGATCCTGCGGGGGCGACCCGTCGCCGAAGGGCTCGAAGCCTTCCTCCGGTTCGCAACGAACGGACGTGTGGGCGTCCTGGACCTCACCGGCGTGCCCAACGTCCAGGTGACCACCTCCGGGCGCAAGACGGGCCTTGCGCGCACGGCCACCGTGCAGTGCGTTCCCGACGGGGATTCGCTGATCGTGGTCGGATCCAATTGGGGCCTGGACCGGCACCCGTCGTGGTCGGCGAATCTGAAAGCAACGCAACGGGTTACCGTGCGCAGGCGCGGGCACCGTTTCGTCGCGAAGGTGAGGTTGCTCACCGGCGAGGAGCGCGACAAGGCGTGGGCCCGGGTGGTCGCACACTGGCCGAATTATCAGATCGCGCAGGACCGCGCCGGCGGGCGCCAGTTCCGCCTGTTTCTGCTCACCCCGACCGGCTGACCGGCGTTCAGCCCGCCAGGCCGTTCTTGATCGCCGCGGCTTGCTTAAGACCCACGCCGGATACGAGGTTCGGGGGTACGAGTGCGAGCTCGGCGAGCGCCTTGCCCGAGGTGAACATCAGCAACGTCCCCCCTGGAGCCGTCCGTCGTCGCCTTCGCCGAAGAATCGGAGACCACGCACCGAATGACTTCAGTTCGACCATGGGTAGGCAAACAAGGGCCCGCTGAGTGCGGACGCGAGGAGCGACAACACCGCGACGATGATCAGGAGCCAGATTGCGTGGGCGAGGAACCTAAACGCGGCCTTCAGATCGTCATTCCGGCCACCTACTTCGCACCGGATGACGGTGCTCAGCCGATCCAGATCGCCAGGAGTCAGGAACACCCTCTCCTGACCGATTGCCATCAAATACCTGCGGGAGCCATTGGCCCGATCGAGGCGAACGAGGTGTAGCTGATCGCCGTCACTGTCGCGCAGGCCGATGAGGCTGGTTAGTTCCGGTTGTCTCACGGTGCACCCCCTCGTTGGAGTTCCGTGGTTGGGTTGAGACTGTCCTGTGGTTGGAACTTCTTGACCATATCCGCCGCGGCAACCGCACACAATCCCTGCGCTGCAAGGGATCTGCGTCGTTCCGATACACTGATGTCATCGCCTACCAGTCCGCAGACAGCCACCTGCCTCGGCGGCAGGATTACGTCACCGCTAAACCGGCCCTCGCCTGCTGTCGTAGATGGGCCCGTTGATGTCGCCGGCCCGGATCAGCAACCCGGTGTCGTCGGGCGGCGCGGCGGACACCGCGCGCCATCAGGCCGGCCCGAGCGCGTCGAAAATCAACTGCCCGTACCTCGCCATGCGGTCCGATCCGAGAACGCCCGGCCCCATCTTGTTCATGACGTATGAGACGGTGGCCTTGCGTTCGGGCCACATCAGCACCATCGAGCCGCCCCACCCGCCCCAGAAGCAGATCTTCTCGTCGGGAACGTAGGGGAGCGCGTCCTTTTGGGGAAGCCCGTACCCCAGGCCCCATCGCAGCGGTGATGGCAGCACGAGATCGACACCGCTGGCCTGTTCTTCGAAGATCAGCTCGACGGTCTCGGGCTTGAGGAGCCGAACCCCACGAGCCTTGCCGCCCAACGAAATCACCGACAGGATCGCGGCCAGCGACCGCGCGTTCCCATGCCCGTTCAAGGCACCCATGTCGGCATCGCGCCAGGCCGGCGTGTTGGCGGCCTCGGCGTTGGGCGGCGGCCCGCTGAACGTCTTGCGCATCGGGCTGTCCTCGGGGAGCGCCTCGAGTGGCAGCTCCAGGGGCGGCGGCGGGACGATCTCGGCGATCCGGTCGTAATCGGCACGCACCGCACCGATTTGGAAGTCGGCGCCCAGCGGGCCGGCGATTTCGTCGCGGACGAACGCCTTGAGCGACTGCCCCGTCACCCGGCGTATCAGCTCACCGATGAGATGGCCCTGATTGTGGGCGTGATACCCCGAGGCGGTTCCGGGCTCCCACCATGGCGCCTGTGCGGCCAGGGCCCTAGTGGCCTTGTCCCAGTCGTACATGTCCTCGGTGGCGAACGGTAAGTCCCAGCCCGATACACCGGATGTGTGCGACAGGATGTGGCGAACCTCTATGTCCCGCTTGCCGTTCGCCGCGAATTCCGGCCAGTACTCGGCCACCGGTGCGGTTGGTTCGATCAGGCCGCGGTCGATGAGCATCAGGGCAGCCAGGCTGGTGACCGTCTTCGTGGAGCTCCACACGTTGACGATGGTGTCCTCGGCCCAGGCGGTGGTGCGCGCCGCGTCGGTGAAACCGCCCCAGATGTCGACGACGGTTTCGCCGTCGATGTCGATGGCGATGCACGCGCCGACCTCTTCTCCGGAGCCGATGTTGTCGGCCAGCGCGGCCCGGACCTTGTCGAAGCTGTCTTCGCAATGTCCGTGAACGACGCTCGTCACCACGAACGGAACATATGCGACGGTGCAGGCTGCGGCAAGGGTGCTAACCCGCGGCCCGGCTGGTGATGTGCGAGAGCAGGTCCCGCGCCACCCCGGCGGGTGGCGTGCGGCCGCCCACCCAGACGGCGCGCAGTTGGCGTCGCAGGTCCAACTCCGGGACCTCCACTGTGCGCAGCCGTCCGATCACCAGGTCGTCGGCGACGGCCAACCGGCTCATCACGGCGGGTCCGGCACCCGCCGCGACGGCGGCGCGCACCGCAGCGGCGGAGGACAGTTCGAGGACCGGGTCCGCCTGTCCTGTCGAGTCGCCCAGGGCGTGGCGGAGCGCGGCGGTCAACGAATCGCGCGTCCCCGATCCCGGTTCGCGGGTCACCAGCGGTGTGCGACTGAGTTCCGCCGCGGTAATCGGTCGCTGGCGCTGCGCCCACTTGTGATCGGCGGCAACGATCAACACCAGGTCGTCGTGGCCGACCACCCGGGTGCGCAATCCCTTTGGTGCGTGCGGGGTTTCGATGAATCCGAGATCGACCTTCCCGTCGCTCACGGCGGCGATCACCTGGTCGCTGTTGGTCGCGGTCATGATGACTTCGGGCGGCGTGGCGCCCAACCTGCTCGCCGCAACCTGCAGCGATACCAGCCAGCGCGGCATGAGCTGTTCGGCGATTGTCAGGCTGGCCGCCACTTTGACACGCCTGCGCCTTTCCGATCGCAGAGATGCCAACCCCGCGTCGACGTATTGGGCGACGTCGAGCAGCCGATCCGCCCACTCGGCGACCACTACTCCGGCGGGCGTCAGCCGCGAACCGCGCGGGCTACGCACGACCAACGCGATGCCGGTTTGCGCCTCGATCGAGGCCAGCCGCGCCGAAATGGCCTGCTGCGTCAGCCCGAATTCCCGGCCCGCGGCGGCCAGGCTGCCGGTCCGGGCGATCGCCGTGAAAATCTCGAATGCGGACAGGTCGGGCATGTGGGTACTGAGCGGCATGACGATCCTCCGGCGGGCACAAGGCGGCTTTGTGAGATCTGTGCCTGTCACAAGTAAAGCTTGTGACCCCACAAAATTCATCCCCCTGGCCGCGGCTGCTCGACTCGGGAACGATGGGTTACATGACGACGAGCGCGATCGCCCCGGGCACACCATTGTGGGGCAAGCGGAGCGACATGATCGTGCGCGGACGCGTGCCGTACAACGCCGAACCGCCGCCCGCGGTACTGGCCGCCAGCGAGATCACCCCGATAGACGCGTTCTATGCCCGCAACCACGGTGAGTTTCCCGATATCGCGCCGCAGCAGTGGCGGCTGACGGTCGACGGCCTGGTGGAAAGCCCCCTCGCGTTGACGTACGAGCAGCTCACGACCGAATTCCAGCAGCACGATGTGATGGCCACCCTGGCGTGCGCCGGCAATCGGCGCGCCGAGATGCTGCAGGTGCGCCCGATACCGGGCAAGGATCCGTGGACGCACGGGGCGATCTCGACTGCACAATGGCGCGGTGTCCGGCTGGCGGACGTCCTCGCCGCCGCGGGCGCGCGCCAGGAGGATGGGCTGCACGTCGCGTTCCAAGCCCCGGACGTCGCCCCGGAAGCGCGGCCCGTCCAGCCCTACGGCGGCTCGATTCCCCTGGCTAAGGCCATGGCGCCGGAAGTTCTGCTGGCGTGGCAGATGAACTCTGAGCCCCTTCCGCGCGCCCACGGCGGTCCGGTCCGAGTGGTGGTGCCCGGATACATCGGGGCGCGCAGCGTCAAATGGGTCACCGCCGTCACCGTGCGACATGGTCCGTCGGACAACTACTTCCAGGCGCACGACTACCGCATCCTGCCTCCGGACGCCGACGCCGACGCCGCGACCGCGGGCGAAGGCATTGCGCTGTCGTCATTGGCGCTGAACTGCGACATTCTCGATCCCACCGACGGCGACCGGGTATCGCGAGGCCCGTTGACCATCCGCGGCTACGGAATCGCCGGCGACGGCCGCAGCGTCGAACGCGTCGACGTGTCCCTCGACGACGGACTCACCTGGCGGCGAGCCGACCTGCATTGCGCGCCCAGCAAGTGGTCGTGGCGGCCGTGGTCGCTGGTCGTCGACGCCGCTCCCGGGCCGTTGCGCATCACCGCACGCGCCTGGGACGACACCGGCGCGACGCAGCCCGAGTCGGCGGCGTCGCTGTGGAACCCGCGTGGGTACGCCAATAATGCGTGGGCGCGCGTGGCGCTGAGCGTGGCGTGAGCGCCGCGGCGATCGCGAGGGCGGCGGAGCCGGGCGAAGCGGGTCGCCGCCATAGATGCCGCGGCTAAGTCCCGTTGGATTTCTTCAGCCGCGCTATCTCGCCGCCCCAGACCGATTGGGCACCCGCGTCGCCCGTGCGGTACACCTGAATCGTCGACGAGATGCCCACGGCGAGAACGATTATCGCGACAATGAGATTGGCGACGACCCGGCGCTTGGCGGATCGGCGTTCGACCACGCGCAGCACCACGAGCCCGACCGCGACCGCCAGCATCGCGGCGGCGAAATAGACCATGGTGCTGCCCCGCTCGGCATGCTCCTGGAGGATGGGGCTGGGCTGTTTCCTGAGGTCATAGAGCCATTCCCCGGCGTCGACGGTGATGGGCGTGACCACCATCGTCGCGGTGGCCAGCGCCAGCGTGAACCACATCAGCTGGCCCCGGCGGGCGGGCGCCCACAGGCCGCACACGATTTCGAGCAGGGCGGTCAGCGGCACGAACACCACCACCAGATGTAGCAACAGGGCATGAGCGGGCAGACCGTTGACGACGTCCATGTGTCAGCCGCCAAGCCCCTTCTTCACCGCGTCGTCTTGCTTCTGGGCCACGTCGGTGACGAAGTCCTGTGGCGGGAGCGAATCGACCGGGCCGTCGAATTCGAGCGTGACGAAGGCCTTGCCCTCGGTGAACATCAGTACCAAGACGCCCTTGGAGTTGTCCGGCGCGTTGCCGGACACGGTCGTTCCGCCGGTTCCGACATTGAACGGTTGCGCGCTCGGGTTCTTGATGTTGTTGCCCTGCGCGCCCTTGGCCGCGTTCAGGGCGTTCGTGGCGGCGCCGGGGTCCGCGAGCACCTGGATGGTGTCTTTGATGACGTGGCTGTTGTCGTCGGTGCTGAAGGTTATGGCGGCGCCGGGCTGCCCGTTCGGATTATTTGTCGGGGGGCCGGCATTGAACTGGATCGGCGCGTTGATATCGGTCGCCTTGATCAGCCACCCCGTGTAGTCGTTTGCCGGTGCCGCGGGCGCGGAGGTGGGCGCCGCGCTGCCGCTGCTCGACGCCGGGCCGGACGAGCCTGGCTTCGATGTCGATGACGTGGTGGTGCCTGACTTGTTGCCGCAGCCGGCCACCGCCACCGTCAGCGCCGTGGCCAGCGCGACGCCGGCGACTACGGTCCGAGACGTCCGAGAAACCCTCATCGCATCGCGCTCCTTCCAGGCTGATTCTGGCGACACAGTCGACCCGTTTCCGAATCGCACAGTACATCGCCAGGTGTCCCCGAAGGTCCTGCCGGGCCGCGCCGGTAGTAGGCGACCTACTCCAGTTGGTCGCGCAGGCAGCGCAAGGTGTGGGCCAGGATGCGAGAGACCTGCATCTGCGACACGCCGATCCGCTCGGCGATCTGGCTTTGGGTCATCGACTCGAAGAACCGCATGTGGAGCACTTGACGTTCCCGCTCGGGGAGCGCGCCCACGATGGCACGCACGGCTTCCCGGTTGGTGATGTGCTCGATTTGCGGATCGACGCCGCCGACCGCATCGGCCACCAGGCGGGGCTTGCCCGAACCGTCGGCGCCGAGCGGCGCGTCCAGAGAGTCGAGCCGGTAGGCATCGCCGGCGACCAGGCATTCGATGATTTCCTCGCGCGGGACCTCCAGCACGGCAGACAGCTCACCGGCGGTGGGTGCTCGACCCAGCTTCTGGGCCAAATCGCTGGTGGTGCGGCTGATTTGGACATGCAGTTCACGCAGACGGCGCGGCACCCGCATGCCCCAGCTGTAGTCGCGGAAGTACCGCCGAACCTCGCCCATCATGGTGGGAACCGCGAAACCGATGAAGCTGGGCCCCTTGTCCGGGTCGAAGCGGTTGATGGCGTTCATCAGCCCGAGACGCGCGACCTGAGTCAGGTCGTCGAGACCTTCTCCGCGCCGGGCGAAGTGGCTGGCCACGTGGTCCGCCAGCGGTAGGCATCGAGCGACGATGCGTTCCCTCTGCCGGCCGTACTCGTGGGATTCCGCCGGCAGCAGGCGCAGCACCACGAACATCTCGACAACGTCGTCGTAGGAGTCGTCCGTTTGGGTTCTGGCTGGTCGAATAGGTCGTGCGGGCGTCGCTACGCCGGTCATCGGCTAGAACGTGTCGCGAAAAGATTTGCGGGGGAAGAAATTTGCATTATTGGCCCACTTTCTGGGTCGTGTGCAGCGCGGCATCGCAGGATATGCGCACAGTCGCCTCCGCTACACCTGTATCCGCCGGAGAAGTCGGTGATCAGCGCACGCAGCAACAACGAAGGGTGACCGGAGTGTTTTCGCCGGAGCCACGCCATGCTCAGCAGCAGTGCGGCTGACTAACCGCTTTTAGCTAAACGGCGACCTGTCCAGAACGGACTTCACTGACGACTATACGCCCCATCCAGCGCACCCGCGATCGCTCAGCTCGGCGGGGCCGAGAGCGAATTTCGGGTCAGTTTTCGAAGTTCGCTGATCGGCGCGGCGAGACGCCTTGTCGCTGGGTGCTCGGACGCGGGCAATAGCGGCGGCATAGCCCGGAGGCGCCTCAGTTACGGGCTTCTCATTCTCGGAGTGCCTCGGTACTGTTCGGCACATGTTTGCGACCCCCACGCACGAGCTTCTGCTCGCCATCGAGAAGACCGCGCGCACAGGCCATTTCGAAGTGCGCACCGATGGGTGATCAGCTCCTGGACGGGCGCGGCGTGGTGGTGTCGGGCGGCAGTCGCGGCATCGGGCGCGCGGTCACCGAACTGCTGTGCGATCTGGGCGCGGGCGTGGTGGTCAACGGGCGCGACGCCGACGCCGTGGCGGAGACCGCCGCGGCGATATCGGACGCCGGGGGACGAGTCACGCCGGTGACCGGGGCCGCGGACGACGAACGCACCGCGAGCGCGCTCGTCGACGCGTGCGTGAGTACGTATGGCCGGCTGGACGCGCTGATCAACTGCGCCGGCATCGCCGAGCCCCCGGGCTCGTCGATCCTGAACATTTCGCCGGAGGATTTCGACCGCCTGATCAGCGGGCACCTGGGCACGGCGTTTCACACGTGCCGGGTCGCGGCCCGCGTGCTGGCGGCGCAGGGGCATGGATCGATCGTCAACACCGGCTCGGTGGCGTTTCTCGGCGACTACGGTGGCACGGGTTACCCGGCGGGCAAGGGTGCCGTCAACGCGCTGACGATGGCCGTCGCGGCGGAACTGAAACCTCACGGCGTGCGGGCCAACGTGGTGTGCCCCGGCGCCCGGACGCGGCTGTCCACCGGTGCCCAGTATGAAGAGCACATCGCGGACCTGCACCGCCGCGGGTTGCTCGACGAGATGACCATGCGGGCCTCGCTCGATAGCGCCCCGGCCGCATTCATAGCCCCGCTCTATGCCTATCTCGTCAGCGACTTGTCGCGTGGGGTGACGGGCCAGATCTTCGTGGCCGCGGGCGGATTCGTCGGCAGCTTCGACCGGCCGACGCCGCGCATACTTGCCTACCGGGATCACCACGACGCCGAACCATGGTCGGTCGAGGAACTGGACAAGATGGTCGGCAGTCCGGCACCGAAGTGACCGGGTTCGTTGAACCGAGGGGCGCGCGGGCACGTATTCCATGAAGTGACGGGCCCGCTTCGGATACTTGTCATCGGCGCCGGCGTGAGCGGGATCTCGGTTGCGCGCGGGCTGCTGCGAGACGGCCACGACGTCACGGTCTTCGACCAGCGCAAAGACACGAGCGCCGGCGGCGGCGCGGTGACTACCTGGTCCCACGGCGAGGCGGTACTGCGGCAGCTGGGCGTCGACATGGACAGCGCCGGTCAGCTGCTCTCCCGGGTGCGGGTGTTGACCTCTCGGGGACGCCAGCTGGCGAGCCTGGACGTGAACGCGATGGTGGACTACCTGGGCGCACCCGTGCGGATGGTTCCGCGCCGCGTGCTGGTGCAGCGGCTGTTGGACGGCTTTCCGACCGATCGCATCCGATGCAACTCCCGCGTGGCGCGGGTCGTGACGAACCCCGATGGTGTCCGCGTCGAATTCGAAGACGGCAGCGTGGCCCGGGGCGACCTCGTCATCGGGGCCGACGGCCTGCACTCCGTCGTGCGGAGCGCCGTCGGCGCCCCCGCCGCGGAACCGACGGGCTGGTGCAGCTGGCAGGGACTCGTCACCCTTCCCGGCATCGTCGACAAGCGTGTGGCGATGATCGTCATCGGCGAGCGCGGCAACACCGGGGTATGGCCGGCCGGAGGTTGCCATGTCCAGTGGTGGTTCGACCTGCCCTGGTCCCGCGATTTCGTCAGGCCCCGCCGTCCGATCGACCTGATCCGGTCGAATTTTTCCGGGTGGTCCGACACCGTCGACCTTGTCCTGCGCAGGCTCACCAACGAGGACCTGGCGGGTTCGCCCTACCCACACTTTCGGCACCGGACGCTTCGCCCGCTGGGCGCCGGTCCGGTGACGTTGCTCGGCGACGCGGCCCACACCATGCCGCCCACACTCGCGCAGGGAACCAATCAGGCGCTGCTCGACGCCATGGTGTTGTGCCGGGAGCTCTCGGATGTCCAGGACGGGGGAAACGCCGAGATTGCCGCGGCCCTGCGCCGGTACGAGAAAGCCCGGCGTCGACGCGTCCGCGCCGTGTCCCGGGTCGCATCGTTACAGGTGGCCCACGGCGAGTCGGTGTTGTGGCCGGCGACGATGATCCCCGACCGGGTCCACACCTGGATGCTGACCACGTTTCTGCGATGCACGAGCCACCGCCGGCTGACGGCGGCGATCGATCGCCGCCTCGGGACGGCGATGCCGATCGCGGCGGGCCGCCGGTGAACGGGCCGGCGACGGTGCGCCGCACCGACGGTCCGGTGCGGGTGCGCGGCGATCTCGAGGCGCCCTCACGCTGGCTCTGGCTCGTCAAGTGGTGCGTGCTGGCCGTCCCGCACTACCCGATATTGATCCTTCTTTATCTGGTGTATCCGCTGCTGACGATCGTCGCCGGCGTCGCGATCCTGTTCACCGGGCGCTATCCCCGCCCGATTTTCGACTTCAACGTCGGGGTGCTGCGCTGGTCGTGGCGGGTCATGAACTACCGCTTCCCGATGAACAGCACCGACAAGTACCCGCCCTTCACCCTGGCGTCGCGGCCCGAATATCCCGGTGATCTGGTGGTCGACTACCCGGAGCGCCTCGCCAATGGGGCGGTGCTGGTGAAGTGGTGGCTGCTGGGCCTCCCGCAGATAGTGCTGTGCTGGGCGATGGAGCCGTTGCTGCAGGTGCTTTGCGTCATCAACGCGGCGTGGCTGCTGTGCAAAGGGTCCATTCACCCCGGCATGTTCGATCTGCTCATGGGGATCGTTCGGTGGCGCTACCGGGTGGCGGCGTATGTATCGTTGATGAGCGACGAATACCCGCCGTTCCGGCTGGATCTAGGTGGCAGATAACGCGCGAAAACCCTTTGTTCCCATACATATATCGGTTTGGTCAGCCGATTTTCGACCGGCTCTTCTACAACCGATATCGTCGAGCGGCGATCGCCCACGCGACCGGCCGGCTGCTGATGGTCGGCCTGGGACCGGGGACCGATTTGAAGTTCGTGCCGCCCGCGGTGACGTCGGTCGCCGCGGTGGAGCCGGTGGCCGCGTTCCGGCGGATGGCGTCGCGCGTCGCCGATCGCCACGGCGTTGCCATCGACATCGTGGACGGCGCCGGCGAGTCGATTCCCTTCCCGGACAACAGCTTTGACTCGGTTCACGTAGGGCTGGTGCTGTGTTCGGTCGACGACGTGGCGGTCACGCTGGAGGAGATCCGGCGGGTGCTGGTCCCGGGGGGCCGGTTGGTGGTGCTCGAGCATGTCCGCGGAGAGGGGGCGACGGGCCGGTTGCAAGATCTGGTCGCGGGGCCGTGGTCGTGGTTCGCCGCCGGCTGCCATCCGAACCGCCGAACCGTGGATGCCATCGCCGCGGCCGGCTTCGATACCTCCGGGCTTCGCAGCATCCGAACTCCGGTGCCGTTCCCCTGCAAGCCGCATCTGCAGGGCTTCGCCACCGCAATCGAGGGCAACGCTTGAAATTCGCGGAAGTGGTTGAAATAGCCGAACTTTCCCCGAGGGTGCGGTGGAGGCCACCAGCCTGTCGCGAATTGATTGCTCATTCGTCTGTCAGCTAGCTCATCGAGTTGTAGGCTCCCTGAATTAAGCCCGGTGAGCCGCGCGGCGTCCGGGAGTGTGCCCCTAACGGTGGTGGCCCATCGAGCGATGTCACCTGACGCCATCAGGTGATTAATCTGCAGCATCGGGCGACTGGGGCAGGACATGTCATTTGTAATCGCGGCGCCGGACATCGTGACAGCGGCGACGACGGATCTGGAAAACATCGGGTCGACGATCAACGCGGCCAGCTCGGCAGCGGCAGCTTCGACGACCGCTTTGCTGCCCGCGGCGGGCGATGAGGTGTCGGCGGCGGTTACGGCCTTATTTGCCTCGCACGGGAGGGCGTTTCAGGCGTTGAGTGCGCAGGCATCGTCGTTTCATGAGGAATTCGTGCAAGCGCTGGCCGCCGCCGCGGGCTCGTATGCGAGCACCGAGGCCGCCACCGTTTCGCAGTTGGAGGCCGCGTTGCAGGGTGGTGTTCGTGCGCTGGCGCCGGCTGCGGGCACCGGGTTTTCGTCGATCGCCGGCCCCTACGAAACGCTGTTCGCCAACACGGGCGCGAACTTGCAAATCCTCGGGGGCGCCATAGCCGCCAATCCGGCGCCGTTCTTTCGCCAATTCCTCATCAACCAGATTGGCTACGCGCAGACGATCACCGCAGCCGTCGAACACGTGCTCCAGAATCTTCCCGCCGTGTTGGCGAGCCTGCCGGCGAATATCCAGGCGGCCATTCAGGCGCTCCTGGCCTTCAATCCGGTGCCCCTCGTGCAGCAGATCATCGCGAACCAATTGGCCTACGCCCAGATCATCGCGACGTCGCTGCAGAACGCGGCCCGCGACTTTGTCATCGGCCTGGAGCAATTGCCGGCGGCCTTCCAATCCGCCGTGCAGGCCCTGCTGGCGGGGAACGTCGGCGGTGCGGTGAGCGACATTGCGCAGGGCTTCCTGAGTCTGTTCTTCACTGGCGTGACTACCGCTGAAACCGGCGATGCCCTTGTCCCTCCAGGGATCGCCATCACCGTTACCCCGGCGGGCAGTTTGGGAGACCTGTTACCGATCCTCTCCATTCCGGGCCTGGTGGCTCAGAACTTCACCAACCTGCTGCCACCCGGCTCCATCCCGGCACAGGTCTCGCAGAACTTCACCAACGTGGTCGACACGCTGACGAACACGTCCGTCAACGCAACCGCGCTTCTCGGGCTCGGGACGGGCGGTCTCAGTGCCGCTCTTACGACGGATATCGGATTGCCGGCGGCGCTTCTCATCGACGCGGTGGGTGCGCCCGTAAACGCATTCGGCGCAGTGTCGGCAAGCGCATCGCAATTCGTCGGCGAGTTGCAAACCGGCAACCTGACCGGCGCGGTCGGCACACTCGTCGATGCGCCGGCCGTCGTCACCGACGCCTTCCTCAACGGGCAAACGAACTTGCCGCTCTCAATCGCCATTCCGAACCAAACAATCAGCCTTGGCCCGTTGCCCTTGGGGGGCACCCTCTCGTTCACGAACGGCAACGCTGACATCGCCATTCCGCTGGATGGAATCCTCGTACCGGAAACCCCGATAACCGGGGTGATAACCGGAACCGCGACAGGTACCGGTCTCGCCGGTATTGCTGCGGCGCTCCTCGTCAACGGCCAGCTCCCTCTCGACGTTGACGTCTTCGGCACGCCAACCAGCGGGCTGGTCACCGCCCTGCTGGTCTTCGCGCCCGAACAACTCGCGCTGGCAATCACGCCCGCCGCTTAGCTTCGCGCGCCCCAGTTCCCTCGCCGTTGAACTTTCGGGCTGCCCATTTCGTGTAGTCCAACACGGGGTGTGCCGTCGGTGGTGACGCAGCCGGCGTGATCGCGGCGGGCCAATCACGAAGGGACTGTGGCGATGAATTTCTCGGTATTGCCACCGGAGATCAATTCGGCGCGAATGTTCTCGGGCGCGGGTTCCGCTCCGATGTTGCAGGCGGCGGCGGCCTGGGATGGTTTGGCCTCCGAGTTGGGGTCGGCGGCGTCGTCGTTTTCGTCGGTCACGTCGGGTCTGACCCAGCAGGCGTGGCAGGGTCCGGCGGCGGCGGCGATGACGGCCGCGGCGGCGCCCTACACGCGGTGGTTGAGCACGGCGGCGAACCAGGCGATGGGCGCGGCCGGGCAGGCCCGTGCGGTGGCTGGTGCGTTCGAGTCGGCCCTGGCGGCCACGGTGCATCCGTTGCAGGTCACCGCCAACCGAAATGGGTTCGTGCAGTTGGTGATGTCGAACCTCTTCGGGCAGAACGCGCCCGCGATCGCGGCCGCCGAGGCCGAGTACGAACAGATGTGGGCCCAGGACGTGGCCGCCATGGTCGGCTATCACTCCGGTGCCTCGGCCGCCGGCGCGGCGCTGGCGCCGTTGCATAACCTCGCCACCCAGCTCGCGTCGGCGCTGGGCCTCAGCCCGGTCACCAACCCGGTCGCCGGCGACCCGGATTTCATGAGCCAAACCACCAACTTCGGCGGGCTGTTGACGGCCACGGCAATTGCCGACCCTGACGACAACCACTTTGTTGCGGCTAATTTCGCGAGCCCGCTCTTCACGGCTTCGGCGACCTCCGGGGCTGAGCCGACAACGGGCATGGGTGCGGTCGGACAGACGATCCTGACGTTCCAGAGTCCGGTGGCCCCGTTCCTGAACGGTTCGTTCGCCCTTCCCATCACGGATCCCATAGCCCCGCTGTTTACCGCGCTGCTTCCGCTCGGCCTCTGAGCGTCCGCGGGTACCGGAGGGGAGTACCCGCGAGCCCCTAGTCGACGGTTACTCGACGCTGACTGCGTCGATGATGTTGAGCCGGGCTGCGCGCCGCGCCGGCGGCACCGAGCCGAGCAGGCTGATCGCCAGCGCACCGAGCGTGAACGCACCGGCCATCCAGCTGGGCCGGAAGGTGACCTGGAAGTTCATCATGTCGCCGCTGACGAGGCTGAACAGCCATTGGTCCATCATCCCGAAAACCAGGCCCAGCACGCCGCCGACGACGCCGATGCCGGTCGCCTCGGCGAGCACCATGCCCAGCGTGAACCGCCGGCTGGATCCCATCGCCCGCAGCACGCCGAGTTCGCGGCGCCGTTCCAGCACCGAGAGCGTCAGCGTGTTGAGCAGCGCGACCGCGGCCACCAACACGACGGTGATCCATACCGCATTCGCGATGAACATGCTCTGGTGCATCGGGGCCTCCAGCCCCGCCAGCTTCGCGCGCCCGTCGTACACGTAGTTCGGGCCGGGCACCGCGCGGCGCACGTCGGCGAGGAGGCGACCGGTGTCGGCGCCGGGCGCCGCGGCGACCTCCAGCGTGGTCGTGATCGGCCGGTCGAACCACCCGCGCAGTTGGTCGAGGCCCATCCCGACAGTGCCGATGACGGTCGAGAAGTACGGCACCAGGGCCAGCACCGTTGCCTGGCGCACCCCGTGTGGTGTCTGCATCCCCAGTTGCCCGCCGACCCGAACGTGCAGCGTCTTGCCCAGGTTCTGGGAGAGCACCACGCCCCGGCCGGCGAGCACCTGGTCGCGGATCCGCGGGTCGAGCGCGCGGTACAGCGGATCGGCCGTGCCGGCGGAGAACCCATCGAGCATCACCCGGGTGCCGCCCACCTCGGCGAACCCGAGCGCGCCCTCGGTGACGTGCCGGACGCCCGGCAACGCGGCCACCTTCTCCGAAAGGCCTTGCGGCAGAGCATCTGTGGGGTAACTGTCGGGGGAGTTCGCGCTCACCCAGACCGGGACGCCGGCGACCGGCGCGAAGATCCCCCGCGCCGACCGGATCATGTCGGCGTTGGTGCCCGTGATGGTGACGGTGGTGACGACCGCGATCAGCACCGTCATCACGGTTGCCCACACCCGTCGCGGCGCGCGCTCGATGGTCGCTGCCGCAAGGGCCCCGACGGAGCCGAACACCCGGGCGGCCGCGGCGGTGACGTTCACGATGGGCGCGCTGAGCGCGAATCCGAGCGCTATCTCGGCGGAGAACACCGCCGCCATCGCGACGAACGCGAGGACGCCCCGCTGGTTGACAACGACGGCGATGGAGACGGCGAAGACCGCAAGGGCGCCAACCCCGCTCGCGATGCGCAGCCACCGCGGCACGCGGTCCGCGGCCGAAACCCCGACGGGCGCCAGCGCCTCGATGGGTGCGACCTTGTACACCTGCCGCGCGGCCATCGCCGATGCCACGACGCTGGTGAGGGCGGTCGCCGCGAGGGCGGCCGGTATCGCGTAGCCGGGCAGCCAGTACTCGATGCGGGCCTCCAGCCCCTGCGTCATGGCCGGCGGCAATCGGCCAATCGCGATGCGGCCCAGGAGAATCCCGAGGGCCGAGCCGAGCGCCCCGCCGATGACACCGAGGATCGCGGCCTCCGCGAGCATGTCGCGGACGATGGTGGCGCGCCGGCCGCCGATCGCGCGCAGCATCGAAATGACCGGCCGCCGTTGGCTGATCGCCATGGTCATCGTCGTGTAGATCAGGAAGGCGCCGACCATCAGGGCGACCATCGCCCCCATCAGGGCCATGTAGTTCATCAGCTTGACACCGTCGCCCGCCCGGGTGGCCCGCATGCTGGGGTCGGCGACGATGGCGCGGCCGTTCACGGCGGTGGTGATCGCGGCGCGGACCCTTGCGAGATCGGCGCCGGGTTTGGTGGTGATCAGGATGGAGTCGAGCTGGCCGTCGCGACCGGTGATGTTCTGCGCCAAGGCAAGTGGGGCAAGGACGTAGTGCCCGCCGTTGAGCGCGGCGACCTGCTTGCCTGCGAGGACCTCGCCGACGGTCACCGACCGCGACCCCAGCTGGAACGTATCGCCCTTGGCGTGGCCGACACCGGGCCCGACGCGAACCGCGTCCGCCGGACCTGTTGGACCGGACGGATTCCCGGGCGCTCCCGTCGACCCGTTTTTCAACGCGTCCTTGAGCGCGCCGCCCAGGGCGGCCAGGCGCTCGTCGGCGCCGAACAGCAGGACCGGGCCCGACGACGTGGAGGCCGTCGTCCGGATCATCGGTGCCGCCGTCGCAACCCCGGGAACCGCGGCGACGTCGGCGGCGATCGTCTCGGGGAAGCCCGCGTCGGTGATGCCCGAAACCTCCAACGAGGCGATGCCCGCGACGCCGTCGGCGAGGCGATTGACCGATCCGCTGATCGAGCCGAAGATGCCGAACACCGCGACCAGATACATTGCCGATACCGCCATTACGGCGACGGTTGCGCTGGTGCGCCGGCGATGCACCGCGAGTTCGCGCAGGCTGAACAGGCGCAGCCGGCTCGCCGCGGCGGCGATCCCCGACGCCGCCGTCACACCATGACCCCCGCGCGCTGGTCGGAACCGACGCGGCCGTCCTGCAGCGTGATGACCCGGTCGGTCGCCGCCGCGGCGTCCGAATTGTGGGTCACCATCACCACCAGCCGGCCACGGCCGGGCTCATGGGCCACCTCGCCGAGCAGCGCCAGGATCGACCCGCCCGTCGCGGAGTCGAGGTTCCCGGTCGGTTCGTCGGCGAGGATCAGCGGGGGATCCATCATCAGAGCGCGCGCGACGGCGACCCGCTGCA
This sequence comes from Mycobacterium sp. E796, assembly GCF_001672815.1. Taxonomy (GTDB): domain Bacteria; phylum Actinomycetota; class Actinomycetes; order Mycobacteriales; family Mycobacteriaceae; genus Mycobacterium. The sequence continues at coordinate 15,542 of NZ_LZKK01000067.1, read as the reverse complement.
TCTGGCCACCGGACAGCTCGGCGGGCCGGTGCTCGGTCCGGTTGCCGAGCCCGACGCGCTCCAACAGCCGAATCGCGTCCGGCTTCGCCTTGCCAAGGCGGACGCCGTCGAGCAGCTTCGGCACCGCGACGTTCTCCCACGCCGATAGCGTCGGCAACAGGTTGAAGAACTGAAATATGAAGCCGACGCGATGGTGGCGAAACTCCGACTGCTGCTCGTCGCTGAGCCGGCCGATCTCGTCGCCGTCGAATTCGATCGACCCCGAATCGGGGGAGTCCAGGGCGCCCAACAGATGCAGCAGGGTGCTCTTGCCGGCGCCCGACGGCCCGACCACCGAAACGAAGTGCCCGCCCTCGAGACGCAGGCTGATCTCGTCGAGGGCCCGGACGGACTGGCCGCCGACCCGGTATTCGCGCACCACGTCGCGCAGCTCGATGGTCAGCACCCGTGGAAACATGATCCTCCCCGCGCTCACGCCGCACCCCAATAGCGCTGGTACTTCGGATAACGAGCTCCGGCCGTGATCGGTTCATCGGGGCGAGAAGAGAACGTGCCCGGCGAGTTTGGGATGTGAAACGCCGACCCGCGTCCTACGCTGTGCTCCGGACCGCAGGAAGGTGTTTGCCGATGCAACCGAACCCGCTTGACCCAGTCGCCAGCGAACGGCTGTCGCACGCAGGCAAGGTGTTCACGACCGATCTGTCGATCAACGAATTCGCCTTGCTGCACGGGGCGGGGTTCGAACCGATCGAACTCGTGATGGGCGTTTCGGTCTATCACGTGGGTTATCAGTTCACCGGCATCAGGCAGCAATCCGAGCTGCCGGTGCTCACCGAGGCGACGTACCGCGCGCGCTGGAATGCGATGTCGCGGATGCAGGCCGAGGCCGATTCGCTGGGCGCCGACGGCGTGGTGGGTGTGCGCCTGGACTGGCGTCACCAGGGGGAGGGCGAGCACCTCGAGTTCATCGCGGTCGGCACCGCCGTACGCTACACCGCGAAGCCCGGCGCATTTCGGCGCCCCAACGGGCAGGCCTTCACCAGCCACCTTTCCGGCCAGGACCTGACCACGCTGCTGCGGTCCGGATTCGCCCCGGTCGCCTTCGTGATGGGCAACTGCGTGTTCCACGTTGCGGTGCAAGGGTTTATGCAGATGCTGAAGCAGGCGGGACGCAACACCGAGATGCCGCAGTGGACGCAGGGCAGCTACCAGTCCCGGGAGTTGGCGATGTCACGGATGCAGAGCGAGGCGGAGCGAGACGGCGCGAATGGGATCGTGGGGGTCCATTTCGCCATCTCGAACTACGCGTGGGGACATCACACGGTCGAGTTTTACGTGGCGGGGACGGCGGTGCGTCGCAGCGGCGAGCCGCAGACCTTGACGCCGTCGTTCGTGCTGCCGCTGAGCGATTGATGACGAGCCTCGATCACGAGCGGGTCAGTCGCGCCGTCGGGTCGGCCTTGTCCGGCCCCGGCGGCGTCGCGCTCGTGGTCAAGGTGTTTGGCGGTGTTCCCGGGGTGATCGTCACACCGGCGCGACGGGGCATTTTCCGGTCGCAGCCCGAGCGGGTTCAGATCGGCGACTGGCGCTACGAAGTAACCCCTGACGGCCGGCTCCTCGCCACCCACGTGGTCAACGGCGTGGCCATCGCCGAGGAGGTCCTCGCCGCCGCGGCCGTCGGTCCCCACATCGCACGGTCGCTCGGGCAACTGGTGAGCGGTTACGGCCCGACGATCATGCCCAACATCGACGCGGCGCTCGAAGCTCTCGACACCAGCTTCTGAAATTCGGCCGGCCCGATGACTTTGGGGCCCGGCGGGGGTCTACCCCGTCGTCATCCCTACGGTGCATTGGAGGCTTGCATGTTCGAAGGTGCCACCCGCGACGCCCTGTGGTCGGCGGCCCATGCGGAGCGCGCGGCGCTCGCGGACGATCTCGCCGGCCTCGACGACGCACAATGGGCGCTGCCGTCACTGTGCGGACGGTGGGTCATCGAGGAGGTGGTCGCCCACCTCACCGCCGCCGCTAGCACCGGCCCGCTGCGCTGGTTCGCCAGCGCCGTCGGCGCTCGATTCGACTTCGATCTGCACAACGAGCGCCGTTTGGCCGAGCACCGCGGCGCAACTCCCGCCGAGACGCTCGAGCGATTCCGGCGGGTCATCACGAGCACCGCCGCGCCGCTGGGACCGACCGCCGCATTTCTGGGTGAGGTCGTCGTGCACGCCCAGGACATCCGGCGGCCCCTCGGGCTCCTTCGGACACCACCGGTGGACGTCGTCGTCCCAGTGGCGGTGTTCTATGCGCGCCGGGACTTTGCGGTGCGTAGCCGCAGCGCCATCGATGGTCTGCGGCTGGAGGCGACCGACAGTGCCTTTGCGACCGGCGCCGGACCGCTCGTCAGCGGGACGACGCTCGCGCTGACGATGGCGATGGCGGGGCGCCAGGCCTACTGCGACGACCTTGCCGGCCCGGGCGTCCGCGCGCTACGCGCCCGATGCGCTTCAGGCTGACGCACTTTCACTCGCCGGTGGCGGGTTGGTTCTGGTCGATCGCCACCACCCACCGGCTGAACCGCCAGGCGCCGTCCCGCTTGACCGCGGTGAACTCGTAGCGGCCGGTCAGGTCGGGGCTGGGCGAACCGCCGTCTCTGACGGCAAAAACCTGGACGTAGCAGTGGCCGGTGGCCTCGGTGGCGCTCTGGCTGGCAAACCAGAACGAATTCAGCGCGTGGCGCCGTTGGTTGTTTTCCTCTGTGAAACGCTGTTTCCTGGCCGCAAGCAGGGCCATAACGGTGTCGATGTCCGCCGACAGCGGGCTACCCTCGTGCAGCAAAACGAGCTGCGGTGACTCGGTGAAAAGGGCGCGAAAGTCGTCGAGCCGGTTTTCGTCATACGTGTAGGCATAGGCCCCGAACAAGTTGATGATCGCCAGTCGATCGGTGGCATCGAAGTCCGTGCGCCCGACGTCCATCAGCACCCGGCCTCCTCAAATTCGAAATGCTGCCGCGTCGATGGTCGCACGCGCTGCGTCGTCGCCTTTTGAGAAATCGTCGCCTATTGAGAAAGGGACAAGGCTGTTGAATGCTGGGTGGGCGCCGCAGGCCGGCCCGCGAGGAGGCTGTCATGACCTATGACCTGATCATCCGGGGCGGAACCGTGGTGGACGGCACCGGCGCACCGGCGCGAACCGCCGACGTCGCGGTCACCGGCGGGATGGTCGCCGAGGTCGGCCGCGTCGAGGGCGCCGCCAAACGCACCATCGAGGCCGACGGGCTAACTGTGACACCGGGATTCGTCGACGTGCACACCCATTACGACGGGCAGGCCACCTGGGATCCGCATCTCACCCCGTCGTGCTGGCACGGCGTCACAACGGCGATCATGGGCAATTGCGGCATCGGTTTCGCGCCGGTGCGGCCCGATCGGCACGGCTGGCTCGTCGACCTCATGGAAGGCGTCGAGGACATTCCGGGCTCCGCGCTCTCCGAGGGCATCACGTGGGAATGGGAGTCCTTCGGCGAGTATCTGGACGCACTTGAGCGGATGCCGCGCGCGGTGGACGTGGCCGCGCAGATCCCACACGCCGCCGTCCGCGGCTTCGTCATGGGTGACCGCGCGCACGATACCGCGACGAGCGCGGACCTCGCCGCGATGAGCGGGATCGTCGCCGACGGCCTGCGCGCCGGGGCGGTGGGCATGTCGTTCGGGCGCACGGCGGGACATCGCAGCGCGTCGGGCGAACCCGTGCCGGGAACCTACTCCGAGGAGTACGAACTCGCCGCACTGATGGCCGTCATGGCCGAGGTGGGTTCCGGTGTGTTGCAAGTGGTTCCGGCCGGTGTGGGCGGCGCGATGGGCGGCGACCAGCGCCACTCGATCGACGCCGAGATCGAGTGGATCACGCGGCTCGGGCGGCGCTATCGAATACCGCTCACCTTCCTGGCGATGGTCAACGAGCAGGACCCGCACGACTGGCGACACTGGTTCGCGGCGGTGCACGAAGCCAACGCGGCCGGGGCAGCGATCCGGCCGCAGGTCGCCAGCCGCGCCTTCGGAATGTTGATGGGCCACCAATCGCGGATGAATCCATTCCGGCACCGCCCGACGTACCGGCCGTTGATGGAACTGCCTTTGGCGCAGCGCGTTCAACGACTCCACGATCCGGACGTTCGGGCGCGAATCCTGGCCGACGCGCCCGAGCCGACGCCGGAGCCGTCGGCGGACCAACTCAACAAGCACCTGTTCAAGCGCCTGTATCCACTCGGCGAGGCGCTCGACTACGAGCCCGCGCCCGAAGACAGCATCGCCGCGATCGCCGAGCGGGAGCGCCGCGACCCCTGGGAGGTCACCTACGACGTGCTGCTCGGCGCCGACGGACGCGAATTTCTGCTGCTGCCTCTGCTCAACTACGCCGGCAACAACTACGACCACCTGTACAACATGATGGCCGACCCGGTGAGCCTGCAGGGGCTGGGCGACGGCGGGGCCCACTGCGGAATCATCTGCGACGCCAGCATGACCACGTACCTGCTGTCGCACTGGGTCGGCAAGCGGAGCCGCGGCCCGGGCCTGTCGCTGGAGGCCGCGGTGCACCGCCTCACCGGCGATCCTGCGGGCTTTTACGGGCTGGGTGATCGCGGCGTGCTAGCGCCCGGGCGGCGTGCGGACATCAACCTCATTGATCTGGAGCGGCTGCGGCTGCACTACCCGGAACGGGTCGAGGACCTGCCCGGTGGCGCGGGCCGGCTGATCCAACGCTCGGACGGTTACGTCGAGACGATGGTGCTGGGCCAGACCGTCGTCGCCGACGGCGAACTGACCGACGAAAGGCCCGGCGGTCTCGTCCGGGGCCGCCGCCCGGCGGCGGCTTAGAGCCGGCCCGCGGCGAAGTCCGCCGCCCGGCGGCGGCTTAGAGCCGGCCCGCGGCGAAGTCCGCCGCCTGATCAACCATCCCGGCCTCGACGTATTGCCGGTGCGCAGCCGGGAACCCCGATCCCGAACAGACGGGATCGTTGGGAACGCACAACTCGATCGTCTTCGGCGCGTATAGCGGACCGATCGTGACCGGGGGCTCGTTGATGATGCTCATGAACTGGGTCGACGGCTTGCCGAAGAGGGCGACGGCGGCGACGTGGTTGGCGACGTCGGGCGGCATCGGGTCGGGCGGCGACGCGAGGTTGGCCCCATCGGGGACCCGGTTCGCGGTGACGAAGCCCATGACGGCCGCGCCCTGCGAATATCCGCCCAACACCATCTTGGTTTTGGGGCAGTTCGCCGCCATCGACTCCACGTGATGGCCGGCGTCGGTGATGCCGTCGATCGCGGTGGGGAAGTCGGTCGTCGCCGGGTAGTTGACCGGGTACACGCCGAGCGATCGGGTGCCGACGCGCGAGCGCAGCGTGTCCACGAAGTCCTGCCCGACCCGGCCCACGCCGGGGGGCTCGGTGGTGCCGCGAGCGAACACCACCTCGACATCGGGGCACGGCTCGGCGGATGCGGAGGGAACGGGAGCGGCCAGCAGCGCCCAAATCGGCGCCACCGCAGCACAAATGAGGCGGGCGAGGGGAGGAAGCTGCACGTGGAAAATCTTGTCACAAGGTGATGGCGGCTGCTCGACGAGCACCGGCAGGTGGTGCGGCATCCGGGTGGGGCATCAAGGCTCGGCGGTCCGGACATGTCGCAGGTCAGCGCGCTACCAGGCGCATCGCAACGGCCGATGTACGCATCCCGTTGGCGAGTCGAACGGCAGATGAGATGTGATCAAGTCGATCCGTCGCCGCGGTCCCGCACGCCCCGCATGCGCACCAGCGAACGGGCAGCGCGTAGCGCGCCGCGGAACGCGTAGGCGGCGGCCACCAGCGACAGCAGGATCAGCAATACGAACATCGGCAGCCAGTTGCCCCTGCTGTGATCGACTTCCCACCAGACGATGGTGAACAGCACCACGCAGAGCAAGAGCACCACGTCCCGCCAATTACCCCGGTAGGACAGCGCAGCCTTGCGCAGCGCGCGATTCCGGTCGGCGACCTCGACCAGGTCATCGATGCGCTCGTCGATCGAGCGCCGCAGCTCGGCTCTGCGCGCGACTGCCTCCGCAGGGAGACGCTCCAGCAAGTCCATGTCCTGTTTGATGAGCTCTCGATAATCCGGCCCTCTGAATTGACCGGCCGCAACGGCGAGCATCAGGCCACCGAAAACCGGCGCACTGTTCAGTGCGAGTTGTCCCAGCCCTACCACGTCCCCTCCTTCGTCGGTCGTCAACGTCGGTTCGTTGAGGATGACCGAACTCGCGGTGAGGGATCAACCACTTCGGCGGTATCAGGACGCCCTGGACGAGCGGCCCCGCGCCCGCGCCGGCTCGGCTGCCCGAAGCGCGTCCATGGTGCGCACCAGCTGTGGGTAGGCGATCGCGGGTCCGATCCAGCGGGTGAGATAGCGCCGCAAGTCGGCGCCGCTGCGCGGCGGGCGGCCCGGGTCGGCGAGGAAGGAGTGCAGCACCCGCAGGCTGAATTCGTTCAGTTCGTCGAGTCCCGCCTCATCGAAACCGTGTTGCTCCCAGTCGATGTCGAAGCGATGCAGCATCGAACGTCCGAACGCCAACGCGGTATCGGAGATGATGGAGACGCCTTGTCCGCCGCGGTGGCGCAACACGAATTCGAGCTGATTGTCCGACGCCAGCCGCTCGATGGCGAAAGCCATACCCTCCGTCATCGCCACCACCGGGTCGGTTACGCCCTCGAGCTGGGTCGCCAGGCGGTCGAGGAACCCGTCGGCCGACCGCATCGCGGTCGCCACCAGCAGCGCCTGGGTGCCGGGGAAGTACCGGTAGACGGTCTGCCGCGTCACGCCCAGCGCCCGCGCCACGTCGGCAATTCGCATTGCCTGGCCGCGCTCGTCGATGATCCGGTCGGCGGCGTCCAGGATGCGCTCGATCGCCTCCTCATCGGAGGCGGGCGCGTTCCCTGCCCAGCCGTGACTGCGCACGCTCAGCCGATCCTCACAGCTGGATGATAACGATTCGGTTGGGCCACTGGGCTTTAGGCGGCGCAGGCTTTGAGAATGAGGCCGACGGCCTCGTCGAGCTGTTCCGCGATCTCGTCGTAGCTGACGAACCGGGCCGTCAGGAGGGCCCCGGAGAACGTCATCTGAAGCGCGGAGCGCACCGCGCGGGGCCAACCGGGACCCAGCGCCGCCGCGATCCTCCTGGACACCTCTTCGCCGATCTGCTCGCGCAGCGGCTTGACGGCGGGATCGTCGGCCATCAGCGCCGCGCCGCAGGCGGTCGCCAGCTCGGGCTCGTCGGCGACCATCAGCGCCATGTCGCGCAGGGTCGCGCTGACTCGCGCCTGGGTAGTGTCGTTGACGTCGGTGTGCAGCGGGAGGTCCCGCAAGAAGCGCAGGTACACCGCCGCCACCAGCGCGCTCTTCGACGGAAAGTACGTATACGCGCTGGCCGGGGACACGCCGGCGCGCGTCGCGACCGCGCGCATCGTCAGGGCTGCATACGACGATTCGCGCAGTTCCTCCAGCCCGGCCTCGAGGACCTTGCGGATCGTCTGCGCCGGCCGGCGGTCGGAGCGGCGGGCCGTCCCGGCGTCCGTGGGGGAAGCCGCCTGTCTAGACACCGGTCCAGTCTAGAAACCGGGGGGCAATCTAGGGTGGCGCCCATGGCCGAGGAAGACCGGCGTCGCTGGGACGAGCGGTACGCCGGCGCCGGGCCACCCCTGGTGAGCGAGGTCGGGCCGCCCGGCTTCGTCGCCCGCCACGCCGGGCTGTTTCCGACGTCGGGACGCGCCCTCGACCTCGCCTGCGGGCAGGGACGCGGCGCCGTGTGGCTGGGCCGCCGCGGCCTGGACGTGTGGGGGTGTGACGTCTCCCCGGTCGCGATCGAGCAGGCGCGCGAGTTGGCCCGGCTCGCCGGGGTGGGGGACCGCTGCCGCTTCGACGTCGTCGATCTGGACGAGGGACTGCCCGCTGGGCCGCCCGTCGACGTCATCGTGTGCCACAACTTCCGGGACCGCCGCCTCGATGAGGCGATCATCGACCGTCTGGCGCCGGGCGGGCTGCTGGCAATCGCCGCCCTGAGCGAGGTCGGGGCCGCGCCGGGACCGTTCCGCGCCGCGCGAGGCGAGCTGATCGCCGCCTTCGCCGGACTCGAGCTTGTCGACGCCGGCGAAGGCGACGGTCGCGCGTGGTTGGTGGCACGCGGCTGAGCGGCCGCCTCGAGCCTGCGTCCAGATCGCGAATTTGCTCGAAATCGCGATCTGAGCGCAGCCTCGGCGCACTCGGATGCGGGCCCGAAACCGGTAATGTCACCACGATGGAGCGGCGCGTGCTCGAAGCGATCATCTATGAACGCGAACCGCCGATTGCGCGGATCATCCTGAATCGGGTCGACAAGGCCAATACCAAGGACGCGGTGTTGGTGACCGAGGTCGACGACTGCCTGCACGAGGCCGACCGCGACAAAGAGATCAAAGTCGTCATCATCAAGGCCAACGGGAAGGGCTTCTGCGGCGGGCACGTGGCCCGCTGGGGTCCGGACGAGAACCCCTACCCGGACTTCGGAGACACCTTCGAGGACCTGTACAAGGGGACGGCCGACCTGTTTCTGTGGCCGACTCTCTATCTGTGGGAGTTTCCCAAGCCGACGATCTCGGCGATTCACGGCTATTGCATGGGCGGCGGCATTTATCTCGGCCTGGTGACCGATTTCTGTGTCGCGTCCGAGGACGCGTATTTCCAAATGCCGCTTGCCCAAAGCCTCGGCGAACCGGGCGGGCACACCATGATCGAGCCGTGGTTGCTGATGAACTGGCACCGCACCATGGACTGGCTGCTGCTGGCGCCCACCCTCTCGGCGCAGGAAGCGCTCGACTGGGGTCTGCTCAACAAGGTGGTGCCGCGCGACCACCTGGAGGACACCGTCGAGGAAATGGCCCGCAAGATCTCCCAGATCCCGTTGACCACGCTGATGGCGGTCAAGAACAACGTGAAGCGAGCCTGGGAATTGATGGGCATGCGCGTCCACCTTCAGGTCAGCCACATCTTGACCAACATGGTGGGCGCCGCCTCGGACGTGCAGGCGCGCCGGGCCGAGCTCATGCAATCCGGCATGAAGCCGCGCGATTTCGTGGGCCGCGAGGAAAAGGACGCCACTTAGTCTGCGGCACGGCGGCGATCGGGTGGGGGCGCAAATTGGCGCATGCCGGCCCCCGATTGCTGGCTTAGGATGACATTCGATAGCGGCTGGCGCGCGCCACTGCACCACCGCATGGCCGGTGTGACGAGAGAGGTGGTCGGTGGCTGCACCGTCTCTGGCCGCTGGTGGCCGGATCGGCGCGTGCGCCACCGCGCGCCCCGCATACATGCCATTCGACGGCGTCGAGACTTAGTGGCGTCGGCACGTAATTGCCTCAGCATAAGGAGAATGGGCCGACATGACGCAGACGCTGAAGGTGGAATACCAGGAGCTCATGGCCCGGGCCGACGAACTCGAGCAGCCGTTGCCGCCGGTGCCGTCCACCAACCCGCCTGCGCCGTGCAATCTTTCGTTTGTCCACGATGCTGCCGCACGACTCGCGCTTTCGGCCGACACGCTGCGCATGTTCCTCAAAGGGTGTGAACGGGAGTGGAGAAGTCTGGCGAAATCACTCAGGAATGCGGCCAAGGCCTATGAAGAGGTCGAGACGGAAGCCGCGGAGGCCATCAGCCAGACCATGAGCGGCGCCTCCGCCGCGAGGGTGTCCGCGGCGTCAGTGACCGCGGATGACGAACCTTGGACGCCGCCGGCGCCAGCGGCGGCGTCACCTTCGTTCGAATTCCCGTACTACGAGGTCAGGCGGGCGGCCGCGGACATTGAATCCGGCGACCAGGGCGCGGCGTTCCGGGCGTTCGCCCAGGAATGGGATGCGTTCCAGCGGGCGTTTCGTGACCAGACTTATCGGTTCCGGCTGTTTACCAGCTGGGAGGGCGAGGCGACGGCGCGCGTCGAGCAGAATTTCCACCAGCAGAAGGAGTGGATATATGCGATGGCGAAATTATGCGGCGACCTTGCCAAGCAGGCTGACAGGGTCGTCGACGTCCACAAAAAGGCCACCGCCACAACCGGTTACAGCAACCAGCATGCGCTGGGTGGCGCGCACCCCACGTCCTACGAAGTATCCCAATGCGACTATTGGTATCGGCGGTATGTCGAATCGAACAACCAGGCCTATGTGCCGTTAGCCATTGAATGGTATGAGAAGCTGCAGGCAAGCTCGGAATCGGCTTTGAAGTATTACGTTCAATACGCAAACCTGCCGCTGAAGCCGCTGAACCCGGACGCGCCCCCGAAGGCCACGGTGATCAACCCGCCGGTGGGAACCCCGAAGCCGGAGCCAAAGCCGGACCCCGAGGCCGGCCCCACCCCAACGCCCGATCCCACGCCAACACCCGAGCCGACCCCAACGCCCGGTCCGGGCCCCACGCCGGGTCCGACCCTGCCGCCCGCCCCGACTCCGGCGCAGGTCGGTGAGTTTGCCGGAACCGTTTCGCAGGGCTTTTCGCAAGGGATGCAGGGCTTTTCGCAGGGGATACAGGGCGTCACGCAGGGCATGAGCGCGGTGCAGGGCTTCCAGGGCTTCGGGCAGGGGGCCGCGGGCGGCGGCTCCACACCTGCGCAGCTCGCCTCGGACACCACCAGGTTGGACCCGCCGCCCCCTGACGACGCACAAGCGGTCGATGAGGAAAAGAAGGACGACGACGAGAAAAAGGACGACGAGGAAGGGCAAGAGGAACAGGCAGTTGCCGAAGGTGCGGCGGCGGGCGAACAGACGTCCGGCACCGCACCTACCGAGCCACCGGTGACCGGGCAACCGGGCGCGGCGCCTTCTGTCGTGCTCTAGTAGCGCGAGCAGACACAAAAGTCCTCATTTGCGGCCCGAATTGGGAGCTTTCGCGTCTGCTCGCGCCGTTAGCGGCTGCGCTCCCCGGCGATCCTGCGCCCGGCGGCGTGCCGCGCGGCCACGTAACCGAACACCATCGAGCTGGCGATGCTCGCGCCCGCGCCCGGATACGTGCGGCCCATCACCGTCGCGGTGGTGTTGCCCGTGGCGTAAAGGCCCTCGATCACCAGGTCCTGCTCGTCGAGGACCTGCGCGTGCTCGTTGGTGACGACGCCGCCGCATGTCCCGACGTCCGCCGGGAAGACCCGGGTGGCGTAGTAGGGCGCGCGGTCGAGCGGGCCGACGGCGGCGTTCGGCCGGTAGCCGGGATCGCCAAGGCAGTCGTTGTAGGCCGACTGCCCCCGCCCGAAGTCGGGGTCCAGGCCCTTGGCGGCGAACCGGTTGAACCGCTGGATCGTTTGCGCCAATTCGTCGGCGGGAAGGTCGATCTGGCGGGCCAGGTCGGCGATGGTGTCGCCGCGTTTGACCGCGCCGCTCTCGATGAGCTCTGGCGGCAGGTTCCGGTTGCGCTTGAGCGGGTTCGTGCTGGTGACGTACCTGCGCACGTACCCGTCGTCGAAGATCATCCAACAGGGGACCGCCTTGTTGGCATACATCGCCTTGCCGACCTCGACGTAGGAGTTCGACTCGTTGCAGAATCGCCGGCCGGTCGCGTCGACGTAGATGGCGCCGGGGCGCTGCCGGCCGGAGCCGAGCGAGGCGGCGGCGGCGCCGCCGTCCTTGATGAAAACCGAAGGCAGCCACCAGGCTTCGTCGAGCAGGTCGGTCTTCGCTCCCAGCCGCATGGCGGCCTGTAGCACCTCGCCGGTGTCGCCGGCATTGGCGATCGACCACTGCGCCTCGTTGGGTTGATCGCCGCTGTACTGGCGTCGCATCTCCTTGTTGTGACCGAATCCGCCGGCCGCCAGCAGGACTCCCTTACGCGCCTCGACGTTCAGCGGCACGCCGCCGCGCGTCACGCGGGCCCCGACGACGCGGCCGTCCTCGATGATGAGGTCTTCCATCGCGGCGTTGGTCCACAGCGGGGGCTGCCCGTCACCGAATTCGATGAGCGCCTTGAGCATCTGGGCGATCAGCGAGGCGCCGTTGGTGAGGATTTGCCGGCGGCCGGCCCGCGCGGCAGCGGTGCGCAGGAACACCCGGGTGGCGACGGCGAACGCGCGCGGCGACCGGTTGTAGTACTGGACCGAGCGCAACTCGTTGGTGAGGACCACGAAACCGTAGTTCTTGGCCAGCGGCGGCTGCACCTTGTCGCTCCAGCTGCCAAGCTTCGCGGCGTCGAAGGGGATGCCCTCGATGGCGCGGCCGGACTCGTTGCCGCCCTTGTGATTCGGGTAGTAGTCGCTCCATCCGGCGCAGCGGATCAGCCGAACGCCTTTGCGGGTGAGGAAATTGATCATTTCGTAGCCCGCGGTGAGGAACATCTCACGGCGCGCGGGGGAGGAGGGGGCGCCGATGTCGCCGACCACGTCGGCCAGGTAGGCCATGCCGTCCTCATGCGAGTCCGCGATGCCCTCGGCCCGCATCAGGGGGTTGTTGGGCAGCCAGACGATCCCGCCGGAAAGACCGGTCGAACCGCCGACCAGCGCCTGCTTCTCGAGGATCAGGGGTTCGAGCCCGGCGTCGATCGCGGCCAGCCCGGCCACCATGCCGCCGCCGCCGCTGCCCGCGATGAGCAGGTCGACGGAGCGGTCCCAGCGGGTGGTCATCGCCCCTCCGAGCTGAAGCCCAGGTCGGCCACCGGCACGTCGATGGTGGTGTTGGTCTTCTGGATCGCGGGCACCAGCGCGTCGTAGGGCAGGCCGGCCAGGAAGCCGTCGATGACGCGTTCGAAGTTCGAGATCAGCCCCTCGATCCGATCCGACAGCCGCATGTAGTCAAACCCCTTGGAGTGCAAACCCTTCTGCTGACGCGGCAAGTTGGAGAAGTCCTGCGCGGGGATGGGCGGCCAACGCGGGTCGTCGGGCGCCATGGGCTCCGGTGGCGTGGGCTTGGCGGTGGCCTGGTCCGGCGGGATGCGGGTCAGCGACCAGATCTCGAACAGCGTCTCCTCCGGACCGAGCGGACGGATCCGGTACGACGAGGCGCTGCTGTACTGGGGTAGCAGAAAGTAGTGCGGGAAACAGAAGTTGATCGCTTCGGTGATGCCGCGCCGCTCCAGCTCGTTGAGGTCGGGCATGTCGCAGCCGCGGGCGCGATGCCATTTGACGATGGCGTCGTTGAGCGCGGCGCGCCAGGCGGCCATGGCGGCGGCCGGGTCGGCCGGCAACTCCATGGTCTGGAGGCCCTCGGCGATGCGGACGTCGTTCTCGTGGGTCATTCCGGCCATGCCCTCACCGAGCGTGCGCATGAAGTACAGGTTCGTCTGGGCCAGCCCCGGCGGTTTGGACGTGCTGGGCATCGAGGACGGCAGCAGCTGCGGGTGGGTCTGCGGGACGTGGTAGCCCTCCATGAAGGCGGCCGTCGCCAGCTTCCAGTTCACCGGCAGCCGGCAGGCCTGCCACCACTCGACGCGCAGCGACTCGACCTTCCAGGCGTCGTAGATCGACGCGAACGGTTCGAAGCAGTCCCGCATGGGCGGCGCGTCGTCGTCCAGGTTGATCCACGCGCAGCCGCCCCAGAGCTCGCATCTGACCGGGACGAGTTGCAGGTCATCGGGGCTCAGGTTTTCCTCGGCGAACTCCTCGGGCCGCAGCACGAAGGTGTTGCGGCCGTCGATGGCCCAGCACCAGCCGTGGAACGGGCAGACGAAGGTGCGGCGGTTTCCGTTGCCCTCCACCAGCTTTACCCCGCGATGGCGGCACGCGTTGTGGTAGGCCCGCACGTTGTCGGCGTCCAGCCGGACGACGATGACGGAGTCGTCCAGGATCTCGTACTCGACGTAGTCGCCGGGTTTTGGGATCTCCTCGAGGCGGCAGGCCATCTGCCAGACGCGGGGCCAGAGCAACTCGGCCTCGAGGGCGTAGAACTCCGGGTCGTAGTACCGCTGCTTGGGGATCCGGTCGGGCCGCTGAACCGCCCACGGCACCGGCAGCGGCGCCCAGTTCACGTCGGGGTGGGTGCGTTCGGTAGTCACCATGTCCGTTCCCTCGTTCATACGATCCGTGACGCCCGCCCTTGCCAGTAGCGTTCGCGAATGGGCTTCTTGTACAGCTTTCCGTTGGGGTCGCGGGGCAGCTCGGCCTCGAATTCGACTGTGCGCGGGCACTTGTAGCCCGCCAGGTGCGCCCGGCAGTACGCGATGAGCTCCGCCTCTAGATCGGGCCCGGGCGTGACGCCGGCGGCCGGCTGCACGACGGCCTTGACCTCCTCGCCGAACTCCTCGTTGGGCACGCCGAACACTGCGGCGTCGACGAGCTTGGGATGCATTACCAGCAGGTTCTCCGCCTCCTGCGGGTAGATGTTCACCCCGCCCGAGACAATCATGAACGTTGACCGGTCGGTGAGGTAGAGGTATCCGTCGTCGTCGACATACCCCATGTCGCCGAGCGACCGCCACCCCCGCTCGTTGGAGACCGACGCGGTCTTGGCCGGGTCCTTGAAGTACTCGAAATCGGGCCCGCCCTCGAAGAACAATTCGCCCGACTCGCCCACCGGAAGCTCGACCCCGTCCTCGCCGACCACGTGAACGGGGCTGAACGGCTTGCCGACCGACCCGGGATGTGCGAGCCACTCGTCGGGGCCGATCGTCGTGCCCGCGAATCCCTCTGTGCCCCCGTAATATTCGTGGATTATGGGGCCGAACCACTCCATCATCCGGTGTTTGACGTCCACCGGGCACGGGGCCGCGGCGTGGATCACGCATTCGAGGCTCGAGACGTCATACTTGCGCCGCACCGACTCGGGCAGCTTGAGCATGCGCACGAACATCGTCGGCACGAACTGGGCGTGGGTGACGCGGTGGGTCTCGATCAGCCGCAGCACCGCCTCGGCGTCGAACTTGCGCATCAGGATCGACGCGGCGCCGACGCGGTGCACCGCCATGGTGTAGTTCACCCCCGCCGCGTGATACAGCGGTGCGGGGGAGAGGTACACGCTGGACCGGTCCATCCCGTACTTGTGGATCAGCGCCAGCTCCAGCACCGACTGGGCCCACGACCCGTTGCCGTCGGCGGGCAGCGACCGCCGAACCGCCTTGGGCCGTCCCGTGGTGCCCGACGAATAGAGCATTTCCGACCCGTCCGACAGCGGCGGAGGATCGCCCGGCGCCGCCAACGCGTCGTCGTAGGCGACCCAGCCCGGCAGGGCGCTCCCGACGGACACGTGGATCCCGACGCGAGGATTGACCGCTAGGACGTGAGCGGCGAGGTCACCCATCGAGGCGTCGACAAACACCGCCTTGGCGTCGGAGTCGTCGATGACGTAGGCGACCTCGTCGGGGGTGAAATGGGTGTTGACGGCGGTGTAGTAAAGCCCGGAAAGCTGGCAGCCCCAGGTGATTTCGAAGAACTCGGGCCGGTTCGGCAGCACCAGGGCGACGCCGTCGCCGCGCCGCAGCCCGGCCTGGTGAATGGTGGCCGCGACGCGTTGGCTCTTTTGGTACAGGTCGCCGTAAGTGATCGTGCCGCCGTCCGCGACGACGAGCGCCGGCGACTCG
>NZ_LZKK01000066.1 GCF_001672815.1 Mycobacterium sp. E796 | reverse complement strand
CGAGCCTGGCGATACTGCCCCCGCCGGTGCCGCCGGCGCCTCCTGGGCCGCCGAGCAGGCCGGCGTCGCCGCCGTGTCCGCCGGCACCGCCGGCCACCGAGGAGCCGAACCCGCCCGCGCCGCCGTTGCCGCCGCCCGCACCGAACACCCCGCTGATCAGCCCGCCGCTCCCGCCGGCCCCGCCGGCGCGGCCGGCGGTCGTGCCGCTGCCGCCGGCCCCGCCGTCCCCGCCGGCGCTGAACAGCAGGCCGCCATTGCCGCCGGGTCCACCGGCCCCGCCGGCCCCGAACGCGTTGAATCCGCCCGCGCCGCCGGCCCCGCCGCGGCCCAACAGGGGGTCGCCGGAATTGCCGCCTGCACCACCGGCACCGGCGGCCATGGTCGCTGTGCCCGGACCGCCGGCCCCGCCGGCCCCGCCGTAGCCCAACAGCCCCGAGGGGCCGCCATTACCGCCGGCCTGGCCGGGCCCGCCGGAGCCACCGGCGCCGCCGTTGCCCAACAGCCACCCGCCACCCTGACCGTTTTGACCCGTCCCCGGCATTCCGTTGGCGCCGTTGCCGATCAGCGGGCGATCGGTGAGCGCCAGGAAGGGCGCATTGATCACGTTGAGCAAGTCCTGCCCGATCGTCTGCGCCGGACTGGCCGCAAACGCCGCAACGTTGGCGGCCTCCGCGCCGGCATACGACCCCGCACCCGCGGCCAACGCCTGGACGAACTGCTCGTGAAACGCCTCCGCTTCGGCACTCAGCGTCTGAAACAGCTGACCGTGGGCGGAAAACAACGACGCGATCGCCGACGACACCTCATCGCCGGCGGCGGCCAGCACCGCCGAGGTCGGGGCCGCGGCCGCCGAACTGGCCCTCGTCAGCGACGAGCCGATGCCCGCCACGTCCGCGGCGGCCGCCGTCAACATGTCCGTCGCTGCGATGACGTACGACATAGCGAGCCTCCGCCCAAACCCCGGCTACCGATAGTCCGTGATCTCGGAGTATTACATCTATTTGGCATGATTCAACAAGGATTAGCCGAACTTTGGGTATCCAAAGTCGGCGGGCGAAAGCACCTTTGCGGAGGACGGCTGACGTCGCTGAACATGTTGCAGTTCCGTCGTGTTCAATCAAGCCATGTTGAGCCTGGAAGAGATTTCCGACCGCTTAGAGATCCAGCAGCTGCTGGTGGACTACTCCACCGCCATCGACAACCGGCGATTCGACGACCTGGAAGAGGTCTTCACGCCCGACGCCTACATCGACTATCGGGCGTTGGGGGGCATCGACGGCCATTTCCCCGAGGTGAAGAAGTGGTTGTCCGAGGTGTTGCCGACCTTCCCGGTGTACGCGCACATGCTCGGGAACTTCTCGGTGCGCATCGATGGCGACACCGCCTCGTCTCGGGTGATCTGCTTCAACCCGATGGTGCTGCCGGGCGAGAGCGACCAGGCGCTGTTTTGCGGGCTCTGGTACGACGACGAGTTCGTGCGGACCGCCGAGGGCTGGCGGATGACCCGCCGGGTGGAGACGAAGGTCTTCCAAAAGGTGATGTAGGCGAATCTGATGGCGGCGACCCGCCGCGCCCGGCTGCGCCGCGCTTGCGATCGCCGCGAATTTGATGGCGGCGACCCGCCGCGCCCGGCTGCGCCGCGCTTGCGATCGCCGCAATTTCCGCGCGACAGTCGTGTTCTGGCACAATGGGCGGCTGTCCGCCGCGCAACTACGGCTGCTCGGGGGTCATACACGCGAGGCAAAACCGGACCCCGGCATCCCGCCCGGGTCGCTGAATTGCAGCGTGACACATCTAGGAGAAGTCGCTTAACCATGGCTGTGAAGATCAAGCTGACCCGGCTTGGCAAGATCCGCAATCCGCAGTACCGCATCGCCGTCGCCGACGCTCGGACTCGCCGCGACGGCCGCTCGATCGAGGTCATCGGCCGGTATCACCCGAAGGAAGACCCGAGCCTGATCGAGATCAACTCCGAGCGCGCCCAATACTGGCTTTCGGTGGGCGCCCAGCCGACCGAGCCGGTCCTCAAGCTGTTGAAGATCACCGGCGACTGGCAGAAGTTCAAGGGGCTGCCCGGCGCCGAGGGCAGCCTGCAGGCCGCACCGGCCAAGCCGTCCAAGCTGGAGCTGTTCAACGCCGCGCTGGCCGAGGCCGACGGCGGGCCCACCACCGAGGCCGCCAAGCCGAAGAAGAAGGCCCCGGCCAAGAAGGCCGCCAAGGCGGGCGAGGCCCCTGAAGCCTCTGAAGCCTCTGAATCCACTGAAGAGGCTGCCGAGCCCGCCGCCGAGGCCGAGCCAGCCGCCGAGGCCCCCGCCGAGGCCCCTGCCGAGCCGGCCGCTGAGGCCGCGGCTGCCGACGCACCGACCGAAGGCTGACCGAGGTGAGCACCGTCGTCGTTGACGCTGTCGAGCACCTGGTCCGCGGTATCGTCGACAATCCCGACGACGTCCGGGTCGACATGGTCACCAGCCGGCGTGGCCGCACCGTGGAGGTGCACGTCCACCCTGACGACCTGGGCAAGGTGATCGGTCGCGGCGGACGTACCGCGACCGCGTTGCGCACGCTGGTCGCCGGTATCGGTGGCCGCGGCATCCGCGTCGACGTGGTGGACACCGACCAGTAGCGGAGCGCTCCCTTGGAGTTAACGGTCGGGCGCGTGGTCAAGGCGCACGGCATCGGCGGCGAGGTGGTCGTGGAAATCCGCACCGACGATCCCGCGGCACGGTTCGCTCCCGGTAATACGTTGCGCGCCAAGAACTCCCGTAGCGGCGAGGAGCGCAGCGTCGTCGTCGACCAGGCCCGCGAGCACGGTGGGCGGCTGCTAGTGCGATTGGCCGGCGTGCACGACCGCGACGCGGCCGACGCGCTGCGGGGCAGCCTGTTCGTCGTGGATTCCGACGAGCTGCCGCCGATCGACGAGCCGGACACCTACTACGACCACCAGCTCGAAGGCCTTGTCGTCCGGACGATTTCGGGGGAGGAGGTCGGCGTCGTCGCCGAGGTGTTGCACACCGCGGCGGGTGAGCTGCTGGCGGTACGCCGGGATTCCGGCGAGCTCCTGGTGCCGTTCGTCAGTGCGATCGTCACGTCGGTCTCGTTGGACGACAGGCTGATTGAGATCGATCCGCCCGAGGGCCTGCTGGAACTGGGGTAGTCATGCGAATCGACGTGATTACCATCTTCCCGGCCTACCTAGATCCGCTTCGACAGTCGTTGCCGGGCAAGGCGATTGCGTCCGGCCTGGTCGACCTGCACGTGCACGACCTGCGCCGGTGGACCTACGACGTCCACCACTCGGTGGACGACGCGCCGTACGGCGGCGGCCCCGGGATGGTGATGAAGGCCCCGGTCTGGGGCGAGGCACTGGACGAGACTTGTTCGGCTGAAACGCTTTTGGTGGTGCCGACCCCGGCTGGCGCATTGTTCACGCAGGCGACCGCCCAGCGCTGGAGCACCGAGAAGCACCTGGTGTTCGCGTGCGGACGTTACGAGGGCATCGACCAGCGGGTCATCGACGACGCCGCGCGGCGGATGCGGGTCGAGGAGGTCTCGATCGGGGACTACGTGCTGCCGGGCGGGGAATCGGCGGCCGTGGTGATGATCGAGGCGGTGCTCAGGCTGCTCACCGGCGTGCTGGGCAATCCCGCGTCGCTGCAGGATGATTCGCACTCGCCCGCCCTGGACCGGCTGCTGGAGGGGCCCAGCTACACCCGACCGCCGAGCTGGCGCGGGCTGGACGTCCCCGAGGTCCTGCTGTCCGGCGATCATGCGCGGATCGCGGCGTGGCGCCGCGAGGTTTCCCTGCGGCGCACCCGCGAGCGCCGCCCGGACCTATTGGGCGACCAGGAGCGCGAGCAGACATAAAAGCCCCGCGACACGCCGAAGATCAGGGGCTTTTGCGTCTGCTCGCGCCGTGACCGGGCCGCGTCAGATCCGGCCGTTGGGAAATATCGTCTTGACGGCCTGGGTGATCGTCTGCCGCGCGGTGGCGTCGTCGGACGGCTGCAGCGACTGGACCACCATCACGTAGCGGTGGTCGGCGCCGATCACCCCCGTCGACAGGTGCACCCAGTCGGCGCCTATGCAGCACATCCAGCCCTGCTTGACCGCCACCGGTTCGGCGAACAGCCCGTCGGGGATGCCGAACCGCTGCGGGTAGCCGTCGGCGCCGGTCGGGGTGGACCGGGCGAGGTCGTTGACGATGACGCTGGCCCGCGAGTTCGGCAGCCCGCCCGTGCCGTCGAGCAGCGCGTCGTAGTAGTGGATCAGGTCGGTCAGCGAGCTCATCGTGTTCCACCAGCGCCCGTCGCTGGGTGGGGTGGTGGACGACAACCCATATCGGCTCGCGACCTGGGTGATGATGTTGTCGCCGCCGCCCTGGCCCCAGAACTTCTCGGCGGCGCCGTCGTCGGACGACTGCAACATGACGTCCAGGGCCTGGCGGTCCTCGGGGGACAGGGCGGCCCTGCCCTGGGACTCGGCGAGCAACAGGTCGTCGGCGATGAAGAGCTTGGCCACCGACGCGGTGCCGATGATCTGGCTGTTGCCGTTGGATACCAGCTCATGCGTCTTGCGATCCAGGACGGCGACCGACAGCGTGGCCCCGGCGCCGGCGGCCTCGTCGATGGCCTGCTGGATCCGCGCCGGCAGGCCGCCGAACACCGTGCCGGACAGCGCCTGCGGCGGCCCGTGCATCGGCACGGTGTCCAGCAGCAGCTGAACCGTCTCGGGCTGCACCTGGGACTGCCGAATCGGCTCGCTGTGCGCGGGTCCGGCGGACGGCTTTCCCAGGCTTTGCGGCTCCACCAACGCCTCGTCGCACCCGGCCAGCACCAGCGTCACCGCCGCCACGGCGGCGAGCACGGCGAGCGGGCGGGTACGCATGTGTCGGTCTCCTCGGCGTCCTGGGACGTTAAACCTGCACGTGGCCGGGCCATTTCGACCCGAGTCATGTGTACCATTCACCAGCGCCTTTGGCGCGTTTTGAACCGCATGGTTTACCTGTGATTTTCAATGCACGCCGGCCGTCTGGCACAATTGTTCAGTTGTCTCGAACCCACTAGCGCGCCGGGCGTTTCCCGGCGGCTGCGAGATGCGCACTAAAAGCCCGAAAACCATCGGCTTGATGACCGCCCCACGCCCGCGTGTGGGCAGCCGTCGCAGGCCGCGACCGCAAGGAAGAGTGTTCGTACGATGAATCGGCTGGACTTCGTCGACCAGACGTCGCTGCGCGACGACATCCCGGCCTTTAGCCCGGGCGACACCATCAACGTGCACGTCAAGGTCATCGAGGGCGCCAAGGAGCGTATCCAGGTGTTCAAGGGCGTGGTGATCCGCCGACAGGGCGGAGGCATCCGCGAGACGTTCACCGTGCGCAAGGAGAGCTACGGCGTCGGCGTCGAGCGCACCTTCCCGGTGCATTCGCCGAACATCGACCACATCGAGGTGGTGACCCGTGGCGATGTCCGCCGCGCCAAGTTGTACTACCTGCGCGAACTCCGCGGCAAGAAGGCCAAGATCAAGGAAAAGCGCTGACCGGGCCAGGTTCGGCGCAGGTCTGCGGCCACAAACCGTGCTGGCTACGCTGATCTCGTGACCGATACCCCGGACTCACCCGAGCGCCAGTCCGACGCTGGTCAGCCCGAGCCGAAGGTCTCCACCGCCGACCCCGACACGCCCTCCGAAGCCTCGGAACCCGAAGCGGCCGAGTCGGGGCGCAAGAAGAAGTCCACGCTGCGCGAGCTGTCTCTGCTCGCGGTGATCGCCGTCGTCCTCTACTACGTCATGCTGACGTTCATCGCGCGCCCCTACCTGATTCCGTCGGAATCCATGGAGCCCACGCTGCACGGGTGCACGGGCTGCGTCGGCGACCGGATCATGGTGGACAAGCTGAGTTACCGGTTCGGCCAGCCGCGGCCCGGCGACGTGATCGTCTTCAAGGGCCCGCCGGCGTGGAACGCCGGCTACAAGTCGATCCGCTCGAACAACACCGCGCTGCGCTGGGCGCAGAACGCGCTGTCGTTCATCGGCTTCGTGCCGCCCGACGAGAACGATTTGGTCAAGCGGGTGATCGCGGTGGGAGGGCAGACCGTGCAGTGCCGGGCCGAAACGGGGTTGACCGTCGACGGCAAGCCGCTCAAGGAGCCGTATCTGGATCCCACCACGATGATGGCCGACCCGTCGAAGTACCCGTGCCTGGGCAGCGAGTTCGGGCCCGTCGCCGTCCCGCCGGGGCGGCTGTGGGTGATGGGGGACAACCGGACCCACTCGGCGGATTCCCGCGCCCACTGCACCAGCGTCCCGATCGAAGCCCTCAAGGGCATCCTGTGCACCGGTGACCCGAATTCGGGAACTGTGCCGGTAACCAACGTCATTGGCAAGGCCCAATTCATCGTGTGGCCGCCGTCGCGGTGGGGTGGCGTCGGGTCGGTGAACCCCCAGCAGAGTCAGTAGCCATGGCCACCACGTGGCCGCCGCGGACCGTCATCCGCAAGTCGTCCGGATTGCGCACGCTGGAGTCCGCGTTGTATCGCAGCGGCCTCGGCCCGGTGGCCGGGGTGGACGAGGTGGGCCGCGGCGCCTGCGCCGGCCCGCTGGTGGTGGCGGCCTGCGTGCTCGGCCCGAGTCGACTGGAAAGCCTTGCGGCCCTGGATGATTCGAAGAAGCTGACCGAGAAGGCCCGGGAAAAGCTGTTCCCCTTGATCCGCCGGTATGCGCTGGCGTATCACGTGGTATTCATCCCGTCGGAGGAGGTCGACCGGCGCGGCGTGCATGTGGCCAACATCGAGGGCATGCGCCGCGCGGTGGCCGGCCTGTCGGTGCGCCCCGGTTACGTGCTGAGCGACGGGTTTCGCGTGCCCGGCCTGCCGATGCCGTCGCTGCCGGTGGTCGGCGGGGACGCCGTGGCGGCGTGCATCGCCGCGGCCAGCGTGCTGGCGAAAGTCAGCCGCGACCGGCTGATGGTCGCGATGGATGCCGATCACCCCGGCTACGGCTTCGCCGACCACAAGGGCTACAGCACGCCGGCACATTCGACGGCGCTGACCGAGCTCGGCCCCTGCGCCCAGCACCGCTATTCGTTCATCAACGTCCGGCGCGTGGCTTCAGGGCCGGGCGGATCCGGTGCGCGCGTGGTGGCGGAGTGCAAACCGGACCCTCCGGCCGAGCCTGGCGAATACCGGTGAGGAAAGATGGGACCAGGTTCCCACGTCAGGGAGAAGGACGTTTGAGCAGATGAGTGCAGAAGATCTCGAAAAGTACGAAACCGAGATGGAGCTCTCGCTGTACCGCGAATACAAGGACATCGTCGGCCAGTTCAGCTACGTCGTGGAAACCGAGCGGCGTTTCTACCTCGCCAACAGCGTGGAGATGACGCCGCGCAACGCCGACGGCGAGGTGTACTTCGAGCTGCGATTGTCCGACGCGTGGGTGTGGGACATGTACCGACCGGCCCGTTTCGTCAAGCAGGTACGCGTGGTCACCTTCAAGGACGTCAACATCGAAGAGGTCGAGAAGCCCGAGTTGCGGCTGCCGGAGTAGGCCCCCGGCTAACTCGTATCGCCGCTGACCGGCAATTGGCCGCGGTTTTCGATGACGGCGTGCGCCACCTCGGCCAGCTTGATGTTCAGCGCCTGGGAATGCCGGCGCAGCAGGTCGAACGCCTGGTCTTCGGTCATGTCGTGCAGCAGCATCAACATGCCCACCGCCTTGCCGGTCTCGCGGTTGCTCATCAGCCCCCGGCGCAGGCTCGCGGCGTCTTCGCCCTTGGCGACCGCGTTGATGGCCACGCTGGCGAACGACGCCAGCACCGCCGCCCGGCCCGCCGATTCGGCGTCGAACACGTTCGGGGTGTCGCTGAACAGGTTGAGCGCGGCCCCCTTGCGCTTGTCGACGAGGAGCCGAAAGCCCATGGCCCCGCGCACCGGTGTCTCCTCGACGAGGACGGCGGCCAACTTGGGCCACAGCGACGGCGTGGTCAGGTCGGGCTCGATCTGGGGGGTCTCCTCCTCGATCGCGTCGATGCACGGGCCGTCGCCGGAACGCCGTTCCATCTCGTCGATGTGCTGCGCGATCTGGTCGCTGGCGCCGACCGTGACGTAGCGGTCGCCGTCGCGCACCAGCAGGCTGGCGTGGTCACAGCCGCGCACGGTCAGGGTCGCGGCGATGCAGATGGCCGCGTACATCTGCTTGGCGTCCGAGCCCTGGTAGATGATCTCGGCAAGGGCGGCGAAGACGGTCGCCGGGTCGGCCTTGTCCCCGCCCGGTGTCGAATTCGAGTCGTCTACCACGCTTTGCCCCGTTCCCGCTCGTGATCTTTCGTCGAGAGTATCGGCATGCGACTTTTGCGAGCGCGGTTTGGTCGACGGTTCCGAAGGGAAGCTCACCCGGGTGGGACTGACAGTGGCGGTGACCGGGCCAACCGGGGAGATCGGCGTCTCGGCGGTGACGGCGCTCGAGCGCGAGCCCGCGGTCGAGAAGATCATCGGGATGGCGCGCCGCCCGTTCGACCCGGTGTCGTGCGGCTGGCAGAAAACCATCTACCAGCAGGGCGACATCACCGACCGGGAAGCCGTCGACGCCCTGGTGGCCGGCGCCGACGTCGTGGTCCACCTGGCCTTCATCATCATGGGCTCCCGCGACGAGAGCCAACGCATCAACCTGGAAGGCACCCGCAACGTGTTCGAGGCGACGGTCGCCGCCCAGCGGCCGCGGCGCCTGGTCTACACCTCGTCGGTGGCGGCCTACGGCTACCACTCGGACAACCCCGTGCCGCTGACCGAGGATGTGCCGACGCGCGGGACCGCCGAGCATTACTACTCGGCGCAGAAGGCCGAGTGCGAGGCGCTGCTCGCCGACATCACCGAGGGCTCGTCGCTGGAGGTGTTCGTGCTGCGGCCGTGCATCGTCGCCGGGCCCCGGGCGACGGCTTTGGCCGACGCGATGCCCTGGAACCAGCTGCCCGCGCCGGTACGCGCGATCAGCAAGGTGGCGCCGATATTGAAGCCGGTGGTGCCGGATCCGGGGATTCCGCTGCAGCTGGTCCACCACGACGACGTCGCGGAGGCGATTGCGCTGGCCGCGACGGCCCCGGCGCCGCCGGGGGCGTACAACATCGCCGGTGACGGCGTGGTGACGTTGTCGGAGGTGGCCAAGGCTCTCGGTGGCCGGCCGGTGCGGGTTCCCGCGATTGCCGCCTCGGCGGCGTCGGCGGCGATTTCCAAGGTGCCGTTCGTGCCGTCGATGCTGGAATGGCTGCACTCCGCGCGGACGTCGGTGGTGATGGACACCGAGAAGGCCCGGACCCAGCTCGGGTGGCGGCCGGTCCACTCGTCGGCGGAAACGCTGGCCGCGCTGGCCGAAGCGGTGTGAGGGGCGCCAGGGTAGCTTTGAGCGCGTGGGCCAGGTAACGGCGCGCCGACGCGCGCGGCATCTCACCGCCGACCGCGCCGTCACCCGACCCGAGACGCTGGCCGTCGAGGAGCCGCTGGAAATTCGCGTCAACGGCGCGCCGGTCACGGTGACGATGCGCACGCCCGGCTCGGATTTCGAACTGGCGCAAGGCTTTCTGCTCACCGAGGGGGTCATCGGCGGGCGCGAGGACGTCCGGACCATCCGCTACTGCGACGGGCGCACCGAACCGAACACCTACAACGTCCTGGACGTGACGCTGGCTGCCGGGGTGGCGCCGCCGGACCTCGATGTCACCCGCAACTTCTACACCACGTCGTCGTGCGGGGTCTGTGGCAAGGCGTCCCTGGACGCGGTGCGGTTGATCGGACGGTTCTCGCCCGCCACGGATCCCGCGACCGTCACCGCGGCGACGCTCAAGGCGATGCCGGGCCAATTGCGCTCCGCGCAAAAGGTTTTCGACAGCACCGGTGGGCTGCACGCGGCGGCGTTGTTCCGGGCCGACGGCACACCGCTGGTGGTGCGCGAGGACATCGGCCGGCACAACGCGGTCGACAAGGTCGTGGGCTGGGCGCTGGAACACGGGCGGGTTCCGTTGCAGGGCTGTGTGCTGCTGGTCAGCGGCCGGGCCTCGTTCGAGTTGACGCAAAAGGCCGTGCTGGCGGGCATTCCCGTGCTGGCCGCGGTGTCGGCGCCGTCGTCGCTGGCGGTGTCGCTGGCCGAGGAGTCCGGCATCACGCTGGTGGCGTTCCTGCGGGAGGACTCGATGAACGTCTACACCCGGGCGGACCGGATCGGTTAGGCCATGTCGCGGTTCAAGACGGAAATGGCGACCTGCCCCGCCTGCCGGCGCGAGGCCGAAGCCACGGTCGAATACACCTACGACAGCGACGGCAACGTCACCGGCAGGCGGGTGCGCGAGGTGCACTGCCGCTCCGCCGACTGCCCGGGCAACGACGTGCCCCCGCACTGGGGCTAGCTGGCCGGCGGACGCGGCTGTGGATGGACGCCTGACTGGGGATAGCCCGCCGCTGCACTGAGCTCCAGGGCTGCCGCCGGGCCCGTGCGTGTCAGCGCCGCCGGGCACGGTGGCCCCCATGACGACCGAACAGACAATGACCAGGGTGCAGCTGGGCGCAATGGGCGAGGCACTCGCCGTGGACTATCTGATCCGGATGGGCCTGCGGGTCCTGGGCCGCAACTGGCGCTGCCGCTACGGCGAGCTGGACGTGATCGCCGCCGACGACGCCACCCGCACCGCGGTGTTCGTCGAGGTGAAGACCCGCACCGGGGACGGGTACGGCGGGCTGGCCTACGCGGTGACCCCGCGGAAGGTGTGGCGGCTGCGGCGGCTGGCCGGGCTCTGGCTGGCCGGCCAGGACGAGCGGTGGGCGGCGCTGCGCATCGACATGATCGGCGTGCGGGTCGGGCGCCAGCGCACCCCGGAGATCACCCACCTGCAGGGGATCGGCTGATGGCGCTGGGACGGGCCTTCTCGGTCGCGGTGCGCGGATTGGACGGCGCCACCGTGGAAATCGAGGCCTTCATCACCTCCGGCCTGCCGGGCGTGTACCTGGTGGGCCTGCCCGACGCCGCCCTGCAGGAGTCGCGCGACCGGGTCCGCGCGGCGGTCACCAACTGCGGCGACGACTGGCCCCAGGCCCGGCTCACCCTCGCGCTGTCGCCGGCGACGCTGCCCAAGATGGGATCGGTCTACGACCTCGCGCTGGCGGCCGCGGTGCTGTCCGCGCAGCGTAAGCACCCGTGGGAGCGGCTGGAGAAGACGGTGCTGCTGGGTGAGCTGTCGCTGGACGGCCGGGTCCGGCCGGTGCGCGGGGTGCTGCCCGCCGTGCTGGCCGCCAAACGCGACGGCTGGCCGGGCGTCGTCGTCCCGGTGGACAATCTGGCCGAGGCAAGCCTGATCGACGGGATCGACGTCTGGGGCGTGCGCACGCTGCGGCAACTGAAGGGCTGGCTCGGCGGCTCCGGCGGCCTGGAACCCAGAATCAGCGCGGGGGCCACCGACCCGGAGCCGACGGCGGATCTGGCCGACGTCGTCGGGCAGGCGCAGGCGCGGTTCGCGGTGGAAGTCGCGGCCGCGGGGGCGCACCACCTCATGTTGACCGGCCCGCCGGGAGTGGGCAAAACGATGCTGGCGCAACGCCTTCCGGGGCTGCTGCCGCCGCTTTCCGAAGGCGAGGCGCTCGAGGTCACCGCGATTCACTCCGTAGCCGGGCTGCTGTCGGCCGACACGCCGTTGATCACCCGGCCGCCGTTCGTGGCGCCGCACCACAGCTCCAGCGTCGCGGCGCTCGTCGGCGGGGGATCGGGGATGGCCCGCCCCGGCGCCGTCAGCCGCGCGCATCGCGGGGTGCTGTTCCTCGACGAATGTGCCGAGATCAGCGTCGGCGCGCTCGAAGCGCTGCGAACGCCGTTGGAGGACGGCGAGATTCGCCTCGCCCGCCGCGACGGGGTGGCCTGCTACCCGGCCCGCTTTCAGTTGGTGCTGGCCGCCAACCCGTGTCCGTGCGCCCCGGCCGATCCGCAGGACTGCGTCTGCGCCGCCGCGGCCAAACGCCGCTATCTGGGCAAGCTGTCCGGGCCGCTGATGGACCGCGTCGACCTGCGGGTGCAGATGAATCCGGTGCGCGCCGGGGCGATCTCGGTCACCGATGGCGAATCGACCGCCCAGGTTCGCCGGCGGGTGGCGGCGGCGCGCGGCGCGGCCGCCGAGCGTTGGCGGCCGCACGGCTTCCACACCAACGCCGAAGTCAGCGGGACCCTGTTGCGCCGAAAGTTTCGTCCCAGCAACGCCGCGATGGACCCGCTGCGCAAGGCGCTGGACCGTGGGCTGCTCAGCATCCGCGGCCTGGACCGCACGCTGCGGGTCGCGTGGAGCCTGGCCGACCTGGCCGGTCGGTCCATGCCTGGCGTCGAGGAAGTCGCCACCGCGCTCAGCTTCCGGCAACCGGGGGTGCGGCGGTGACCGATCACGTGTTGCGGGCGTGGGCTTACCTGTCCCGGGTGGCCGAACCGCCCTGCGCGCCGCTCGCCGAACTGGTGCGACGTGTGGGCCCGGTGGAGGCCGCGGACCGGGTCCGACGCGGATCGGTCGATGCCGAGCTGGCACGCCACACCGAGGCCCGACGCGGAATAGACCGGGCCACATCGGATCTCGACCTTCTCGATGAACGTGGCGGGCGGTTGATCACGCCCGACTGCGACGAGTGGCCGCTGCTGGCGTTCGCCGCCTTCGGCAACGCCGAGGTCAGGGCCCGCGGCGGCCCGCCGATGGTGTTGTGGGCGATGGGACCGGCCCGCCTCGACGAGGTGGCCGAACGGGCGGCGGCCGTGGTCGGGACCCGGGCGTCGACGGTGTACGGCGAGCAGGTGGCCGCGGACCTGGCCGCCGGGCTGGTGGAACGCGAGGTGGCCGTGGTCTCCGGCGGTGCCTACGGCATCGACGGCGCGGCGCACCGCGCGGCGCTGAACTGCGACGGGATCACCGTCGCCACGCTCGCGGGCGGGCTCGACATCCCCTATCCCGCAGGCAATTCCGGGCTGCTGCATCGCGTCGGCTCGAGCGGGCTGTTGTTCACCGAATACCCGCCGGGTGTCCGCCCGGCCCGGCACCGCTTCCTCACCCGCAACCGCCTGGTCGCCGCGGTCGCGGGGGTGGCGGTGGTGGTCGAGGCCGGCCTGCGCAGCGGTGCCGCCAACACAGCGGCCTGGGCGCGGGCGCTGGGCCGGGTGGTGGGCGCGGTGCCCGGACCGGTGACGTCATCGGCGTCGGCGGGTTGTCATGTGCTGCTGCGCAATGGCGCGCAACTCGTCACCCGCGCCGACGACGTCGTCGAGCTCGTCGGCCACATCGGTGAGCTGGCGCTCGAAGAGCCGCACCCCACCACGGCGCTCGACGGGCTGAGCGACGTCGAGCGGCAGGTGTACGAGGCGTTGCCCGGTCGCGGCGCCGCGACGGTCGACGAGATCGCCGTCGCGTCGGCGCTGCCGCCCGAGCAGGTGCTCGGGCCGCTGGCGATGCTCGAGATGGCCGGTTTGGCGCGCCTCGACGAGGGGCGGTGGCGAATCGTCCGCGCCGGTCGTCGATGAGTCGGGTCAGGCCGAAATCGGCTCGCCGATCAGCCATTCCAGCGCATGGGCGGTGGATCGCGCGCCTTGGGCCGCCTTGGAGCGGTTCGGTTCCCCGAGCACGGCCAGGATCAGTTCCCCGGCGCGCACGATGTCGGCGAACGCCCTGGGGGTCAGCCAGCTTGGTTGCAGCGCGAACAGCAGGTCCTCGGTGGGGGTGTTGCCGCTCGCCCCCGGGGCGAAAGGGCAGCCGCCGAGACCACCGAGTGCCCCGTCGACCATCGTGGCGCCGGCCTGGATGGCGGCGAGGCTGTTGGCGACTCCCATGCCCCAGGTGTCGTGCCCGTGGAAGACGATCTCGTGCTCGGGCGCGACGGCGCGGACCCGCTCGACCAAGCGGCGCACCTGATTCGGCGTGGCGTGGCCCAGCGTGTCGCACAGCACGACGCTCGAGATGGCCGCCGCCCGGTCGTCGGTGATCAGGTCGAGGACGCGCCGCGGGTCGATGGCGCCGCTGTAGGGGCAGGTGAAGGCGGTTGCCAAGGTCAATTCCAACCGACCGCCGGCGATCGTGACGTGGTCGATCACATCGGGTAAGGCGGCCATACTGTCGGCGGTGGTGCGCCCGATGTTGGCCATGTTGTGCTGATCGCTGACCGACAGGCAGTACTGGAAGTTGCGGGCCCCGGCCTCGATCGCTCGAAGGATCCCCCGCGATGTAGCCGCCCAGACCCAGCAGCGTTGCAGCTCTTCGGGATTCAGCGCCGCGATGACGTCCAGCGTGTTGGCCATCGGGGGCACCAAGTCGGGTCGCGCCATCGCACCGATTTCCACCGCGTCAACGCCCACGTTCAACAGCAGCCGCGCCAACTCGACCTTGCGGGCGGTCTCGAGCGGCTTGCCGGTGAGCTGCAAGCCGTCGCGCAGGGTCACGTCGCGCAGGTGTACCGCGGTCGTCATCCGATGAGCTCCTTGATCTCGCGATCCGCGGAGAGGGCGCCGAGTATCTCCTCGGTGTGGGCGCCGAGCTCGGGTCCCAGGCTCGCGATCGCGCGCGCGGCGTCGCCGATGCGCGGAACGATGCCGGGGAACGCCACATCCGGCAGCATCTCGGTGCCGGTCGAGACCGGGAGGCGCTGAATCATGCCGCGCGCCAGGAACTGTTCGTCGGACTTGATCTCCGCGGCGGTGTTGATGGGGCCCGCGGGAACCGACGCGGCCGCGAGCGCGGCGAGCACCTCGCCGGCGGGCAGCGTCGCGGTCCAGGCGCCGATCGCCTCGTCGAGCTCGTCGCGGGCCTGCCAGCGTTGGGTGTTGTTAGCCAGTCGCGGATCGTAGGCCAGGTCCGGTCGGCCGATCACGCCCATGAACCTGCGGTAGATCCCGTCCCCGTTGCCGGCGATCACGACCCAGCGGCCGTCGCCGCACCGGTAGGCGTTCGACGGGGCGATGCCCTGCATGCGACCACCGGTTCGGGTTCGGGTGACTTGGTAGGCGTCATACTCCGGGACCAACGATTCCATCACCGAGAAGATCGACTCGGTGAGTGCGACGTCCACGGTGCGGTCGGGCAGCGACGTGGATCGCCCTGCCGCGCGGTCTTTCTGGCGCTGATGTAGGGCGAGGAGTGCGCCGAACGCGGCGTAGATGCCGGCGATCGAATCGCCGATGGACACGCCCACCCGAGCCGGCGGACGATCCGGCTCGCCGGTGAGCCCGCGTAGGCCGGCCATCGCCTCGGCGACGGCGGCGAAGCCCGGTTCGTGGGCCCTCGGTCCGGTCTGTCCGTAGGCCGAGACCCGCACGATGATCAGGTCCGGGTTCGCCGCGCTCAGCTCGGCCGGGCCGATGCCCCACCGTTCCAGCGTGCCCGGGCGGAAGTTCTCCATCACGATGTCGCAGGAGCGAGCCAGTTCGCGCACCGCCGCTTGCCCCTGCTCGGTTTTGAGGTCCAGCACGACGGACTTCTTGTTGCGGTTGATCGTGTGAAAAAGCATCGACGTGGTGCCCGAGTAGAGGCGCCACGTGCGCAATTCGTCACCGGTTCCGGGCTTTTCGACCTTGATGACTTCGGCGCCGAAATCGGCCATGAGCCGCGCGCCCGTCGGGGCGGCGATGTAATTGCCCAGCTCAAGGACGCGCACGCCGTCGAGCGGTCCGCCGTTGAACCTGTCCATCGAATCTCCTCTCGTACCCACATCGTGCATCAGAACCCACAATATGGCAACAAAGGTCTTCACAGGTGTGACGAGAGCCGCTACAGTCACGTCTTGTTGTGAAACTCACATCGCAAGTTACGGATTACCAAGTAGGCCAGTCCGCGGGAACGAGAGAGCAGGAATGACAACATCACCAACCGTGACGCTCAACACGACCTCCGTCGGCGAGCAACTGGATCGCATGCCGGTGGGGACCGTGCACCGCAAGGCGATCGTCGTCGTCGGACTCGGCCTGTTCTTCGAGATGTACGAGATCTTCCTGGCCAGCACCATGAGCACCGCGCTTCGCCACGACTTCGGTCTCCGCGGCACCGAGCTCAACCTGGTACTGGCGTCGGCGTTCGTCGGAATGTTTTTCGGCGCAGCCTTTTTCGGGCGGTTGGCGGACCGGATCGGCCGCCGCAAGGCGTTCCTGCTGGGTCTGACCTGGTTCTCGGTGTTCTCGCTCCTGGGCGCGTTCGCGCCCTCTCCGGCCCTGCTGGTGGGCGCCCGTTTCCTGGCCGGCGTGGGGGTGGGCGCCGAATACCCGGTGGCCGACTCCTACCTCGCCGACGTGCTGCCCAAGGAACGCCGGGGCCGACTGGCGTCCTACGCCTACACCTGCTCGTTCCTCGCCGTACCGTTCGCCGGCTTCCTTGCGATGTGGTTGACCCAACATTCGCCGCTCGGTGTCGCGGGCTGGCGCTGGCTTCTGGCCATCGGTGGCCTGGGCGCCGTGATCGTGTTCGTCCTGAACCGTTGGCTACCCGAGTCGCCGCGCTGGCTCGCTGACGTCGGGAGGATCGACGAGGCGCAGCGGGAGCTGGACAAGTTCGCGGCCGGCGCGAAAGTGCCCGCGCGACCGGTCAATACCGGGCTCGCGGCGGTCGGGGCTGACCGAACCCGGCCCGCGCTGGGCCGCTTGCGGCGTGCGCCTTACAACCGCCGATTGGCAATGCTGATCGTGTTCCACCTGTTTCAGACGTTCGGTTATTACGGCTTCGGCACTCTTGCGGCGCTGGTCCTGGTCAGTCGCGGCTACGACGTCACCTCGTCGATGTTCTTCAGCGCACTGTCGTTCCTCGGGTACCCGATCGGGTCCGCGGTGTCGATACCGTTGATGGCGCGATTCGAACGCAAGTTCCTGCTCGTGGGCGCGACGGTGGCGATCGCCGCGTTCGGCCTGATGTTCGCGACGCAATCGTCGGTGCCGTTGATCGTGGTGTTCGGGTTTCTGACCACCGCGACGGGCAACGTCTTCTCGAACGTGTATCACGTCTACCAGGCCGAGATATTTCCAACGGCCGTGCGCGCCACGGCAGTTGGGTGGACCTACTCCTTGTCGCGGCTTTCCAGCGGCGCCTCGCCTTTCATCCTGATCCCCGTCCTCGACACCTATGGCGCGGCAGCGATGTTCACCGTGGTCGCGATGGCGCTCGTCGTCGTCGTAGTCGCGGTCCTCACGCTGGGGCCGCGCACGTCGCGGCGCAGCCTCGAGGAGATCAACCCGGCCTGATAGCGGACACGGTCAAAACGGCTGAGGAGTAAAGGTGTTCGATTTCGGGGCGCTTCCGCCAGAGATCAATTCGGGCCGGATGTATGCGGGGCCGGGTTCGGGGCCGATGATGGCCGCGGCGGCGGCCTGGCACGGCCTGGCGGCCGAGTTGAGCGCGAGCGCGTCCGGCTACGCGTCGGTGACTGCTGAGTTGACCACCTCGCAGTGGCTCGGCGCGGCATCGCAGTTGATGGTGGCCGGTGTCACTCCCTTCGTCGCTTGGTTGAGCGCCGCCGCCGCGTTGGCCGACGAGGCGGGCGCGCAGGCCAGCGCCACCGCCGCCGCTTATGAGGCCGCTTTCGCGATGACGGTTCCCCCGACCGTGATCGCCGCAAACCGCGCGTTGTTGGCGTTGCTCGTCGCCACGAACTTCTTCGGCCAGAACACCCCGGCGATCGCGGCAACCGAGGTCCAATATGCCGAAATGTGGGCCCAAGACGCCGTCGCGATGTACACCTATGCAGATTCCGCGGCGACCGCTTCGCAATTGGCCCCGTTCACCGAGCCGACTCAGACCACCGACCAAGCCGGACTGGCGCAACAGCAAGCCGCGGTCGCTCAGGCCGTGGCCGCGGCGACGGGGACAGGCGGACCGTCGGCGACGCAGGCAGCGATCAACGACATGGTCAATACCGCGGCCGCCCAGATAAAAGGACTGCTGTTCAGTCCCCTGGACGTTATCTACTGGCCGATGATCTATGTGGGTTCCCTGATTTTCTCGCATATGGGGGTGCTGTGGCCTGAGCATGCCGCCGGCGCGGCGGCTGCAGGCTTGTCCGCACCGCCCGCCCTCGCGGCGCCCGTCAACCTCGGCAGTGGCCTGTTCTCGGCAAACTTGGCTTCGTCAAGCAAGGTTGGTTCGCTTTCGGTTCCACCGAGCTGGGCCGCGACGGCACCGAATGCAGCACAGGAGCCCATCGTCCGGGGGATCGGCAGCGAGGGTGCCAGCGGCCCGTCGAACGGACCAGAGGCACTGCTTCGCCAAATGCCGCCGGCTCGCGGCAGACGTGACCGCGACGGCTGGCCGCCCCGCGAATACGGATTTCGCCCCCGCTTTACTGCTCGTCCACCATCGGCCGGGTAACACCATGGGCCGGAACGCAATTCGAGATTGATTGAACCGGAAGGTTATTGGGGAAGGAGATCATATGTCTTTTGTTACTGCGCAACCAGAGGCCTTGTCGGCAGCGGCCGGTGCATTGCGGGCTATTGGCTCGGCACTTGCGGCCCAGAATGCGGCGGCGGCGGCGCCGACGACGGGGGTGATGCCCGCTGCCACGGACCAAGTTTCGATACTGACCGCGGCGCAGTTCGCAGCCCATGCGCAGTTGTATCAGCAGGTCAGCGCGCAAGCGATGACTATTCACGAGATGTTTGTCAACGCATTGGATTTCAGTTCGGGATCGTATGCGGCCACCGAGGCCGCCAATGCGATCGCGACTGGTTAAGGGGCTCGTGATGCTCGACTTTGGGGCGTTACCGCCAGAGATCAACTCGGGGCTGTTGTATGCGGGCCCGGGCTCAACGTCGATGATGGGGGCGGCTTCGGGATGGAATACCCTTGCTGCTGAGCTGAATTCGGCTGCCATAGCCTACGACAGGGTGGTGAACACGTTGTCCAACGAGGAGTGGTTAGGGCAGGCCTCAGCATCGATGGCGCAGGCCGTCGCCCCCTATGTGGAATGGATGAGAACCACGGCCGCTGCGGCTGAACATGCGGCAAGTCAAGCCATGTCCGCTGCGACAGCCTTCGAAACGGCGCTTGCCACGATCGTGCCGCCGCCCGTCATCGCGGCCAACCGTGTCAATCTAGCGCAGCTGTTGTCCACCAACGTGCTGGGCCAAAACACCGCGGCGATAGCGGCTTTGGAAGCCCAGTACGGGGAAATGTGGGCAACCGACTCGGCCACGATGTACAACTATGCGGGCCGATCGGCGAGCGTCTCGGCGGTCACACCGTTTGCCTCGGCTCCCCACACGGCCAATCCCGCCGGTATGGCTCATCAGGCCGCCTCGGTCAGCGCGGCCACTGGTACGTCGGCGGGCACGGCGCAAAACACGTTGCGCAGTGCCATGAGCACAATCACCTCGACGCTGGGAAAGCTGTCCACCGGTATGCAGGCTGCCGAATCGGCGGCCCCTCCGGCGGATCCGGTGAAAAGCGCGCTCTCCTCGGGTTTGGTGGGATACCTGGGTGACATTTTCACCTTCTACGCGCCTTTTTCCACTACGTTTTACAACACCGAAGGCTTGCCCTTCTTCTCCGCCGGCATCGCCAACACCTTTATGACGATCGCGAAAACCGCGGGCTCATTTGGTGGTGCTGCGAGCGCGGCCGCCCCGGCGGCGGCACCACCGGCGGTCATCGTCCCACCGTCCCTGGGGCTGGGGTTAGCCCATGGCGGTGCTTCGGTTGCGGGAGCGTTGGGCAACGCGGCCTCCGTCGGTCGTTTGTCGGTCCCGCCGGTCTGGGGCACCCTGGCGGAGCCACACCACGGGACGATCATGCCGGTTAGCAATATCAGGGAAGCCCCGGACGCACGGGCGGGGAACGTCTTCGGCGGGATGCCGCTGGCCGGGGCCGGGGCAGGTGAGGGGGGCGCCGGCAGGGGACCCCGATACGGCATGCGTCTTACCGTCATGCCGCGCCCACCGGCCGCCGGGTAGGGCCCTCGCGCGGCCTCAGTAGGGGAGACGGCCGCCGAGCGTCCGCGTCACCTGATCGGCTGCCCCGACCACGTTTTCGGCCCACAGCTCGGCGCGCTCATGGGGCAGACGGAAACTGGGTCCACTGATCATCAGGGCGCCGGCCACGCGGCCGCGCGAGTCGAACACCGGCGCCGCCACACCCGTCGCGCCCTCGTCGCGTTCCCCGGAGGTGACGGCGAAGCCCATGCGCCGGGTCTCTTCCACCTTGGCGCGCAACGACTCTGGATCGGTGATCGTCTCATCGGTGAACGGGGAAAGCCCCGATGCGAGCGCCTCTTCCAGCGCCTCGTCGTCCCAGGCCATCAACACGCGACCGGCCGATCCGACATGCAGGGGCACTACCTTTCCCACGTGCATCTCGCGTCGGATCGCATGGCGCGTCTCCGCAATGGCGACACACACCCGGAACGGGCCCTCACGGCGAAAAAAGCAGGCCGTCTCCCCGCTGGCGTCGCGCAGCGATTCCAGCGCCGGAGACACCGCGTCCAGAATGTCCATGCCGCTGGCAACGGGCGCCGCCCAGTAGGCGACCCGCGCCCCGATCCGGTAGCGGTCGCCCACCCGGTCGAGGAACTCCTCGGACACCAGGTTGGCCACGAGCCGCTGCACCGTCGACGTCGGATAGCCGGTCCGCGCGCGGATCTCGCCCAGGGTCAGCTCCGGCTCGGACAACGTGAACGCGTCCATGATGCCGCGGATCTTCACCAATACCAGCAGAGGTTTGATGCCCGGCGACAGCGGCCGCGACGACGGTGCCAACGGCGGGATCGGCAAGCCCTCGGCCTCAGTCATTCCCTCATTGTCCCGGTATCGGATTCGCGGCACGGCCTAACCGGAAAACTGCGCACTTGCGGTCCGTATAGTCGACGGGGGGTCGGGTCCCGACAGGAGGATATGTGGCAGGTCGACCTCTACAAAGCTTCGAAGTAACCCGCACCGAGCAGCTCACCCGGCACATGGTCCGGGTCGTGCTGGGCAGCAGTCACTTCGACACCTTCGCGCCGAGCAAATTCACGGACTCGTACGTCAAGTTGGCCTTCGTCCCCGAGGACGTCGACATGGCGGCGTTGCCGCAGCCGTTGACCCTGGACAGCTTCGCCGACCTGTCCCCGGAGAAAAAGCCGTCGGTGCGGACCATGACGGTGCGCGACGTCGACGTCGCCGCCGGCGAACTCACGGTCGACATCGTCGTGCACGGCGAACACGGCATCGCGGGCGCCTGGGCGGCCTCGGCCCAACCCGGCCAGCCGATCTATCTGATGGGCCCCGGCGGCGCCTACACCCCCGACCCCGCCGCCGATTGGCACCTGCTGGCCGGCGACGAGTCGGCGCTTCCGGCCATCGCCACGGCGCTGGAAGCCTTGCCCCCCAACGCCGTTGGCAAGGCGTTCATCGAAGTCGCCGGGCAGGAAGACGAGATCCCGCTGAGGGCACCGGAAAACGTCGAGGTGAGCTGGGTCTACCGCGGCGGGCGCGCCGACCTGGTGCCCGAGGATCGCGCCGGTGATTTCGCGCCGCTGATAGAGGCGGTCACCACCGCGCAGTGGCTGCCCGGGCAGGTGCACGTGTTCATCCACGGCGAGGCGCAAACCGTCATGCACAACCTGCGGCCCTACATCCGCAAGGAGCGTGGCGTGGACGCGAAATGGGCGTCGTCGATCTCTGGTTACTGGCGGCGGGGCCGCACCGAGGAGACGTTCCGGCAGTGGAAGAAGGAACTCGCCGAGGCCGAGGCCGGGTCCTAGCGCGATGGCTCATTTCGGGGATTACCAGAACGAGATCTACCTGCAGGGCCTGGCCGGAGTGGTGCCGAAGTTTCCGATGGTGTTCTCCGAGTTGGAGGCGAAGGCCGCCACGGCGCTGCCGCCGTCGGTCTGGTCCTACGTCGCGGGCGGGGCCGGCGACGAGCGCACGCAGCGGGCCAACTGCAGCGCCTTCGAGGGCTGGGGCCTCATCCCGCGCATGCTCGTCGGCGCCGCCCAGCGCGACCTGTCCGTCGAGCTGTTCGGCATGACCCTGCCGTCGCCGGTCTTCATGGCGCCGATCGGGGTCATCGGCATCTGCGCCCAGGACGGCCACGGCGACCTGGCCACGGCCCGCGCGGCCGCGGCCACCGGCGTGCCGATGGTGGCCTCGACCCTGACGGTCGACCCGATGGAGGACGTCGCCGCCGCCTTCGGCGACACCCCCGGCTTCTTCCAGCTCTACACACCGACCGACCGCGACGTGGCCGCCAGCCTGGTGCACCGCGCCGAGGCCGCCGGTTTCAAGGGCATCGTCGTCACCCTCGACACCTGGGTCACGGGGTGGCGCCCGCGCGACCTGAGCACGTCGAACTTCCCGCAGCTGCGTGGGCACTGCCTGGCCAACTACACCAGTGACCCGGTGTTCCGCGCCGGCCTGGCGCGCCCGCCGGAGGAGGACCCGCAGGGCGCGGTGCTGCGCTGGATACAGCTGTTCGGAAACGCGCTGACGTGGGATGACCTGCCCTGGCTGCGCTCGCTGACCGACCTGCCGCTGCTGGTCAAGGGGATCTGCCATCCCGACGACGCGCGGCGCGCCCGCGACGGCGGCGTCGACGGCATCTACTGCTCCAACCACGGCGGCCGGCAGGCCAACGGCGGCCTGCCCGCGATCGACTGCCTGCCGGGCGTGGTCGAGGCGGCCGGCGGGCTGCCCGTGCTGTTCGACTCGGGCATCCGCAGCGGCGCCGACATCATCAAGGCCCTCGCGCTGGGGGCCACCGCGGTGGGCATCGGCCGCCCGTACGCGTACGGCCTGGCCCTGGGCGGCGTCGACGGCATCGTGCACGTGCTGCGCACCATGCTCGCCGAGGCCGACCTGATCATGGCCGTCGACGGCTATCCCACGCTGAAAGATCTCACCCCGGAAACGCTCCGGCGCGTCACCTGAGCCCGGCCCCGGGCGCCTGCGACCGTAGGGGCGTGGAGGCGATCCTCGAGGAGTTCGACGAGTACCTGGCGCTGCAATGCCACCGCTCGGCGCACACCCGCCGGGCGTACCTGGGCGACCTGCGCTCGCTGTTCGCGTTCCTCGACGGGCGCGGTCTCGAGGCGTTGAGTCTGCCCGTCCTGCGGGCCTGGCTGGCCTCGGCCGCCGGCGCCGGCGCGGCCCGCACCACGCTGGCCCGGCGCACCTCGGCGGTCAAGGCGTTCACCGCGTGGGCGGTGCGCCGCGGCCTGCTCACCGCGGACCCCGCGGCCCGGCTGCAGGTGCCCAAGGCGCACCGCACCCTGCCGTCGGTGCTGCGCCAGGACCAGGCCCTGCAGGCCATGGCGGCCGCGAAATCCGGTGCCCAACAAGGGGATCCGCTGGCGCTGCGAGACCGGCTGATCGTCGAGATGCTATACGCCACCGGCATTCGGGTGAGCGAGCTGTGCGGCCTGGACGTCGACGACGTGGACACCCGGCATCGGCTAGTGCGCGT
This sequence comes from Mycobacterium sp. E796, assembly GCF_001672815.1. Taxonomy (GTDB): domain Bacteria; phylum Actinomycetota; class Actinomycetes; order Mycobacteriales; family Mycobacteriaceae; genus Mycobacterium. The sequence goes on along the minus strand of NZ_LZKK01000066.1, from coordinate 5,075 downwards.
GCTCGGCAAGGGCAACAAGCAGCGCAGCGCGCCGTTCGGTGCGCCGGCCGCCGAGGCGCTGGACGCGTGGCTGGCCGACGGGCGTCCCGCCCTGGCGACCGCCGAGTCCGGGCCGGCGCTGCTGCTGGGGGCGCGGGGCCGGCGGCTCGACGTGCGCCAGGCGCGCACCGTCGTGCACCAGACCGTCGCGGCGGTCGACGGCGCGCCCGACATGGGACCGCACGGCCTGCGCCACAGCGCGGCCACCCACCTGCTCGAGGGCGGGGCCGACCTGCGGGTCGTCCAGGAGCTGCTCGGCCATTCCAGCCTGGCGACGACCCAGCTCTACACGCACGTCGCCGTGTCCCGGCTGCGAGCGGTGCACGACCAGGCCCACCCACGCGCCTGAGGGCCCTGCAGGTCACATGCGTCACAGAAGTCTCTAGAGCTGGCGGCACCCGACGTGCCCGGCTCGTAGCGACAATTCCGCCTGCGCGCGCCGACGTTCCGGTTGTCGCTCTGAGGCGGGCAGGAAGTGTGCCGCCTTCCCGCGGAGGCTCCCGTGGCGCCTGTTACGGATGATGCGCCGCTGCCCCGTCGAGCGGCTTCAGCCGGATCGGCGTGGACTTCAGCAGCCCGAGCGGGTCGACATAGTCGGCGCCCGACGCCGGACCCCACATCGCGCCCCAGTGCAGGCACGCCGCGGCCGGGCAGCCCGGGTGCCCGGCCACCAGCGAACCGATCACGGTCCCGGCCGTCACCGCCTGGCCCACCCGCACGGCCGCCCGGACCGGCTCGTAGCTGGTGCGCAGGCCGCCGGGATGGGCCAGCGACACCACCGGTCGGCCGGCCAGCACCCCGGCGAACACCACGGTCGCCGCGCCGGCGGCGTACACCGGCCTGCCGGGCGAGCCGGGCAGATCGACGCCGCGGTGACCCGGATTCCAGTCGGGTGACGGCGCGTCGAATCCGCGGGCCACCGCCGGGGGCGGCCGCAGCGGCCAGTCCAGCCGCACGTCGTCGGCCACTGCGGGCACCGCGCTGACCAGCCCGAGCATCAGCACCAACGCCAGCCACCGCACCGCTTTAGTTCAGCGCCGCGCCGCTGATCCGGCCAGCCAGCGCTGTGGAGAAAGCACCTGGCTGAACCGTGTAAACTCCTTTCCGCGGTCCGTGTAAACGGGCTGACTTCGCGTGTCTGCGCAACAACCGGATGTCGAGCGGTCCCGAGTAAGGGTTCGACATCTCAGCAGGCGCCAGGGCCCGGCCTCACCCGATGCCGGGCGACAACCGACAACAAAGGAATGGCGGCAATGGCTGTCGTAACAATGAAGCAGCTGCTTGACAGCGGCACCCACTTCGGGCATCAGACCCGTCGCTGGAATCCCAAGATGAAGCGGTTCATCTTCACCGACCGCAACGGCATCTACATCATCGACCTGCAGCAGACGCTGACCTTCATCGACAAGGCGTACGAGTTCGTCAAGGAGACCGTCGCCCACGGTGGGTCGGTGCTGTTCGTCGGCACCAAGAAGCAAGCGCAGGAATCGGTCGCGGCCGAGGCGACCCGCGTCGGCATGCCCTACGTCAACCAGCGCTGGCTGGGCGGCATGCTCACCAACTTCTCCACGGTGCACAAGCGGCTGCAGCGCCTCAAGGAGCTCGAGGCGATGGAGCAGACCGGCGGCTTCGAGGGCCGCACCAAGAAGGAGATCCTGGGCCTGACCCGGGAGAAGAACAAGCTGGAGCGCAGCCTCGGCGGCATCCGCGACATGAACAAGGTGCCGTCGGCGATCTGGGTCGTCGACACCAACAAGGAGCACATCGCCGTCGGCGAGGCCCGCAAGCTGGGTATCCCGGTCATCGCGATCCTGGACACCAACTGTGACCCGGACGAGGTCGACTACCCGATCCCGGGCAACGACGACGCGATCCGCTCGGCCGCGCTGCTGACCAAGGTGATCGCCTCCGCGGTCGCCGAGGGCCTGCAGGCACGCGCCGGGCTGGGCCGCGGCGACGGCAAGCCCGAGGCGGAGTCGGCCGAGCCGCTGGCGGAGTGGGAGCAGGAGCTGCTGGCCTCGGCGACAGCCACTACTGCAGCGACGGCCACCACCGCAGCCACCACCGACGCCGCTGGAGGCGCACCCGAAACCCCTGAGACCTCCTAGGAAGGTTGATATGGCGAACTTCACCGCCGCCGACGTCAAGCGGCTTCGCGAGCTCACCGGCGCCGGCATGCTGGACTGCAAGAACGCGCTGGCCGAGACCGACGGCGACTTCGACAAGGCCGTCGAGGCGCTGCGGATCAAGGGCGCCAAGGACGTCGGCAAGCGCGCCGAGCGGGCCACGGCCGAAGGCCTGGTCGCGGCCAATGGCGGGGCGCTCATCGAGCTCAACTCCGAGACCGACTTCGTCGCCAAGAACGCCGAGTTCCAGAAGTTGGCCGAGGAGATCGTCGCGGCGGCGGCCGAGTCTAAGACCACCGACGTCGACGCCCTGAAGGCGGCCAGCACCGGGGCTACGACCGTCGAGCAGGCCATCGCCGACCTGTCGGCCAAGATCGGCGAGAAGCTCGAGCTGCGTCGCGTGGCGTTCTTCGACGGCACGGTCGAGACCTACCTGCACAAGCGCGCGGCGGACCTGCCGCCGGCGGTTGGTGTGCTGGTCGAGTACAGGGGCGCCGACGGTCAGGAGGCCGCGCACGCCGTCGCGCTGCAGATCGCCGCGCTCAAGGCGCGCTACCTGTCCCGCGACGACGTGCCCGAGGACGTCGTGGCCAGCGAGCGCCGCATCGCCGAGGAGACCGCCAAGGCCGAGGGCAAGCCGGAGCAGGCGCTGCCCAAGATCGTCGAGGGCCGGCTCACCGGCTTCTTCAAGGACGCGGTGCTGCTCGAGCAGCCGTCGGTGTCCGACAACAAGAAGACCGTCAAGGCCCTGCTCGACGAGGCCGGCGTAACCGTGACGCGGTTCGTTCGCTTCGAGGTGGGCCAGGCTTAACCGCAAAGCGCGAGCGGCTAGCGTCGTGTCATGCGACGCGTGCACGCTTTCGGCGACGATGCCCTCGGTGACCTCGACGCGGTCGGCCTGGCCGACGCCCTAAGGGCCGGCTCGGTCGGCAGAGCCGAGGTCATCGAGGCCGCCATCGCGCGCACCGAGGCCGTCGACCCGGTCCTCAACGGCCTGGCGTACGCGGCGTTCGACCAGGCGCGCGCCGCCGCGTCGGCCGCCCCGCCGGACGGCTTCTCGCGGTTTTTCGAAGGCGTCCCGACGTTCATCAAGGACAACATCGACATCGCGGGCCAGCCGACGATGCACGGCACCGACGCGTGGACGCCATGGAACGCCACCTCTGACGGCGAGTTCACGAAGGTGTTCCTCGCCACCGGGCTGGCGCCCGTCGGCAAGACGCAGTTGTCGGAGTTCGGCTTCAGCGCGTCCGCCGAACACCCCCGCCTGGGCCCGGTCCGCAACCCGTGGGACACCGACTACAGCGCGGGCGCCTCGTCGTCGGGATCCGGCGCCTTCGTCGCCGCAGGAGTGGTGCCGATCGCGCACGCCAACGACGGCGGCGGCTCGATCCGCATCCCGGCGGCCTGCAACGGGCTCGTCGGTCTGAAGCCGTCGCGCGGCCGGTTGCCGCTGGACCCGCACCTGCGCCGGATGCCCGTGGGCGTCGTCGCCAACGGCGTGGTGACGCGGTCGGTGCGCGACACGGCGGCGTTCTATCGCGAGGCCGAGTGTGCCTGGCGCAACCACAAGCTGGCGCCGGTCGGCGACGTGACGGGCCCCGGTCGGCAGCGGCTGCGAATCGCCGTGCTGACCCGATCGGTGCAACGGGAGAGCAGTCCACCGGTGCGGGAACTGACGCTCAAGTCGGCGGCGCTCCTTGAGGAGCTGGGCCACCGCGTCGAGCACATCGACGAGCCGCCGGTGGCGCCCAGCTTCGTCGACGACTTCGTACTGTATTGGGGCTTTTTGGCGCTGGCGCAGGTCCGCGGCGGCGCACGGATGTTCGGCAAGACGTTCGACCGCACCCGGCTGGACAGCCTGACCCTGGGCCTGGAGCGGCACTGCGCCCGCAACCTGCACCGGCTACCGCTGGCGGTCATGCGCCTGCGCCGGGCCCGGCGGCGTACCGCGCGGTTCTTCGGCACCCACGACGCGGTGCTCACGCCCACCCTCGCCGATGAGACGCCCCGCATCGGGCACCTGGCACCCACCGACTACCACCAGGTCATCGAGCGGCTGATCGACTGGGTCTCGTTCACCCCACTGCAGAACGTCACCGGCGAGCCGGCGATCTCGCTGCCGCTGGCGCAGTCCGCCGACGGCATGCCGGTGGGCATGATGCTCTCGGCCGACCTCGGCCAGGAATCGCTGCTGCTGGAGCTTGCCTACGAGCTCGAAGAGGCCCGCCCGTGGGCCCGCATCCAGGCGTGAAAGTGCGCGAATGCGTTAAAACTGGGAGAATTTCGGCGCAAATTCGACCTTAATTAACGAGCCCGACTATATATTAGCAAGGCTCACTTCTCCGTGGGCGCATCGATCGGCTGTAGCCAGGTGAGTCCAAGGGTTAAGGAGTAGCCCCGTGTCTTTTGTTGTCGCAGCGCCGGAGTTCGTGACCGCGGCGGCTGGAGATCTGCAGAATCTGGGCTCGGCGCTGAGCGCCGCACACGCCGCCGCGGCGCCGGCGACCACCGGCGTGGCCGCCGCGGCCGCGGACGACATATCGGCCGAGATCACCGCGATCTTCAACGCGTTTGGCCAGGACTATCAGGCGCTCCTGGCCCAGGCCACCGCGTTCAATGCGCAGTTCGCGACCCTGTTGAACACCGGCGCGGGGGCCTACCTCGGCACCGAGATCGCCAACGCCGAGCAGACGCTGGCGAACCTGGGCCTTCCCCCGCTGCCGACGCCGCAGGGCGTCCTGCAGGCGATCAACGCGCCGTTCCTGCAATACACGGGTCGCCCGCTGATCGGTAATGGCGCCAATGGGGCTCCGGGGACCGGGGCGGCCGGCGGGGTGCACCAGGCTGGCGGCCACGTCGCGGTCGGTCGGTGTGTAGAGCTGGAAGAAGCAGGGGGTGTCGCAGAAG
>NZ_LZKK01000065.1 GCF_001672815.1 Mycobacterium sp. E796 | reverse complement strand
GCGTCCGGTAGTCCGCGCCGTGGTCGCTTCCCGGCGGGATCGCGTAGCGGCCCTTTTCCTCGCGGCGGGGGCGGCAGCATCCCCGGTGTCGGTGGCGGCGGCGGTGGACCGGGTGGCGGCGGCGGTTGCGTCGGCAACATCTGCGGCGGCTACTAACACGCCGGTTACGGCGAAGACTTGCTCCCAAGCCGGTGGGGTCATGTGAATCTGGCCCCGCCGGCTGAGCAATATCCGGGGTCCGCCCTTTTGACCTAACCTTGGGCGGCTTGAGTTATGGTTCTCCGCAACTCGACCGCAAGGGGACCCCAATGGGCAAGCTCAGGTTTGGATATTTCATCGCCCCGTTCCACCGGGCCGGCACGAATCCGACGCTGGCCCTGCAGCGCGACCTGGAGTTCGTCGAACACCTCGACGCCGTCGGCTTCGACGAAGCCTGGATCGGCGAACATCACTCGGCGGGCAGCGAGATCATCAGCTCCCCGGAAGTCTTCATCGCCGCGGCCGCCGAACGCGCCAAGCGCATTCGCTTTGGCACCGGGGTCATTTCGCTCGCCTATCACAACCCGCTCTGGGTCGCCGACCGGTTGATGTTGCTCGATCACCTCACGCATGGGCGCATCATCGGCGGGATGGGACCCGGCTCCTTGCCGACGGATTCCGCGATGATCGGGCTCAACCCGACCGACACGCGCGAGCTCCTGGAAACCAACCTCGACATCGTCGTCCGGCTGCTGGCGGGGGAGACGGTGAGCGCGAAAACGGCCACCCACCAGCTCTTTGACGCCAAGTTGCAGCTGGCCCCCTATTCGGACGGCGGGATCCCGCTCGCGGTCGCCGCGGTCGCCTCGCCGACCGGCGCGCGGCTGGCCGGCAAGCACGGCATCGGGCTGTTGTCCATCGGGGCGACGCTGATCGTCGAGGGCTTCGACGCGCTGTCCTATCACTGGGGCATCGTCGAGGAGCGCGCCGCGGCCTTCGGGACGCAGGTCGACCGCAAGGACTGGAGCCTGGTCGGGCCGATGCACATCGCCGAGACCGACGAGCAGGCCCGCGCCGACGTGAAATTCGGCATCGAGTCGTGGTTCAACTACTTCCAGAAGGTTGCGGCCTTTCCGCAGATGACCATGCCGGGGGAGCAGCTCGACGAGATGATCGACGTCATCAACGAGAGCGGGGCCGGGGTGATCGGCACGCCCGAGCGGGCGCGTGCCCAGGTGCAGCGGCTCTGGGACCAATCCGGCGGATTCGGCTGCTTCCTGCAGATGGGCCACGAGTGGGCCAATCCCGCCGCCACCAAGCGGTCCGCCGAGCTGTTCGCCGCCGAGGTGATACCGCACTTCCAGGGTCAGGCGCAGCCGACGCTGGACGCCGCCGCGCGCGCCGGGCAGGTTCGCGAGGGCCTCGCGCAGTCTCAGCTGCAGGCAGTCGAGCACATGACCAAGAAGTACGAAAGCGAGAAAGGCAGCTAGCGGCGCAGCAGCAGTTCTTACAGGACATGCAGCAGGCGCAGACGACCGAGCAACAGGCCAACAACCCCTAAGATGGGAGCGTTACGCGCCCCGAAAAGCCTTGCGCGCCAAGCCAATCGCTACCGTCCGCCACGTGATTCGCGTTCGGCCGCCTGCACCAGCCGGCCCGAAAAAAACCGCACGGCGCCGCCGAGCGCCGCCCGCATCACCGGTCCCGTCCCGGGGACTCCCTCGACGAACGCACCGGTCCAGCGAATGTCGGTGCCGCCCGCCTGATTCGGCGTGAATACCACCTCGCCCGAGTAGTCCTTGGCGGGGCTCGGCGGTCCGACCAGCTTGTAGGCGTGGCGGTGATCCTGCTCGTAGGCGACGGTTTCCTCCTGCACGAGCAGGGGCCACATGCCCACCTTGCGGACAGCCCCGATGCCGCCCGGCGGATCGCCCTGGCGCGCCCAACTCGACTGAAGGACGATCGGCTTGGCCCACTTCGACCAGTTGGCGCCATCGACCACCAGCCGGAACAGCGTGGCCGCAGGCGCGCTGCTGGTCCGGTTGATTTCGAACGAGAACTTACGACCCGACATCCCGACTCCCTGGTGAAGATCGCTGAGTGACCCGGATGGCACTGCCGCGTACCATACCTCCGCCACCTCGAACACCACCGCGAAGCGTCGTTTCTCTGCGCGGCCTCGCGACGAGCGCGATCATTCACGGTATGGCTCGGCGGTTCGCGTTTCTCGCGGTCTTGCTGTTGGTCGGCGCCTGCGGCGGCGCCCGCGGGCCCGGGCCCACCGCCACCACGTCGACAACCGATCACGCCGACGCGGCCGCCCACAGCCAGAGCGTGCTGGACGACGCGATCAAGGCCGGCGCGCCGGGATGCTCGGCGGCGGTCGGCGTCAAGGGGAAGGTGGTGTGGACGGGCGTCCGCGGTGTCGCCGACATGTCGAGCGGCAAGGCCATCACCGCGCAGACGGTGTTCGACATCGCCTCGGTATCCAAGCAGTTCACCGCCACCGGACTCCTCCTGCTCGTCGCCGAAGGCAAGCTGGCCCTCAACGACCCGCTGTCCCGCTACCTGCCGGAGCTGCCGACGTGGGCAGCCACCGTCACCCTTGCGCAGCTGATGCACCAGACCAGCGGAATCCCCGAGTACGTCGGGCTTCTCGAGGCACAGGGATATCAGATCGCCGACCGCACCACCGAAGATCAGGCCCTGCAGGCCCTGGCCGGCGTGCCCAAGCTGGAATTTCAGCCCGGCTCCCAATTCGAGTACTCCAACTCCAATTACCTGCTGCTCGGCGAGATCGTCCGCCGGGTCGCGCGGCAACCGCTGCCGCAGTTCCTCACCGAACAAATCTTCCGTCCGCTCGGGCTGGCCATGGTTCTGGACCCCACCGGCCCGATTCCCGAAAAGGCCGTTCCATACGAGAACAGCAGCAGCGGTTACCGGGCGACCCAATCTGGTTGGGAGCAGGTCGGTGACGGCGGAATCCAAACCACGCCAAGCCAATTGGTCGGATGGGCCGACAATTACCGAACCGGCCGGGTGGGCGGCCCCGCGCTGCTCGATGCGCAACTGGCCGGCGCGGTGCCGACCGAACCGGGCGGCGCCGACCGGTACGGCGCCGGCATCTATTTGATGGCCAATGGCACGCTCGATCACGACGGCGCGTGGGGCGGGTTCGTCACGGCATTCCGCGTGAGCAAGGACCGAAACACGTCCCTGGCCATCACCTGCAACACCGACAAGCAGGACCCCGAGACCCTGGCCGACTCGTTGGCCAAACTGTGGATGTAGCCGCCGGTCAGCTCTGTTCGGTGAGCCCGGTGACCGTGCGGCCGTCGTCGAGTTCGACCGTGGTCAGCGTCGCGGGCGCGGGAAGGTCCGCCAGCAGCCGCCCCAGCCCGGCTTCCGAGACCCGGAACAGCTCGCCCCGCGACGGCGCTGCCGGTCCGGGCTTGGCGGTGACCCAACCGTCGTGGCGGGCGCCCAGGAGTTCGAGTCGCCGGCGCAGGGATGCAAGACCGAATAGCGCTACCTCGCATCCACTTTCGACCAGCGACGCGGGTGGCGCTCCGCTGAGGCGGGCCGCGATGTCGACGGCGACTTGGTCATGGAACGCGGGCACCACGATCATCACGCCGAACGGGCCACCGGCGGCCGTCGGCACGCCGGGAATGGCGACCGCGGCCATGTCGAGCAGGTTGCAGAAATTGGTGTAGGTGCCCATGCGCCGGTTGATCGAGAACGGATCGGCCCGAACATCGGCCAACGAGGGGTGTTCCGTCGTTGTCGGGAGCAGCAGCGCATCGAAACCCGCGAGGAGGTCGGCGGCAGCGACCCGCGCGCGGGCCAGCGCGTCCAGGTCCGCGGCGAATGCGGCGCCGGTGATTTCGCGTCCCGCGGTGATGATCGCCGCAACATGCGGGTCCGCGCCCGCGGGCGCGGTGTTGAGGAATTCGCCGACCGCAGCGTATCTTTCGGCGACGAATGCGCCGTCATACAGCAGCAAGGCCGCCTCCAGCAGAACCGAGACGTCTACCGGTTCGATGCTGAGCCCCGCGTCGGAAGCGCGAACCACGCTGCGCTCGAACGCATCTCGATAGGCGTCGCTGAGCGCGGTGAGGTTCGCGGCTTCCGGGACCGCCACCCGCGGTACGCCGGGTGCGGCCAGGCGGACGTCGGCCGGCCAGGCGCGGCTGCGGGCGTCGCGGGAGTCGGGCCCGGCCATCACCCGCGCCGCGGCGGCCGCCAGGGCGAGGTCCGCCGCGAGCACCGAGACGGCGTCGAAGCTCGGGCAGGCCGGGACGACCCCGTGGGTGGGGACGATGCCGAGCGTGGGTTTGATGCCGACGATCCCGTTGAGCGCGGCCGGGACCCGGACCGAACCCGCGGTGTCGGTGCCGATGCCGATGTCGGCGATGCCGAGCGCGACCGCCACGGCCGACCCGGAACTGGAGCCGCCGGCGACGAGGTGAGGATGGCGCGAATTGCGCACGGCGCCATAGGGACTGCGGGTGCCGACCAAGCCGGTGCCGAATTGGTCGAGGTTCGTCTTGCCGAGCACGACGGCCCCGGCACCGAGCAGCCGCTCCACGGCGGCCGCCGTACTCGCGGGCAGGTAGGCGAACTCCGGGCAGCCGGCGGTGGTCGGCAAGCCCGCCACGTCGATGTTGTCCTTGACGGCGACCACCCGCCCCGCCAGCGGCAGGCGCTCTCCCGCGGCGAGCCGCCCTTCGACCGCGCCCGCGTCGGCCAGCACGTCGTCCGGCGCGCGCAGTGTGATCCAGATTTCCGGCCGGTCGACTTCGGCGATGCGCCGATACGCGGCGTCGACGCGCGCGGTGGGAGAGCCCTGCACCGAGGCGGGCGCGTCAGATGACATACGGCGCAATGAGGACCATGGCGCTGGCGACGGCGAAACCGATCAGGAAGGCGATCACCGTAAAACCCATCACCTGGCGGACGTTGAGCTTCGCGATGGCGAGCACCGGCAGCAGCCAGAACGGCTGAATCATGTTCGCCACCCCCTCACCGACCGCGACCGACATCGAGGTCAGCCCGAGGTACGCCGGCGAATGTTGGCCGATGGCCAGCGCCGAGTCGACGGCGATCGGTCCCTGCACCGCCCAGTGGCCGCCGCCGGAGGGCACAAACAAGGAGATGATGACCGACCCGACGAATGTGAGGAACGGCAGCGTGTACTGATCGGCACCCCGCACCAGCGCCTCGGCCAGCACGGTCTGCAGCGCTTTGCCCGACCCGCTGGGCAGATAACCCAACAGGCCGACGATCCCGCCGTACAGCGGATACTGCAGGAGCAGCGGACCGGACACCTTCGCCGCCCCCGAAAACGCCCGGATGAAGCGAATCGGCGTCCGGTGCAGCAGGGCGCTGGTGATGGTGAACAGCATGATCATCGACGAAATGTTCAGCGCGAAGCCGCTCAGCACGAAGTACGCGATGCCCGCGACGAAGACGAGGACGTTGAGAATCCACAGGTTTTCCAACCATTCGGCAAAAGTCCGCTTTCCGCTGGGCGCGGGTGGCTCCGGCTCCTCCTCGAAGACCGCCGGATCGGGCTCGAGACCGTGTCGGGGCGCCATGCGCCAGATCGCGACCGCGAGGAGGGCGACCATGACGATGACGGCGACCCAGTTGTAGGGCTGGAAAACCGTCAGCGTCAACGGCACGGTGATCCCGGCGATCTTGTGGATCACGTTGATCGGGCTCGTCGTGTCGGTATTGGCGAGCGCGATCGATGACGACAGGCCCTGCGTCCAGACGATGTAGCCCATGAACCCGGTCGCGATCAGGTAGCCGAAGTGCGCCCCGCGCAGTCGCTTTGCGACCTGGCGCGCCACCAGGGCACCCGCAACCAGGCCGAGCCCCCAGTTGAGCAGGGACAAGACAGTGCTGACCCCGAAACACAGCAGAGCCCCCTGGACCTGGTTCTTCGGCTTGCTTGCGAGACGGACGATGGCGCGCTTGAGGGCGGGCGCCTCGGCCAGCGTGTAACCCGTCACCAACACGAGCACCATCTGGAACGCGAAGGTGAAGATGTTCTGCGATCCCCACACCCCGCCGTACCACGCCTTGAGGATGCCGGAGGCCGACGCGCCCCGGACGAGCAGCGCCACCAGCGCCACGACGATCAGCGTGAGGATGACCGCGAACAGGTAGGGGTCGGGCATGACGCGCTCGACGTAGCGGACGCACACCTCGGTCAACCGCTGGATCAACCCGCGTCGTTCCGTTGCTCGATCCTGTGTTGTGGTCATCTGTCGGCCCCTATCTCCCGGTTCCCGAAATCCCCGCCAAGGCAACCCCAATTTTGTTGCGGCCGGGTGAATTAAGCGGCACCCGACCGCGATGACAACCGAGGTTGCCAGAAGTCGCCCGCCCGCGGCGCGGCACGCGCGGAAATTGGGATCCGACCTTGCGATGAGTTTCGGCGACGGAACCTGTCTATACCTGTAGTTCGATCGATACACAACCGGCGCCCCCGCACCCCGTGCGGGGGCTTTTCGCTTGAGAGGGGCTTGTCATGGCTTTGGCAGAGGACACACTCGCGGACAAAACGGTCTTGGTCACCGGTGCCAACCGCGGCATCGGTCGCGCCTTCGTGGAGGAAGCCCTGCGCCGGGGGGCCGGCCGGGTGTACGCGGGCACCCGAGACGGTTCCTCGTTTCCCGACGAGCGGGTGGTCCCCATCGCGCTCGACGTGACCGACGCGGCACAGATCCGCGCGGCCGCCGCGACAGCGGAATCGCTTGACGTGCTCATCAACAACGCCGGCATCGCGCTCTACGACGACCTGAGCGATCCCGCGTTGCTCGAACGGCACCTCGCCGTGAACCTGTTCGGCACCCATGCCGTCACGCGGGCGTTTCTGCCGGCGCTGATTCGTTCCGGGGGAGCGGTGATCAACAACCTGTCGGTCAACGCGCTGGCGCCGCTGCCGATCATTCCGGCGTACTCCGTCTCCAAGGCGGCCGCGCTCAACCTCACCCAGTCGCTGCGCGCCGTCCTGGCGCCCCAGGGCGTACGGGTGTTCGCAGTTTTCACCGGCCCCGTGGACACCGATATGAGCCGCGAACTCGACATCCCGAAAGCCACGCCGCGGTCGGTGGCGGCGGCCGTCTTCGACGCGCTGCAGGGCGGCGAACAGGACATCTTCCCCGACCCGATCTCGCAATCCATCGCCGCGGGCTGGGACCACACCCCGGCCAAGGAGCTGGAGCGTCAGTACGCCCAGCTGCTTGCGATGGCGACGCCCGCATAACACCATCACCAGGAGGACGAGATGAACAACCTATCCGGCCAGACCGCGCTCATCGTGGGCGCCAGCCGGGGCCTGGGCCACGGCATCGCAACGGCCGCGGCTGAAGCCGGGGCCTCGGTCGTCGCCGTGTCCCGCACCGCGACGACGTTCCCCAACCCGACCAACGGCGACGGCAGCATCGAAGCGGTCGTCGCCGACGCGGCCGACCCATCGGTGCCGGGCACCCTGCTGGATCGGTACGACCCACAGGTCCTGGTGCTGGTCGCCGGGGCAACCCCGTTGCCCCGACCGCTGCAACACCACACCTGGGAGACGTTCTCCGCCAACTGGAACACCGACGTGCGCATCGCCTTCCACTGGCTGCGCGAGGCCCTGCTCAAACCGCTGCGCCCCGGCAGCCGGGTGGTGGTTTTCAGCAGCGGCGCCGCCCTGGCCGGATCCCCGCTGAGCGGCGGGTACGCCGGCGCCAAGGCCACCCAGCGCTTCATCACCGGCTACGCCCAGGACGAGGCCAACCGCGCCGACCTCGACATCAGCTTCACGGCCCTGATGCCCCGCATCACCCCGCTGACCGAACTCGGCCGCCCCGCCGTGCAGGCGTACGCGGCCCGCGAGGGCCGATCCGAGGAGGAATACGTCAAGCAGCTCGGCGAACTGGTCAACCCGCAGGTGGCCGGCGCGGCCGTCGTCGAGCTGGTGCAGGCCGACACCGGCACCGTCGCCGCGGGCTACCTGCTGACCGGCGCCGGCCTGCAGAAGATCGCCTGAAAGTTCTTCCACCACAACCGAAAGGCTGGACATGAACATGCAAACGCCCCCGATCGTGTCGGCGCAGGAATGGGAGGCCGCGCGCCAGCGGCTGCTCGTCAAGGAGAAGGAGCTCGTCCGGGCGCGCGACGCGCTGGCAGCCCAGCGCCGGCGGATGCCGTGGCTTCAGGTGGACAAGCCCTACCAGTTCGACGGGCCCGACGGCAGGGTGAGCCTGCTGGACCTGTTCGATGGCCGGCGACAGCTGGTCGTCTACCGGGCGTTCTTGGAGCCGGGCGTGGACGGCTGGCCCGACCACGCCTGCCGTGGCTGTTCGATGATCGCCGATCACATCGGCAACCTGGCGCATCTCAACGCCCGCAGCACCACCCTGGTGTTCGCCTCCCGCGCCGGCCAGGCCGACATCGAGCGGGTGAAGGCCCGGATGGGGTGGCGGATGCCGTGGTACACCATCACCGACGACTTCGACCGCGACTTCGGGGTCGACGAGTGGCACGGCACCAACGCATTCATTCGCGACGGCGAACGGGTGTTCCGCACATACTTCATCAACAACCGTGGCGACGAGGCGCTGGGTACCACCTGGAGCTACCTGGACATGACCGCGCTTGGGCGCCAAGAGGATTGGGAGGACTCCCCGGAAGGCTACCCGCAGGGCCCCGCATATGCGTGGTGGAACTGGCACGACGCGTACGGCGATCAGCCGGCGCAATGGTGGGAAGAGCCCGCGCCGGGCGAGCGGAACCCCAACGATCCGCGGCCGTCGCGCAGCGGGTCGTGAAAGGCTTTGGGCCATGCCGGACGTCAGCGTCGACGATTTCGCCCAAGTCGCCGAGCGGTACCGACCCGAGTTGCGGGCGTACTGCTATCGCATGCTCGGATCCGTGGACGAATGCGAGGATCTGGTTCAGGACACCTACCTTCGCGCGTGGCAGGCCTACGAGAAGTTCGAGGGCCGCTCCTCGGTGCGGTTGTGGCTGTACAAGATTGCGACGAACACGTACCTGAACGCATTGCAAACGCGCAAGCGGCGTCCGCTGCCCTCCGGGCTGAGCGCGCCGGCCGACAGCCCGACGGCCGCGCTGGCCCCGGCGCAATCCGAGATCCCGTGGTTGCAACCCGCCCCCGACAGCCTGCTGTACGGCGCCACCGACGATCCCGCGGTGGTGGTGTCCGTACGCAGCAGCGTTCGCTTGGCGTTCGTCGCTGCGCTGCAACACTTGTCGTCGTTGCAACGCGCTGTTCACCGCCGGCGTGGAGGTCTCCAAGATCTCGGCGACTTCGCCGGCCTGCCAGCCCAACAC
>NZ_LZKK01000064.1 GCF_001672815.1 Mycobacterium sp. E796 | reverse complement strand
TCAGCGAGCTGAACAAGAGCTACAACGCCATCGAGAACGACATCGGGTTCCGCACGGTGCCCGGCCCCGGCAGCGCCGGCTGGCTGCGCCTGGGCGTCGTCGTCGCGCTGATCGCGGCGGCGCTGGGCCTGCTGATCAACCGGCGCCTGCCGATCTGACGCTGCCGTCTGACCGCTTAGGCGGGCAGCCGCCGGTTCAGGAACTCTCCGGCCAGGACGGCGCCGGCCAGCAGCACCGCGCCGAGCAGCATCCAGGCCAGGCTGGCGTCGCCCTTGACGGTCTGATAGCCGATCTGGCGCTGCAGGGTCGAATAGACGCTCTCCAGCGATTCCAGGCTGTCGGCGTGGAACGCCTGGCCGTCGGTGATCTTGGTGATCTCCTGCAGCGTCTGGTCGTCGACGGGGACCGGGATGGTGGCGCCCTCGTACTCGACGGTGCCGTAGGGCGTGCCGAAGGAGATCGTCGAGATCTGCACCTCCTCGGCCTTGGCGGCCCGCGCCGCGGTGAACGCGCCCTGCGGCGCGTTGGGGTCCAGCGGCACGTTTTCGGCCCCGTCGGATTCCAGCACGATGCGCGCCGGTGGCGGCGTGTCCCCGCCGGTGATGGCCGCGGCGCCGACCGCGTGCAGCGCGGTGAAGATCGCCTCACCGGTCGCCGTCCCGTCGGCGAACTCGAGCTTCTTCAGCGCCTCGAGGGTCGCCTCGTGCTGCGGGGTCGGCGGCACCAGCAGGTAGGGCGTGCCCGCGAATCCGACCAGTCCCAGGTTGATGCCCGGCGTCAGCTGGCTGGCGAACTGGCTGGCCGCCTGCTCGGCCGCCTTGAGCCGGTTGGGTTCGACGTCGGTCGCGCGCATCGAGTTCGACATGTCGATGATCAGCACGACGCAGGCGCGGTTGCGCGGGATGCGCATGTCATGCGTAGGCGTGGCCAGGGCGACGGTCAACAGGAACAGCGACAGCAGCGCAACCGCGACGGGAACGTGTCGCCACCACGACTGGGGCACCTCGGCCTCGGTGAAGCGGCGCAGCCGCTGCCGGCGCCGGGCCTGCACCACGACATAGACGGCAAGCAACGCCAGCGGGATCAGACCGAAGAGCAGCAGGCCCGGGCGCTGG
>NZ_LZKK01000063.1 GCF_001672815.1 Mycobacterium sp. E796 | reverse complement strand
TCCAGCCCCGCGATGGCCCGCAACAGCGTCGACTTGCCCGACCCACTCGGACCCAACAACGCCGTCAACGACCCCTTCGGCACCACGAAATCCACATGATCCAACGCCACGAAATCGCCATAGCGCTTATAGGCGTCACGCACCGTGATCGCGGGGTCGCGGGCCTCGGTCGGATTGTCGGTCATCTGCGAGTCTCCTTGTCCGGCTTACTTGGTCGCTCGTGCCTGGCGGACGTCGAGGACTAGCTGGAAGATCAGGACCAGCACGGCCACACCCATCAGCAGCGTCGACAGCGCGTAGGCGCCGTACTCGGCCCCGCGGTTGTACCGGTCCGCGACAAGCAATGTCAGCGTTTGCGACTTGCCCGGCAGGTTGGACGACACGATGATCACCGCGCCGAACTCGCCGAGCGTGCGCGCGACGGTCAGCACGATGCCGTAGGTCAATCCCCATCGGATGGACGGCAGTGTGATCCGCCAAAACGTCTGCCACCAACTCGAACCCAGGGTGGCGGCCGCCTCCTCCTGGTCGGTTCCCAACTCGTGCAGCACCGGCTCCACTTCGCGCACCACGAACGGCAGCGTGACGAAGATGCTGGCCAGCACGATCCCGGGCAGGCCGAAAATGATCTTCAGGCCGAGGTTGTTTTCGACGAACCCGAAGGCACCACCCGCCCCCCACAGCAGGATCAATGCCACGCCCACGATGACGGGCGAGACCGCGAACGGCAGGTCGATGACCGCCTGCAGCACGCCCTTACCCCGAAACCGGTTGCGCGCCAGCACCAGCGCGGTCGGAATCCCGAACACGACGTTGAGCGGCACCACGATGGCCACCACCAGCAGCGTCAAATTCAGCGCCGATACCGCGGCCGGTGTGCTCACCCAGTCGAAGAACTGGCCGATTCCGGGGCGGAAGGTCCGCCACAGGATCAGCGACACCGGAACGACGAGCAACACGAAAATGTATGTCAGCCCGAGGAATCGGATGAGGTAACGAGACCTCGTCGACGACGCCGTCATGATGCCAACTCCTCGCGTTTGGCCGCGCGCCCGCCGACGATGCGCAGGATGAACAGCACGGTAAACGAAATTGCAAGCAGCACGATGGATATCGCGGCGGCTCCGGTGCGGTCGTCGTTCTCGATCAGCGTCCGTATCCACTGGGAGGACACTTCGGTCTTGCCCGGCACCGCGCCGCCGATCAGCACCACCGACCCGAACTCGCCTATCGCTCGTGAGAACGCCAGGCCCGCACCGGATAACAGGGCCGGGGTCAGCGACGGCAACACGACCGAGGTGAAGATCTTCGGACCATTCGCGCCCAGCGAGGCCGCCGCCTCCTCGGTCTCCCGGTCGATCTCCAGCAGCACCGGCTGAACGGCCCGCACCACGAACGGCAGGGTGACGAAGGCCAGCGCCACCGCCACACCCCAAGCGGTGTGCTGCAGGTGCAGCCCTACCGGGCTGTTGTTCCCGTACAGGGCCAGCATCACCAGGCTGGCGACGATGGTCGGCAGCGCGAACGGCAGGTCGATGATGGCGTCGACCAGCCGTTTGCCGAAGAAGTCGTCGCGCACCAGCATCCACGCGATCACCAGTCCGAACACCAGGTTGACCGCCGTCACGCCGGCGGAGATGGTGAGCGTCACGCGGAACGACTCCAGCGCGGCGTTCGACGTGACGGCGAGCCAGAAGGCGTGCCAGCCGCCGCCCGCGGCCTGCCATGCGATGGCCCCCAGCGGCAGCAGCACGATCACCGACAGCCACAGCGTCGCGACGCCGACGCGTAACGATGTGGTGCCCGATCCGCGGGGGCGCCGGAAGGCTCGTGCCGCGTCGGGGACGGGCGTGACGGTGGCGGTCATCCCGTCGCCTTCGTGTAGATCTTGGTGATGCTGCCCGTGTTCTTGTCGAACAGTTGCGGGTCCACCGTGGCCCAGCCGCCGAGTTGGGCGATCGTCCACAGCTTCGCCGGTGCGGGGAACTGGCTGCGGAAATCCGCGGCCACGGCGGGGTCGACCGGCCGGAAGCCGGCCTGCGCCCACACCTTCTGCGCCGCGGCGGTGTACTGAAAGTTCTTGAAAGCCACGGCGGCGTCCAGGTGCGGGCTGGTGGTCACCACCGCCAATGGGTTCTCGATCTTGAACGTCTGCGGCGGATTGACGTGCTCGACCGGCTTGCCCGCACGTTCGGTCGCGATCGCCTCGTTCTCGTAGCTGATCAAGACGTCCCCGCTGCCCTGGACGAAGACGTCGGTGGCTTCCCGTCCGGAACCGGGGCGCAGCTTGACGTGTTCGCTCACCAGTTTATGGATGAAGTCGATGCCGGCCTGACCGTTGGTGCCGCCTTCGCTCTTGACGGCATACGGGGCAAGCAGATTCCACTTGGCCGATCCCGAACTCAGCGGGCTGGGCGTGATGACCTCAATGCCGTTCCGCAGCAGGTCATCCCAGTCCTTGATGTTCTTCGGATTTCCCTTGCGCACCACCAGCGTGACGACCGACCCGAACGGGATTCCCTTGGTGGCGTCGGTGTTCCAGTCCTTGGATACCTTGCCCGCCTTGACCAACCGGGTCACGTCGGGTTCGACCGAGAAGTTGACGAGATCGGCCGGCTTACCCTCGGCTACGCCGCGGGACTGGTCGCCGGAGGCGCCGTAGGAGGTGATCACCTGGATGCCCTTGCCCTCGTCGGAGGCGTTGAAGGCTGGGATCACCTTGCTCCAGCCGGGTTCCGGGGCGGAATAGGCGACAAGGGTGAGACTCGTGCGCGCGTTGCTGGGGCCGCTCCCGCCCACCACGTCGCTGGGGCCGCCCTGACAAGCGGCGACGACACCGACGATCAGGGCGAGTATGGCCAAGCCTCCAGCAGTCCGCCAGCGCCGGGCACTGCCGATGTCGGTAAGCATTCGTGGCCTTTCATTGCTGTTTCGGGCGGGACAACTGGTCTGGATCCCGTTGCAGCGGAAAGGCGATAAGACTTCAGGAGAGTCGACGACCCCTAACCAAACCGCGCACGGGTTGGAGTCAGCGACAACAGTGCACAAAGACAGCGCATTCCACCACGCCGGTTGCCATGTGCATGTCGCGAAGCCTAACAGGAATTCGCTGGGCCGCCACCGCGCACCCGAGCGAGCGTCAGTGCGTCACTAGCCATGTGACGATCACCAGCACCACGAGGGTGACCAGAATCAACGTCACGTGCGAGCGAGGCATGGGCGTTACCCGGGTGCCCCATCGGCGTGCCGAACACGGCGCATCAACTTGATGCCCTTTCCGAGCAGGCGGTCCAGCAGGCCCGCCGTGACGTAGGCCACCGCCAAAACAACGGGCATCACGATCATGGCCTGCAGCACGAACGCGAGACCCGAGAGCCACAGCTCGTTGCCATCCCACCAATTCAGGAACCCGCCCACCCGGCTCACCCTATTCGCCCCCGACACCGGCACCCAACCGACACCTAATGGAAACATTGGACGCCGGGCAGGTTGACAGTCGATGATGTCGGCATGGTTCTGCACGCCCAACCCGCCGACCAGCCGGCCGACGGTGCTCCCGCGGAGGCGCCACTGGAAGCGTTCGACGCGCCTCCCGAGACCGTGCTGGCTGCGCCGATCGATTTCAGCGCGCCCGCGCCGCTCGCGCCCACCGCGTCGCTGCGGAACCCATTTCCGCCGATCGCCGACTACGCATTCCTGTCCGACTGGGAGACGACGTGCCTGATCTCCCCCGCCGGGTCGGTCGAATGGCTGTGCGTGCCCCGACCCGACTCCCCGAGCGTGTTCGGCGCGATCCTGGACCGTAGCGCCGGCCACTTCCGGCTCGGCCCGTACGGCGTCTCGGTGCCCTCGGCGCGCCGTTACCTCCCGGGCAGCCTGATCATGGAGACCACCTGGCAGACCCACACCGGGTGGCTGATCGTGCGTGACGCGCTGGTGATGGGCCCGTGGCATGACATCGAGCGCCGCTCGCGGACGCATCGCCGCACCCCGATGGACTGGGACGCCGAGCACATCCTGCTGCGCACGGTGCGCTGCGTCAGCGGCACCGTCGAGCTGATGATGAGCTGCGAGCCGGCGTTCGACTACCACCGCGTCGGCGTCACCTGGGAGTACTCGGCCAACGCCTACGGCGAGGCCATCGCGCGCGCCAGCAAGCAGCCCGACGCGCACCCGACGCTGCGGCTGACCACCAACCTGCGCATCGGGCTGGAAGGCCGGGAAGCGCGGGCGCGCACCCGGATGAAAGAGGGCGATGACGTGTTCGTCGCCCTGAGCTGGACCAAGCACCCGGCGCCGCAGACCTACGAAGAGGCCGCCGACAAGATGTGGCAGACCACCGAGTGCTGGCGGCAGTGGATCAACATCGGCAACTTCCCCGACCACCCGTGGCGCGCCTACCTGCAGCGCAGCGCGCTGACGCTGAAGGGTCTGACGTATTCGCCCACGGGCGCGCTGCTTGCGGCCAGCACCACCTCGCTTCCCGAGACGCCGCACGGCGAGCGCAACTGGGATTACCGCTACGCCTGGGTCCGCGACTCGACGTTCGCGCTGTGGGGCCTCTACACCCTGGGACTCGACCGCGAGGCCGACGACTTCTTCGCCTTCATCGCCGACGTCTCCGGCGCCAACAGCAACGAGCGGCACCCGCTGCAGGTGATGTACGGCGTCGGCGGCGAGCGCAGCCTGGTCGAAGAGGAGCTGCACCACCTCTCCGGTTACGACCACGCCCGTCCGGTGCGGATCGGCAACGGCGCCTACGACCAGGTTCAGCACGACATCTGGGGCTCGATCCTGGACTCGTTCTACCTGCACGCCAAGTCGCGAGAGCAAATCCCGGAGACCCTGTGGCCGGTGCTCAAGAAGCAGGTGGAAGAGGCGATCAAGCATTGGCGCGAGCCCGACCGCGGCATCTGGGAGGTGCGCGGGGAGCCGCAGCATTTCACGTCGTCGAAGGTGATGTGCTGGGTGGCGCTTGACCGCGGGTCCAAGCTTGCCGAGCGGCAGGGCGAGAAGAGCTATGCCCAGCAGTGGCGGGCGATCGCCGAGGAGATCAAGAACGACATCCTCGAGCACGGGGTCGACTCGCGCGGCGTGTTCACCCAGCGCTACGGCAGCGACGCGCTGGACGCCTCGCTGCTGCTGGTCGTGCTGACCCGATTCCTGCCGCCGGACGACCCGCGGGTGCGCAACACCGTGCTGGCCATCGCCAACGAGCTGACCGAGGAGGGCCTGGTGCTGCGCTACCGGGTCGAGGAGACCGACGACGGGCTGTCCGGCGAGGAGGGCACGTTCACGATCTGCTCGTTCTGGTTGGTCTCGGCGCTGGTCGAGATCGGCGAGGTGAGCCGCGCCAAGCGGCTCTGCGAGCGGCTGCTGGCCTACGCCAGCCCACTGCACCTCTACGCCGAGGAGATCGAACCGCGCTCCGGACGGCACCTGGGCAACTTCCCGCAGGCGTTCACCCACCTGGCGCTGATCAACGCCGTCGTGCACGTCATCCGGGCCGAGGAGGAGGCCGACGGATCGGGCACGTTCCAGCCGGCCAACGCGCCGGTGTAGAACCCCGTCAGCGCCCGCCCCTTAAGCGAGGGCGCCGACCTTGTCCAGGATGGCCTGCGCGATGTCGACGGCGCTCGCCTGAGGATCGGCGCCGGGGTCCGACGGCTGCGTGTCGCCGAAGAAGGCGACCTCGACCTCGACCAGGCAGTTGCCGCGGACGCCGAGGGCCCGCCCGGACTGCAGGGACGCCGAATCCAAGCTGCGCGATGCGAACCCCATCGAAAGGGTCGCCGAGACAACCGGATTCGTGGCCTTGACGTTGGTAACCGCAGCCTTGAGCTTGAACACCGCGCCCGACAAGGGGATCGTCGTGCCATTGCATTGTTGCCACTGCTGGGAGAATTTTTCGAACAGCGCCTGGGCCTCGGCGGGGCTGGGCAAGCTGACCACGCCCTCCTTGACGCTGGTCACCTCCACGGACTTCGGGGCGTGCCGCCACGTCTGAACCGCGACGTGACGCACGTTGCTGGATTGATAGACGGCTCGCTGCAGCATCGACGCCACGCCCAGGCAGTCGCCGGGCGAGAGCCACCCGTCGTCCAACAACGCGTCGGGACCACCGAACCGCGGCCGAAAACGAGGGTCAATCTTGAAGGACTGGTTGAGAATTCCCGCCAAGGCCCGGTGACCGAGCAGTACCTGCTTGATGGTTTGCCCGTGCAGCGACCGCGGCGCCATGCCCGGCGCCGGACGGGCCGCGCCGTCGACAACCGCCGCGCAGCCGGCGGTCGACATCACGAGCAGCAGCGCCGCCACGCCGCACCAACGCCGTGGCAGGCGCGTGAGACATCGTTTCTGTGATTTACCTCTCATATGCATGCCATTCATCTTTCGGATCCCGTTAGTTCACCGAAAGTTTACTTTCGAAAGGGCTGGGGCGCAGTAAGACACACCGAAGCCTCAGCAGCGAGGCAGCAATGTCTCAGGCCGCGGTAAGGCGCGGCGTCAGCTCAGGGCGCTGACCTTGTCCATCATCGCGCGCGCGACGTCGATGCCGCTGGTGTCCAGGTTGCCCGATCCCGGGTCGGACGGGCGCCGGTCGCCGAAGAAGACCACCTCCACCTCGACGAGGCAGTTCAACTGGACCCCGATGGCCCGCGCCTGTGGTGTGGGCCGCAGGGGCGGCATGTTGGGCAGCACCGACGTCGCGGTATTCGTCGCCGCGACAATGGTTTTGGAGGCGTCCGGTACGCGAACGTCGCCGATGACGATCGTCGTGCTGATCGGGCCGTTCTGCTCGGTCGTCGTGGTGCCGTTGCACTGCTGCCACTGCTGGGAGAACTGCGCGAACAGCGCCTGGGCCTGCGCGGCCGACGGCAGGGCGACGACGCCCTCGATGACGCTGATCACCTGCGCCGGATCCCCGTTGTTCCACCACGCCTGCGCCGCAACGTCTTTGACATCCGCGGACTGGTAGACGCTTTTCTGCAGCATCGCCGTCACGCCCAGGCAATTGGCCGGCGAGACGGTTTCGTCCGTTTGGCTCAGCACGTCGGGCCCGCCGAACTCGGCCGGCTTGCGGGTGGCGAAGGGCTGGTTGAGCATCCGCGACAAAGCGTCGCCGTCGAGCAGCACCCGGCGGACGGTGTCGCCGGTCAGCGGGCGCGGCTTCAGGTTGGGCGCCGGTTTCGCCGTGCCATCCACAACGCCGCCGCATCCGGCCGCCACCGCGGCGACCAATATCAACGCCGTCGCCGGCCCGAGGATTCGCACGGCTACTTCTTACCCTTGTCCCCGGCGGCATCGGTGGACAGCGCGGCAACAAACGCCTCCTGCGGCACCTCGACCCGGCCGATCGTCTTCATCCGCTTCTTGCCTTCCTTCTGCTTTTCCAGAAGTTTGCGTTTGCGGGTGATGTCACCGCCGTAGCATTTGGACAGCACGTCCTTGCGGATCGCCCGAATGTTCTCGCGGGCAATGATTTTCGATCCGATCGCCGCCTGCACCGGCACCTCGAACTGCTGGCGCGGGATCAGCTCCTTGAGCTTGGTGGTCATCTTGTTGCCGTAGGCGTACGCCGAATCCTTGTGCACGATCGCGCTGAACGCGTCGACGGCCTCGCCCTGCAGCAGGATGTCGACCTTGACCAGTTCGGCCTCCTGCTCGCCCGCCTCCTCGTAGTCGAGGCTGGCATAGCCGCGGGTGCGCGACTTCAGGGAATCGAAGAAGTCGAAGATGATCTCGCCGAGCGGCATGGTGTAGCGCAATTCCACCCGCTCGGGCGACAGGTAATCCATGCCGCCCAGTTCGCCGCGCCGGGACTGGCACAGCTCCATGATCGTGCCGATGAACTCGCTGGGGGCGATGATGGTGGTCTTCACGACGGGTTCGTAGACGGTGCGGACTTTGCCCTCCGGCCAGTCCGACGGGTTGGTCACCACGATCTCGCTGTCATCTTCTTTGACGACCCGGTAGACGACGTTCGGCGACGTCGAGATCAGGTCCAGGTCGAATTCGCGCTCCAGGCGCTCGCGGGTGATCTCCATGTGCAGCAGACCGAGGAAGCCGCATCGGAAACCGAAGCCCAGCGCGACGGACGTTTCCGGCTCGTAGGTCAGGGCGGCGTCGTTGAGCTGCAGGCGGTCCAGGGCGTCGCGCAGATCCGGGTAGTCCGACCCGTCGACGGGATACAGCCCCGAATAGACCATCGGTTTGGGTTCGCGATAGCCGGTCAGCGCCTCGGTGGCGCCGTGCCGGGCGGTCGTCACGGTGTCGCCGACCTTGGACTGCCGGACGTCCTTCACCCCCGTGATCAGGTAGCCGACCTCCCCCACCCCCAGGCCGTCGCTGGGCTTGGGTTCGGGCGAGACGATGCCGACCTCGAGCAGTTCGTGGGTGGCGCCGGTGGACATCATCGCGATGCGTTCGCGCGGGGTGATCTTGCCGTCCACCACGCGCACGTAGGTGACCACGCCGCGGTAGATGTCGTAGACGGAGTCGAAGATCATCGCGCGGGTGGGCGCGTCGGCGTCACCCTCGGGCGGCGGGACCTCACGCACGACGTGATCGAGCAGGTCGGCGACGCCCTCCCCGGTCTTGCCGGACACCCGCAACACGTCCTCGGGCTCGCAGCCGATGATGTGGGCGATCTCGCCGGCGTAGCGGTCGGGGTCGGCGGCCGGCAGGTCGATTTTGTTGAGCACCGGGATGATGTGCAGGTCGCGGTCCAGCGCCAGGTACAGGTTGGCCAGCGTCTGCGCCTCGATGCCCTGGGCGGCGTCCACCAGCAATACCGCGCCCTCGCAGGCCTCCAGCGCGCGCGACACCTCGTAGGTGAAGTCGACGTGGCCCGGGGTGTCGATCAGGTGCAGGACAAATTCTTCGTCGCCGACTTTCCACGGCAGCCGGACGTTCTGCGCCTTGATGGTGATCCCGCGCTCCCGCTCGATGTCCATCCGGTCGAGGTACTGGGCGCGCATCGACCGCTCGTCGACGACGCCGGTGAGCTGAAGCATCCGGTCCGCCAGCGTCGACTTGCCGTGGTCGATGTGAGCGATGATGCAGAAATTCCTGATCTGCGCCGGCGGGGTGAAGGTTTTGTCGGCGAAACTGCTGATGGGAATCTCCTGGTCTGGGCCTGCTCGAGGCCGCCTGAGCGGTATGTCCAGGGTATCTGTGCGGAGTCGCCGGGACCTAGTTGGACACATTCGCACCCGGCCGCCCGTGGTTATGCTGCGAATATGGCGTCTCCCCGCAAATCCCAATGGAAGACGTTGCAGCGCTTTGCCCGAAATGTGGTGATTTACGCGCAGACCGCCCAGGTCGTCGCGCGCGAACTCGAGCGCGCCGTGAAGATCACCGCGAACGTCATCGCCGCCGCCGCGCCACAGTCACCGGCCGAGATCGCGACGGGGCGGCCGGTGACGAGCACCAGCTTTCCCACCGCCCAACGGGCGCGAAAACTGGTCTACGCCCCGAACCTCGACGGCCGGGCCGATCCCGGCGAGATCGTGTGGACCTGGGTGGCCTACGAGGACGACCCCACCCGCGGCAAGGATCGACCGGTTCTCGTCGTGGGCCGTGACCGGCGCGTCCTGCTGGGGCTGATGGTCTCCAGCCAGCAGCGCCACGCCGGCGATCGCGACTGGGTCGGGATCGGGGCCGGCGCCTGGGATTACGAGGGCCGGGAGAGCTGGGTGCGCCTGGACCGGGTGCTCGACGTGCCCGAGGAGGGCATTCGCCGCGAGGGCGCGATCCTGGACCGCGAAATCTTCGACGTCATCGCCGCCCGGCTACGGGCGGACTACGCCTGGAGCTAGTGCCCGCAGATCGCCGAGCCGGGCAATCAGCCCTGGGTGATGTAGGACTGCAGCTGCTCGTGCTCGGCCTCGAGCTCCTCCATCCGGGTCTTCACCACGTCACCGATGCTGACGATGCCGATCAGCTTCTTGCCGTCCAGCACCGGCACGTGGCGCACCCGGTTCTTGGTCATCAGCACGCTCAGCGAGTCCACCGTGTCCGACTTCGTGCACGTGGCGACCGTCGACGTCATGATCTTGGAGACCGGCCGCGACAGCACGCTCGCGCCGTGGGTGTGCAGTTGGCGCACGACGTCGCGCTCCGAGACGATGCCGACGACGCCCTCGTCGCCGACCACCACCATGGCGCCGATGTTTTGCTCGGCGAGGCCGGCGAGCAGCTCCTTGACGGTCGCATCGGGGTTGATCGTCACCACCGCCGCGCCCTTGTTCCGCAAGACGTCCGCAATCCGCATCAAGGCCTCCAGCTGGTTGTGATCCGCTTCACATCAGGCTACGGCTAACTCGCCCGGCGGGAAAGCCAACACGAAAAGCGGCAACCGCGGGCTCCCATACCCTCGGATCCCCGGCCCAAACCCGACGGTGAAATACCGCTGTGGATGCGTCGGCCTTGCAAGGATGGGCCCATGATCGAGATCACCCTGCTGGGCACCGGAAGCCCCATCCCCGATCCGAACCGCGCCGGTCCGTCGACCCTGGTGCGGGCCGGCGGACAGGTGTTTTTGGTCGATTGCGGGCGCGGGGTGCTGCAGCGCGCGGCGGCGGTCGGCGTGGGCGCCGCCGGGTTGTCGGCGCTGCTGCTCACCCACCTGCACAGCGACCACATCGGCGATCTCGGCGACCTGCTGATCACCCGTTGGATCTCCACCTTTGCGCCCGACCCCACGCCACTGCCGATCATCGGGCCGCCCGGCACCGCGGAGACCGTGGAGGCGACGCTCAAGGCGTTCGGCCACGACATCGGCTACCGGATCGCCCATCACGCCGACCTGAACGCGCCACCGGCGGTCGAGGTTCACGAATGCACCGAAGGCCCGGTGTGGGACCGCGATGGGGTGTCGATCCGGGTCGCGCCGACCGACCACCGACCGGTGGCACCGACCATCGGCTTCCGCATCGAATCCGGCGCGACCTCGGCGGTGCTGGCGGGAGACACGGTCCCATGCCCGGGCCTGGACGAACTGGCAAGCGGCGCTGACGCATTGGTGCACACTGTGATCCGCAAGGACATCGTCGCCAACATCCCGCAGCAGCGGCTTCAGGACATCTGCGATTACCACTCGTCGGTGGAGGAGGCGGCGACGACCGCCGACCGCGCGGGCGTGGGCACGCTGGTGATGACGCACTACGTGCCGGCGCTGGTGCCCGGGCAAGAGGAACAGTGGCGCGCCCTGGCCGCCACCAAATTCGGCGGGCGCATCGAACTCGGCGACGACCTGCATCGAGTCGAGGTCAACCCGCGCTCGTAGCCGCCGTCCGGCGAATATCGTTGCGGCGCAGAGGAAGTAGGGCGCCCTCCACGACCAGCCAGGCCA